>DWWG01000120.1 GCA_019119875.1 Candidatus Dietzia intestinigallinarum | reverse complement strand
TCGGTCCGATGGACGTCACCGATGCCCCCCGGGGCACCAGGAACGAACAAAGGAACCAACGAATGTCCCATTCCACCCTCCGGCGCAGGATCGCTGCCGGGCTCACCGCGATGGCGACCGCCGCCGGGCTCGTGGCCGGCACACCGGCACTCGCCAATGCGCAGTCGGCCGGTTCGGCCGGCTCGGCTGAGCCGCCGGCCGCCCCCGCCGCCGCCCCGGCCGCAATGCCCTTCGGTGGAAATGAGGACCCCGACAATCAGCGCGGCATCCTGGGTGCGGGCTGCGTCTACGACCCGGTGCAGTCCTGGGTGCAGCTGTGCGAGGTCTGGTCGCCTGCCATGAACCGGCACATCAAGGTGCAGGTCCAGCCGGCACGGCAGGCCGGCGGCAACGCCGGTCTGTACCTGCTCGACGGTCTCCGGGCGCGTGACGACTGGAACGCCTGGACCCACGACGCGCAGGCGCAGCGCATCTTCCTCATGGACAACATCACCCTGGTCATGCCCGTCGGTGGCCAAGTCTCCTTCTACTCCGACTGGGAGCGGCCCATCAACCTGGGCGGCAACCTGCTCGAGTACAAGTACGAGACCTTCCTGACCGAGGAGCTGCCCGTCTACCTGCAGCGGGAGTTCGGCGTGTCGCCGAACAACAACGCCGTCGCCGGCCTGTCCATGGGCGGCTCCGCGGCCGCGATGCTGGCCGCGAACCACCCGGACCAGTTCAAGCAGGTCTCGGTCTTCTCCGGCTACATGAACCCCACCGCACCAGGCATGTACTCGATGATCCCGCTGGCGATGTTCGACCAGTGCAAGTGTGACCCGTTCGCCATGTGGGGCCTGCCCGGCTCCCCGGCCTGGGGTGCGCACGATCCGCTCCTCAACGCGGACAAGCTGCGGGATGTCCCGATGTACGTCACCGCCGGCTCGGCCATCCCGGGCGAGTACGACCAGCCCTCCAGCCTGCAGGCCGTGTTCAACACGTTCAACGGCATCATCCTCGAGGGGCTGTCCCGCGGCTCCACCCTGGCCTTCCAGAACACCATGAACGCCGCGCCCAACAACGCGACCTTCAACTACCGGACGACCGGCATCCACGGTTGGGGCTACTGGAACGACGACCTGATCGCGGCACGTTCCGAGCAGATCCTCGACGTGATGAACGCCTACTCGACCTACTGACGGTCGGGACGGCACCCAGGGACAACACCGACGTTTGACACGGATTCGCCTGCTCTCAGCGAGTCCTCACCCGTCACACCGGGGCCCCGCGCGTAGATTCACGTGCGGGGCCCCGGTCGATTGTGACCACCGGGTTCGGCCGTGGAAGGGGAAACCACGGACGTGACATGGACTGACGGGCCCCGGGACACCGGTATCGCCGGCCGACCCCCGGCCGTCCTCGCGCCGGATCCGATTCCCGACGACGCGGTAAGGAAGAGAACCAACAACATGGCGACCCCCAGCGCATACGCGAGCCCCCGCACCCGGTGGGCGTCCCTTCTCGCCGCCCCCCTCGTGGCGGGCATGGTGGGCTCCGGCCTCGTCGTGGCCCCGCTCGCGGGCGCCGAGGAGGTTCCGGTGAGCCCGGCGCCGGCACCCCGGGAGGCCCCGGCCGGCGCGACACCGGCGCCCGACCCCGCGAACGCCCCCGAGGCGCCGACGCTGCAGGTCCCCACGACGCTGCCGTCCGGAGTGCGCCTGGACCGCGTCGAGTGGAAGACCGCGAACCGGGTGGCGCTGTGGGTCCAGTCGCCGGCCATGGGAGAAGCCGTCCAGGTGCAGCTGATGCTGCCCGCCACGTGGAACTCCGAGCCGGACCGCACGTACCCGTCGTTGCTGCTGCTCGACGGACTGCGGGCGCGCGACGACGCGAGCGGCTGGACGCTGGAGACCAAGATCTCGCAGTTCTTCGACGCCAAGAACGCGATCATCGTCCTGCCGGTCGGCGGCGAGTCGAGCTTCTACACGGACTGGGTCGCCGATGCCAACGGCAAGGAGTACCAGTGGGAGACGTTCCTCATGCGGGAACTGCCCCCGCTGCTGGCGCGCGACTGGCGCGTCGGAGACGAGCACGGCGTGGCCGGACTGTCCATGGGCGGGACGGCCGCACTGATGCTCGCGCAGCGCTACCCGGACTTCTTCCAGTTCGCCGCCAGCTACTCGGGCATCCTCGACACCACCAGCTTCGGCATGCCGGAGGCGATCAAGGTGGCCATGCAGGACGCCGGCGGCTACCCGGCCGAGAACATGTGGGGCCCGCTCGGGTCGGAGAGATGGCAGGAGCAGGACCCCAAGCTGCACGCCGAGAAGATGCGCGGGCAGAGCGTGTACGTCTCCGCGGGCAGCGGCAACACCGGCCCGTGGGACGAGCCGTCCGGTCTGCCGGGCATCCCCACCAACTTCCCGGGCTACGGCCTGGAACTGCTGTCGCGCATGACCACCCAGACGTTCGTCAACCGGGCCCGCGAGGCCGGGGTGGACGTGACGGCCAACTTCCGGCCCTCCGGCACGCACACGTGGCCGTACTGGCAGTTCGAGATGACCCAGGCGTGGCCGCAGTACGCGGCGGCCGTCGGCATCGAGAACGTCGAGGAGCCCTGCGCCGCGGAGGGCGCGATCGCCGCCCTGGCGGAGCGTCAGCCCGGACTGGGGCCGTGCCTGACCGACGAGTACGACGTGCCGGGCGGCAAGGCCACCGACTTCCGCTTCGGCCGCGTCTTCTGGTCGCCGACCACCGGCGCCCACTCGGTCCTGGGCGCGATCGGCGCGGCCTACCAGGCCGAGGGCGGACCGGGCGGACCGCTGGGGCTGCCGACCTCGGGCGAGAACACCACCCCCGACGGCAAGGGGCGCTACTCGACGTTCCAGAACGGCGTCATCTACTGGTCGCCGACCACCGGCGCCCACGCCGTCCGCGGCGCCATCCGGGCGATGTGGCAGGACCGGGGCGCCGAGGGCGGGGACCTCGGTTACCCGACCACCGACGAGATCGCCAACCCGAACAAGCCGGGCGTCGTCCAGGGCTTCCAGGGCGGCACCGTCTACTGGTCGGAGGAGACCGGGCCGAAGGTCGTCGAGGGCCGGATCCTCGACGCCTACCGTGCGGCGGGCGCGGAGAACTCGGAGCTGGGATACCCGGCGACCGACGAGATCGCGCTGAGCACCCGGAACGGTGCCTTCAACCGTTTCCAGGGCGGCTACATCTACTGGTCGCGGGAGACTGGCGCCCACATCGTGCCGCGCGGCCCGATCTTCGAGGCCTGGGGAACGGTCGACTACGAGCGCGGCCGCCTCGGCTACCCCACCGGCCCGGTGCGGACGACCCGGGACGGCGAGGTCCAGGAATTCGAGGGCGGTCAGATCACCGTCTCGGGCGGTCGGGCGGAGATCTCGTGAGGGCCCGCGTCCCGGCACTGGGAGCCGCGTTGATCGTCGCCGGCGGGATGCTCGCCGCGTGCGGCGGCGGTGACTCGACGGTGTCCGGCGTACCGGATTCGGAGACCATCGCCCCACCGCCCGGCGGTGGTACGCCCACCTCCTCCCGGGTGCCGGCCACCGAGGACTCGGGCCGGTTCACCGAGGCGCCCGAAACGGTCGCCCCGGACGCCTCCGGCTTCAGCGGACCGGCGGTCGGAGCGCGGGAGCGCGGTTACCTGGAGACCCTCGAGCGTGAGGGGATCGAGACCGAGGAACTGCAGGATCCGCTGGTCGCGGCGGGCAACACCATCTGCCGCATCAGGACCACGGGCGGCGCGGCCGACGAGACCACGACGATCGCCGACGCGGTCGCCGGTCAGATCGCGGCGGGTGGCTACTCCGAGCACGGGGTCGACGAGCTCTCGCGGATAGTCGTGGAGGCCTCCGCCGGCCAGCTCTGCCCATAACAGTCGCCGCGGTCCGCGTGAGTGCCGCCACGTCCGGCGGCTTTCCGGAACCCGAGGGCCCGGCTGGGCGTTGAACCAGACATCGGCCATCGGCGGACATCGCCTGTGAGATGGTCGGGAAGGAGTACGGACCGTGGCCCGAGGATCTCGTCGAGGCGCAGGCCGCCGGCTCGGGTGCTCGATCGGAGCGCTCGTCCTGGTGGTCCTGCTCGTGCTGGGCATCGGCTGGTGGGTCGGGAACAGGGGCCTGCCCACCGGGCCCGAGGTGCCCGGACCCGGCCCCGGCGAGGAGCCCGAGCTGACCCAGCCCGCGGACTGCGCCGACGTGCAGTTGCTCGCGGTGCCGGGCACCTGGGAGAGCAGCCCGACCGACGACCCGCACAATCCGACGTTCCTGCCCAACGCCCTGCTGCGGACCATCACCGACCCGCTCTCCGAGCAGTACCCGGGGGACCGGCTGGAGGTCTTCACCGTCCCGTACGTGGCCCAGTTCCGTAATCCACAGCAGCCCGACGAGATCACCTACGACCAGAGTCGCGCCGAGGGCACCGAGCGGGCGCGTGCCGAGATGGCCGCCACCCACGAGCACTGCCCCCACACCTCGTTCATCCTCCTCGGCTTCTCCCAGGGGGCCGTGATCGCCGGTGACCTGACTAACGAGATCGGCACCGGAAACGGCCCCGTCCCCGCCGACCGGGTGCTGGGGTCGGTGCTGATCGCGGACGGACGCCGGC
The DNA here is from genome assembly GCA_019119875.1 of Candidatus Dietzia intestinigallinarum. Classification (GTDB taxonomy): domain Bacteria; phylum Actinomycetota; class Actinomycetes; order Mycobacteriales; family Mycobacteriaceae; genus Dietzia; species Dietzia intestinigallinarum. Next base: position 9,566 of record DWWG01000120.1, on the reverse strand, counting down.
TGCCCGGTGAGGGGCAGTCGCCGGGCCTGTCCCCGGGCAACGGCCAGGGGATGGAGATCTCGCTGCAGCCGGTCACCGGCATCACGCAGCTCATCGCCGGTGCCACCATGACCGGCCCGCGCCCGGGCGGGTTCGGCGAGCTCGCCGACCGCACCGCGCAGATCTGCGACTCCCGGGACCTCATCTGCAACGCCCCGCTCAACGTGGTCGACGGCGCCGCGCGGCTCCAGGAGTTCGTGGCCAACAACGCGATCCACGCGATGTATGCGACCAACCCCGACGTGATCGTCGGAACGACCGTGCCGGAGTGGGCGATCGGTCACATCCGCGAACTCACGGACACCGCCCCGGAGATCGCGCACGAATAGACCGGCTGGTCCGGCCGGTGGACGACACGCCGGTTGTCGCGGACGATTCGGAGTTCGGAGGTGGCCTGGGGCACGCTGTAAGATCGACCAAGCCTGTCGTCATCATGCCCGGATTTTCCGCGGTCGACGACGTCGACCACCAGACACGGATCGGAACGGAGCAACGTGGAGTTCGAGCAGTACCACGACGCCAGCGGGGCGATCGTCATCCCGGACCGCACCACCCTGGTCGACTTCGTCGAGGCAAACGTCTCCGCCGCACGTCAGGATCCTGCACAGGACGGGCTGGTCTACCGCTACATCGACTACTCGAAGACCCGTGACGGCGAGGTGCACGAACTGCAGTGGTCGTGTTTCGGCGACCGTCTCCACGCGATCGCGGCGCGGCTGCAGCAGGTGGCCGAACCCGGTGACCGGGTGGCGATCCTCGCCCCCCAGGGCCTGGATTACATCGTGTCGTTCTTCGCCGCGATCCACGCCGGACTCATCGCCGTGCCCCTGTTCGACCCGGACGAACCCGGGCACCATGACCGCCTCCACGCGGTCCTGGGCGACTGCTCGCCTTCGGTCATCCTCACCTCGACCGAATCCGCGGCCGGCGTCCGGACGCTGTTCCGCGAGCTGCCGGCCCGCCGGCGTCCGCGCACCGTCGCCGTCGACGCCATCCCCGCCGAGCTGGGCGTCGGCTGGAGCCGGCCGGAACTGAGCGCGGACGACATCGCCTACCTGCAGTACACCTCCGGCTCCACCCGCGTCCCGGCCGGTGTGGAGATCACACACCGCAACGTGGTCACCAACGTCATCCAGCTCTTCGACGGACTCGGCCTGTCCAGGTCCTCCCGTGGCGTCACCTGGCTCCCCCTGTTCCACGACATGGGCCTGGTCAAGGTCATCGCGCCGGCGCTGGTCGGTTCCACCGTCACCGTGATGAGCCCCCGCGCGTTCGTCCAGCGGCCCGGCCGCTGGATCAGACAACTCGCCGAGGTGGCCGCCGAGGAGGGGGTGGAGGGCGTGTTCGCCGCCGCGCCCAACTTCGCATTCGAGCACGCCGCCCGCCGCGGACTGCCCCGCGAGGGCGAGACCCTCGACCTGTCGGGCGTCACGAGCATCATCAACGGCTCCGAGCCGGTCACGCCCGCGTCGATGCGCGTGTTCAACGAGGCGTTCTCCCCGTACGGGCTGGCCCCGTCGGTCATCAAGCCCTCGTACGGAATGGCCGAGGCCACGCTGTTCGTGTCCTCGCCACGCAAGGACGACCAGGCGATCGTCATCCACGTGGACCGGGGCGACCTGGGCAAGGGCGTCATGACCGTGCTGGACCCCGCGCAGGTCGCGGGGAACGACGACGCGATCCCGCAGGTCGCCTGTGGCTACGTCGCCCCGAGCCAGTGGGCGGCGATCGTCGAGGCCAACATCGACGAGGCGACGGGGGAGCACGACGGCACCGGCCGCGAGCTGCCCGAGGGCCGGGTCGGCGAGATCTGGCTGCACGGCACCAACGTCGGCCGCGCCTACTGGGACCGCCCCGTGGACTCCGAGGCCACCTTCGGCAACACCCTCGTCGAGCGCCTGGACGAGGGCTCCAAGACCGTGCGCGAGTTCGGCACCGTGCCCGCCGACGGGAAATGGCTGCGGACCGGTGACTACGGCGCGTACGTCGACGGCCAGCTGTACATCACCGGTCGCGTCAAGGACCTGGTGATCGTCGCGGGCCGCAATCACTACCCGCAGGACCTGGAGAACACGGCGCAGGACGCCTCCGACGCGCTGCGCCCCGGTTTCGTGGCCGCGTTCTCGGTGCCCGCCAACCAGCTTCCGATCGATGCCCGTAACGGTGCGGAGATCGCCGCCGATGACTCTTCGGAGACACTCGTCCTCGTGGGCGAGCGGGCTCCAGGCGCGGGCAAGGCGGATCCCGGCCCCATCGCGGATGCCGTCCGTTCCGCGATCTCCGCACGGCACGGTGTCACGGCCCAGGACGTGCTCCTGGTCCCCGCCGGATCGATTCCACGCACCTCCAGCGGCAAGATCGCACGCCGCGCCTGCAAGGCCGCGTACGTGGATGGCACGCTGCGTGGAGGGCACCAGCAGACCGCCTTCCCGGACCTGCCGACGCAGTAGCGTCCGACGACCCGGCCGGTATCGGCGCGCCCCGGTGCCGAACAGCGACGGACGTACCGGACCACACCCGAGGAAAGGCGAGCCACACGATGGCACAGAGCGAGATGACGGTAGTAGAGCTCCGCGAGTGGTTGCGGAGCTGGGTCTGCCGGGCCACCGGCCTCGACCTCTCCAAGGTGACCGACGACCGGTCGCTCGAGGAGTACGGTCTGTCCTCGCGGGACGCGGTGACCCTCTCGGCGGATCTGGAGGACCTGCTGGGCCGTCCCCTGGACGCCACGGTCGCCTACCAGCACCCCACCATCGAGACCCTCGCCGAGTACGTGATCAACGGTCCGGTGGAGCTGGACGAGCCCACCGATCTGCACACGTTCCGTGAGCGCGGCGCCGGCATGGAGTTCGACGTCGCGGTGATCGGTATGGCCACCCGCTTCCCCGGTGGCGCCGACAGCCCCGACGCGATGTGGGAACTGCTCGCCTCCGGCCGTGACGCGACCGGCCCGCGCCCCGCCACCCGCTGGTCGGAGTGGGCGGGCGACTCCTACGTGCAGCAGGTCCTCGCCGAGGCGCCGGACCACGGTGGGTGGCTCGCCGACTCCGAGGTGCGGGACTTCGACGCCGAGTTCTTCGGCATGAGCCCCCGCGAGGCCGAGATGGTCGACCCGCAGCAGCGGCTCGCACTCGAACTCACCTGGGAGGCGCTCGAGAACGCCCATCTGCCGGCCAGCGACCTCAAGGGCCGCGAGGTGGGCGTGTTCATCGGCTCCTCGTCGAGCGACTACCAGGTGTTCCTCACCTCCGACTCGGCGGCGGCCTCGCCGTACGCCGTCACCGGTGCCTCCAACGCGATCATCTCCAACCGCGTCTCGTACACGTTCGACTTCCGCGGCCCGTCGATGACGCTGGACACCGCCTGCTCGACCTCGCTCGTCACCGTCCACGAGGCCGTCAACTCCCTGCGCCTGCACGAATCGGACCTGGCCGTGGCCGGCGGGGTCAACATGATGCTCGCGCCCGCCGCGACCATGGGCTTCGCCAAGACCGGTGCCGCACTCAGCCCGGACGGCAGGATCAAGGCCTTCTCCTCGGACGCCGACGGCATCTGCCGCGCGGAGGGCGGGGGAGTGTTCATCCTGAAGCGCCTGTCCGAGGCCGAGCGGGACGGGGACGAGATCCTCGCCGTCATCAAGGGATCGGCGGTCAACTCCGACGGCCGGTCCAACGGCATGACCGCGCCCAACCCCGACGCCCAGGTCGCGGTCCTGCGCCAGGCGTATGCGGACGCGGGCGTCGACCCGCGCCAGGTGGACTACATAGAGGCCCACGGCACCGGCACCATCCTCGGCGACCCGATCGAGGCGGCCGCGCTCGGCCAGGTCCTCGGCCGCGGGCGTGACGCCGACCGGCCCACGCTGCTCGGCTCGGCCAAGACCAACTTCGGCCACATGGAGTCGGCCGCCGGTGCCGCCGGACTGGCCAAGGTCATCCTCGGCATAGGCAGGGACGCCGTGCCGCCCACACTCAATTTCGCGGGCCCCAACCCGTACATCGACTTCGACTCCGCCCGGCTCAGCGTGGTCACCGAGACCACCCCGTGGCCCCGCTACAGCGGCCGCGCCCTGGCCGGCGTCTCCGGCTTCGGCTTCGGCGGCACCAATGCGCACGTCGTGGTGGCCGAGTACCAGCCGGCCCCCGTGCAGGTGGTCGACGCGGATCCGGCCGCAGAGAAGGACGTGGCACGCTGCGTCGCCGAGGCCGTGGAGCGCAACGCCGACGAGCTCGCCACCACCGGCACCTCCGCGCCCGGAGCGCCGGCCACCGTGCTCGTCGTGTCCGGATCCCTGCCGTCACGCCGTAAGGCCACCGCCGGCCGGATCGCGGACTGGCTCGAGGAGCAGGACGACACGGTCGACCTCGGCGCGGTCGCCCGCACCCTGGCCGCCAGGAACCACGGCCGCTCGCGTGGCGCCGTGGTGGGCCACACCCGCGCCGAGCTCGTCGCGGGACTGCGTGCCCTGGCCGCCGGCGACCCCGCCCCCGGGGTGTTCAGCGCCGACGCCCCCGCCGGCACCGGCGACGTGTGGGTGTTCGCCGGCTTCGGCGCCCAGCACCGCAAGATGGCCAAGGAGCTGTACCTGTCCAATCCGCTGTTCGCCTCCTGCCTGGACGCGGTGGACGAGCTCATCGATTTCGAGGCCGGCTACCGCATGGCCGAGATGTTCCTCGACGACTCGGTGACCTACGGCGTCGAGACCGCGCAGGTGGGCATCTTCGCCATCCAGGTGGCGCTCATCGACACCCTCAGGGCGCTCGGTGCCAAGCCGGAGGCCGTGATCGGCCACTCGATGGGTGAGGTCGCCGCCGCGTACGCCACCGGTGGGTTGAACCTCGAGGACGCGGTCCGCGTGATCTGCGTCCGTTCGCGCCTCATGGGCGACGCCGAGCAGCAGGTGTCGGATGCCGAGGCCGGCGCGATGGCGCTCGTGGAGTACTCGGCGGACGAGGTCGCGCAGATCATCGCCGACAACCCGCAGTTCGCCTCCATCGAACCGGCCGTCTACGCCGCGCCCACACACACGACCGTCGGCGGGCGCGCCCAGCCCGTCGCCGACTTCGTGGCGTGGGTCGAGGAGCAGGGCAAGTTCGCCCGCCAGCTGCAGGTCCGTGGCGCCGGCCACACCTCGGATGTGGACATGCTGCTCGGCGAGCTCGCCGCGGAGATCGCCGGGCTGCAGCCGCGCCCGCTCACCGCGTCGCTGTTCTCGTCCGTCGACCGGGAGGTGCTCTACCGGGCCGGCCACGAGCCGATCCATGCCGAGGAGTACTGGGTCAAGGGTATGCGCCACCAGGTGTGGTTCACCCACGCCGTGCGCAAGGCCGTCGACGCCGGCTATGTGACGTTCCTGGAGTTCGCGCCCAACCCGGTCGCCGCCATGTCGATCGCGGCGACCTGCTTCGACGCCGGGCTCACCGAGCCCAACCTGCTGTTCACGCTCAAGCGCAAGGAGTCCGAGGCGGACACGCTGCTGCACGCGCTCGCGCAGCTGTACGTCCACGGGCATTCGGTGGACATGCCGTCGGTGGTGGAGATGCTGCACGGGCACGTCACCGGTGCGGGCCGGTACGCCGACGTGCCGGGGACGGAGTGGAAGCGCCGGACCCTGTGGCCGACCGTGACCGCCGGTGGCGGTTCGGGCGAGGGGCGCATGCCGGGCGCGCATGTCGCGCTGCCGGACGGCCGCCACGCGTGGCAGGTTCGTGCCGAGGTGGTGCCGAGCGTCGACGCGCTGATGACGGCCGCGGCCGCGTCGGTGCTCGAGGGGGCGAACCTCACCGCGGTCAATCGTCCCGGCCTGCTGCCGGCCGCGGGCACCGTGACCACCACCATGACGCCACACCCGGGCGGTGCGTCGCTGCAGGTGCATGCGCACGGCGATCAGCCGGGGGCGTTCACGTTGGTCGCCGAGTGCGCCGTGAGTGGCGGCACGCCGATCGATCCGGACGCCGCGCCGGAGCCGCACTACGTGTCCGCCGAGTCCGACGCCCCGGTGGTGGACGAGGAGGACGACGACGACGTCGACGCTCGCTGGGACCCGGACTCGGGCGAGAAGATCGTCGACCGCCTCGCCCGGATCGTCGGATCCTCGATGGGGTACAGCCCCGATGACCTGCCGCGGGAGCTGCCGCTGCTGGATCTGGGCCTGGATTCGCTCATGGCCGTGCGGATCAAGAACCGTGTCGAGCACGAGTTCTCCATCCCGCCGCTCGAGTTGCAGGCGATGCGCGATGCGTCGCTGGACGATGTGGCGGACATGGTGACCTACGCGGTGGAGAACCCGGAGGAGGTCGACGAGCTGGCGGCGCAGCAGGCCCGCGGTGAGGGGGCTGTCGACGTGGCCGCGCTGCGCGAGCCCGGCGCCGCGGCCGGTGCCGAGGGGGCGGATTCCGCAGCCGGCGCCGCGGCCGGTGGTTCCCCGATCAGCGTCGCCCCGCGTGACGACACCGAGCGCATGGCCTTCGGCGCCTGGGCCGTGGTCACCGGTGCTGCGGCACCGGGCGTGGTGGGTCCCCTGCCGTCGATCGACGACGACACCCGGGCGGCCCTCGCGGCCCGCCTGTCCGAGCGTTCGGGTGGCGAGATCACCGCGGACCAGATCGCGGGCGTCACCACCATCGCGGAGATCGCCGACCTGCTGCGTCCGTTCACCGAGGTGGCCGTCGAGGGCAACATCCGGGTGCTGCGCGAGGGGTCGCCGAAGCGCACACCGTTGTTCCTGTTCCACGCCGCCGGCGGTTCCTCGTTCGTGTACGAGCCGCTGGTGGACCGTCTCGACCCGGATTCCCCGGTGTACGGCGTCGAGCGCACCGAAGGCCCGCTCGCCGAGCGTGCCGCCGGGTACCTCGACCGAATTCGCGAGATAGCCGACGGCCGCGCGATCGCGGTGGGGGGCTGGTCCTTCGGTGGCGCGCTGGCCGTGGAGGTCGCGCACCAGCTGCGGTCGGCGGGGCACGAGATCGCGCTGGTCGTGTTGCTGGACACCGTCCAGCCGTCGGAGCCGATCCCGGACACCCTGGATGAGGCCGAGGCGCGCTGGAAGCGCTACTCGGAGTTCGCCAAGAAGACCTACGGACTCGACGTGGAGGTGCCGCGGGAGTTCCTGGCCGAGCACGGCGAGGACGGCGTGCTGGGCATGCTTCTGGAGGCGTTGGGCGCGGAGGCCGACACCATGGGTGGCGGCGTGATCGAGCACCAGCGGGCCAGCTTCGTGGACAACCGGATCCTGCAGAGCGCCGACCTGTCGGCGTGGGCGCCGACCGGGGCGGAGGTGCCGTTCGTCCTGTACCGGGCCGAGCGGATGCACGAGGGCGCGATCGAACTCGAGCCCCGCTACGCCCGTGTCGATCCCGACGGTGGCTGGGCCTCGATCGTCACGGAGCTCGAGATCGTCCAGCTGTCCGGCGACCACCTGGCGGTCGTCGACGAGCCGGTGGTCGGTACGGTCGGTAGGCATCTGGCACGTCGGCTCTCCGAGCTCGACTCCGAAGTACTGAAGGGATTCCACGCGTGACGGCGAAGACCACCGCGGAAAAGCTCGCTGAACTGCGGGTCAAGACCGAGGAAGCCCAGGACCCGGGCAGTGAGCGGGCCAAGGCGCGGCGTGATGCCGCGGGACTGACCCCGCCGCGTGTGCGTATCGCGGAGTTGCTCGATGCCGGCAGTTTCGTGGAGATGGGTCAGCTGGCCAAGGCCCCCGGCGACCCGAACAACCCGTTCGGTGACGGCGTGGTGACCGGCCGGGGCACGATCGACGGTCGCCCCGTGGTCGTGTACGCGCACGACAACACGGTGTTCGGCGGTTCGGTGGGGGAGGGCTTCGGTAAGAAGGTCTGCGCCATCATGGATTTCGCCATCAAGGTCGGGTGCCCGATCATCGGCATCAACGACTCGGGTGGCGCCCGCGTGCAGGACGCCGTCACCTCGCTGGCGTACTACTCGGAGATCACCAAGCGTCAGTACCCGGCGTCCGGCTACGTCCCGCAGATCTCGATCATGCTCGGCAAGTGCGCCGGCGGCGCGGTCTACGGGCCAGTGACCACCGACTTCGTGGTGGCGGTCAAGGACCAGGCGTACATGTTCGTCACCGGCCCCGACGTGATCAAGCAGGTGACCGGCGAGGAGATCTCCTTGGAGGATCTCGGCTCGGCGCTGCAGCAGGCCAAGAACGGCAACGTCAACCACGTCGCGGTGAGCGAGCACGAGGCGTTCATGTACGTCCGCAACCTGCTGAGCTACCTGCCGTCCTCGGCGGCGGAGAAGGCGCCCCGGATCAACCCGGGCCTCGAGCCGGAGACCACCGAGTCGGACCTGCAGCTGGACTCGATCATCCCCGACTCGGACAACGCGGCGTACGACATGCACGACGTGCTGATCCGGATGTTCGACGACGGCGAGTTCGTCGAGACCTCCGGGCAGTTCGCCCCCAACATCATCACCGGCTTCGCGCGGGTCGACGGACAGTCGGTCGGAGTGGTGGCCAATCAGCCGCTCCACCTGTCCGGGGCCCTGGACATCGACGCCTCCGAGAAGGCCACGCGGCACATGATGCTGTGTGACGCCTACTCGATCCCGCTCGTCTACGTGGTGGACACCCCCGGCTATCTGCCGGGCGTGCAGCAGGAACGTCTGGGCATCATCCACCGTGGCGCCAAGATGGGCTATGCCGTCGCGGCGTCGTCGGTTCCCAAGGTGACGTTCGTGGTGCGCAAGGCCTACGGCGGCGCGTACGCGGTGATGGGTTCCAAGAACCTCGGCGGCGACCTCAACTTCGCGTGGCCGACGGCTCGCATCGCGGTGATGGGCGCCGAGGGCGCGGTGGATCTGCTGCAGCGTCGGCAGATCGAGGAGGCGGGCCCGGAGGAGGGACCGAAGCTCCGCCAGCAGCTCATCGACATGTACAACGAGTTCATCGCCACGCCGTACACGGCGGCCGAGCGTGGCTACATCGACGCGGTGATCGAGCCCTCCCAGACCCGCCTCGTCCTCCGGAGTGCACTCGAGCAGCTGCGCGACAAGATCCGCAACGAGCCGCCGCGCAAGCACCCGATCGCCCCACTGTAGGCGCTTGGCCGGGCCCTGCCTGCCGAGCACCCCACTGTATGCGCCTGGCCGGGCCCTGCCGGCCGAGCACCCCACTGTAGGCGCCGGGCCGGGCACTGCCGGCCGACCACCGGCGCCCACGAGTTCGCCGTCGAGCCGGACGGTGGATGGTCCCGATGATGCGGGAGTACCGACGAAACCCGTTGGGCTGCGCTCCACATGGATAAGATGCGACTTATGACGACGACTTTGCTGCATAATGCCCGGTTGATTGATGGGACCGGTGCTGATCCGGTTGCTGATGCTGTGGTGGTGATCGACGGCGGGAAGATCACCTATGCCGGTCCGGCGGGTGGGGCGCCGCAGGTCGATGGTTCGGCCACGAGGGTCGATGTGGGTGGTAACACGGTGACGCCCGGTTTCTTTGACTGCCATGTTCATCTGTCGCTTCCCGGGACCAAGGGGTCGCCGTTGATGGC
>DWWG01000119.1 GCA_019119875.1 Candidatus Dietzia intestinigallinarum | reverse complement strand
TGTAGTAGTGCTCCTTGATCTGCGGGAAGTCGCAGGTGTCGCCGAAGCCGGGGGTCTGGAACAGATCCCGCAGGTACCCCCACAGCGCGGGCATCTCGGTGATCTTGTTGCGGCCCGCCTTGAAGTGCCCGTGGTAGACGGCGTCGAAACGCACGAGGGTGGTGAACAGGCGGATGTCAGCCGCGGTGATGGTCTCACCCACCAGGTAGCGGCGGGTGGTCAGTCGCTCCTCGAGGCGATCGAGCGAGGCCCACAGCTCGTCGTAGGCCTGCTCGTAGGCGCCCTGCTCTGCGGCGAAGCCGCAGCGGTACACGCCGTTGTTGACGGTCGGGTAGATCCAGGAGTCCAACTCGTCGATCTCGTCGCGGTGCGCCTCGGGGTACAGGTCGGGCGCGCCGGCGCGGTGGAAGTCGGTCCACTCGGAGAGCAGGTCGAAGTTGAGCTTCTGGTACGCGTTGGTCACCACGGAGTTGGTGGGCAGATCGACCAGGGCGGGCACGGTGATGCCGCGCGGATAGTCCGGGATCCGGTTGAAATACGCCTCCTGCAGACGGTGGAGGCCGGTGACGGGGTCGCGTTCGTCCGGGTCGAGGTCGAAGGTCCACGAGTTGATGTCGTGGGTCGGGCCGGCGAGCCCCATCGAGATGGTGTTCTCAAGTCCCATGAGCCGACGGACGATGATCGTGCGGCTCGCCCACGGACAGGCGCGGGCCGCCATCAGGCGGTAGCGGCCGGCCTCGACGGGCCAGTACATCTCGCCGATCCTCTCGCCCACCGGGTCGCCGCCGGGCTCCAGGCCCTCGACCGTCCCGGGCCTGACCACGCGGTCGCCGATATAGGTGGCGTCTCGGACGAACTCGCCGTCGGTGGAGGCGTTCTGCGCTGCGATGAACTCGGTCTCGTCTGACATGCGGCACTCCTCCGGTCGGCGGGCGTGAGGTCGTCGTCGTCGCCCTGTTGATACGTCACCAACCATACGCGGCCGGGCGCCATCCGGCCAGCCCCGGTGTAGCACCCGGCCTCTCACCCCGGGCCCTGGCCACCCGTCCCGCACCGTGACCGCCCGTTCCGGGCCCGGATCGCGCAGGGGCCGCGAAGCACCCCGCCGACATGTGCCACGCTGGGGCCATGGACTCCGCGCACGTCGACGACGTCTCGACCCGCTACGCCGAATTCGCGCAGTTCGAGGTCCGCGGCCGCACCCCTGTCTACCTCTCCTGGGCCCGCGGGGTCGCCGCCGACCCCGCCACCTGCGAGCTCATCGCGCGCCTGCCCCGCATCAAACGTCAGCCCGTCCTGGTGTTCGCCGCCGCCCGCCACGTCGGCGCCGCCGAGACCGAGGACTACCCCGCCTTCCGCGATTTCCTCCACGCCCGGTGGGCCGAGATCGAGCAGATCGCACTCACCCGTTCCACCCAGACCAACGAGGCCAAGCGCTGCGCTGTGCTGCTGCCGTTCCTGTCGATGCTGCCCGGTCCGCTCTCGCTGGTCGAGGTGGGCGCCGCCGCCGGACTGTGCCTGTACCCGGACCGCTACGCCTACCGATTCACCCTCGACGGCGATGCGACCCGGGAGCTCCGGCCCGCCGGCCCGGCCACCGCCGACGACGCTCCGGCGAGCACACCGGTCCTGGACTGCGACCTGCGCGACGGCATCCCCGCCCCGCGAGCCCTGCCCGAGGTCGTACACCGCGGCGGCGTGGACCTGTCCCCCATCGACCCGGCCGACCCCGATGCGCGGGCCTGGCTGCGCAGCCTCATCTGGCCCGGCCAGCAGACCGAACGCGTGCCCCGCCTCGACGCCGCGCTGGACATCGCCGCCGCCGATCCGCCACAGATCATCACCGGCGACCTGGTCGAGCAGGTCGATGCGGCCGTGGCCGCCTGCCCCGCAGGCTCGACGCCGGTGGTGTTCCACACCGCGGTGCTCGGCTACCTCGAGCCGCCGGAGCGGGCCGAGTTCGTCCGGCGCGTCACCGAGCTCGGCCGCAGTGCCGGTGCAGTGTGGATCTCCGTCGAAGGCGTGACCCTCCTGCCCGAGATCGCGGCGCAGGTCTCGGAGTCGATCCGCCGCCACAAGGGCATCTTCGTCGTCGCCGTCAACGGCCGGCCCCTGGCCACAGCGCACGGCCACGGCGACTGGGTCCGCGCCCTCGACATCGGGTGACGCCCCACCCCGGGCAGGCGCCACAACCGGGCAGGCGCCACAACCGGGCAGGCGCCACGACCTGGCAAAGTTGTGCACTCTCGCGGTCGACACCGGGCCGCATAGGGTCCGGACGGTCGACGCTGAGAGTGCACAACCTTCGTGACCGCCCGCAATGCCGCATATGTTCGATAACCGGGCCGTGCGTCGAGCGTCCATCTGCGGCGGGCCGGCTGGCCGAGGTGCCATGACACCGGGCGAGGCCACCGCCCCGCGGCGAGCACACCGCACGCGCGGGAGGGCAGACTGTCGGGGTGTCCACGATCGTGTTTGTCCACGCCCACCCCGACGACGAGTCCTCCCAGACCGCCGGGATGATGGCGCTCGCCGCCCGCGCCGGTCACCGAGTGGTGACGGTGTTCGCCACCGACGGCGATCACGGCCAACGCCCTGATCATCTGGGCGACGACGGCGACCTGGTCGAACACCGGCGAGGCGAGGCCCGGGCCGCCGCCCGCGTGTTGGGCGTCGAGCGCATCGACTGGCTGGGCTACCGGGATTCCGGCATGAGCGGCTGGGCGCAGAACAGTGACGCTCGGTGCCTGCACATGGCAGACGTCGACGCCGCCGCCGGGCGCCTGGCTCGGATCCTGGACCGTGAGGACGCCGACGTGGTGATCGGTTACGACCATCACGGCAATTACGGTCACCCCGACCACATCGCGGTGCACCGACTCACCCGGCGGTCAGTGGAACTCGCGGAGCGGCGCCCGCGGCTGATGGAGTCCACCACCAACCAGTCCGCGCAGCTGGAGATGCTCGATCGGCCCGAGGTCACCGAGCTGTTCGACGCCCTGGCGGCCGCCGGCTCGGATGTTGCCGAGATCCGAAAGATGATCCTCACCGGCGATGACGGGCAGCCCGTCGGCGTGCCCGAGGCAGAGATCGCGTGGGCCGTCGAACTGCCCGACGACGTCATCGAGCTCAAGCGCCGCTCGATGGAGTGCCACGCCAGCCAGACCAGCGATATCGGCCTCATGCTGAGCCTGCCACCGGCCGTCTACGCGTTGGCGTTCGGCACAGAATTCCTCATCGAGCCCGGCCTCGACCAAGGCATGCGAAGGGCCTGGCCGTTCGACTGATGTCGGCGTGGCCAGGCCCCGGGCGCGAGGTGCGCGGTCGGCGCAGAGGTTACTTCTCGCGGACGACCGTCCCGTCGTCCTGCAGCCTCAGGAGCGGGTAGATGCCGTTCTCGTCGTGGTTCTCGTCCCCCACGACGGGCGGGTTGAAGACGCAGAGCATCTGCATCTCCTCCTCCACGATCACCTGGTGCTTCTCGTGTCCGTCGAGCAGGTACATCGACCCGGCCTCGAGCGGGTACTCCTTGTTGTTGGTGAGGTCACGCAGCGTGCCCTTACCGCGGGTGAGCCAGACCGCCTCGATGTGGTTGGCGTAGTGGAAGTCGTTGACGGTGCCGGCGGCGATGGTGGTCTCGTGGAACGAGAAGCCCACCCGGTCGTCGGCCAGGACGATGCGCTTTGACTCCCAGTTACCGTTGTTGCCCTTGATGTGGCGGTCGGTATCGGTGATCTCGGCGGTGGTGCGAACGATCATGTCGTGTCTCCTGAAGCGGGGTGGCCAGCGAGATGCGCGGTCGGCGCAGCGCTGGAACAGGCGTATTGGCTGGTTCAGGCGTACTGCTGGGCGAGGACGTGGTCGACGGCCTCGTAGCAGATCTCGATACCGCGGTCGCGCTCCTCGTCGGTCAGCGTGAGCGGGGCGAGGAACTTGACGACCTCGTCGCTCGGGCCGGCGGTCTCGACCAACATCTTGTGATCGAAGCAGCGGGCCATCGTCTGGCCGGCCAGTTCCGGGTTCTCGAGGAACGCGATCCCGAACGCCATCCCGCGGCCGCGCAGCTCGAGCTTGCCCTCGTACTTGTAGACCAGTGGCGAGAAGCGCTCGCGCAGGATGCGTCCGTTCTCGAGGGTGCGGTTCTGCAGTTCGTCGTCCGACCAGTACTTGCGCAGCGCCAGCTCGGCGGTGACGAACGCCAGGTTGTTTCCGCGGAAGGTGCCGTTGTGCTCACCCGGCGTCCACTCGTCGAGGTCGCGGTTGAACAGGGTGACGGCCAGCGGGAGGCCGTACCCGCCGATGGACTTGGACAGCGTGACGATATCCGGCTTGATGCCGGCGAACTCGAACGAGAAGAACTCGCCGGTGCGGCCGCAGCCCATCTGGACGTCGTCGACGATCAGCAGGATCTCGTGGCGCTTACACAGTGCGTCCAGGGCCTGCAGCCACTCGGCGCGCGCGGCGTTGATGCCACCCTCGCCCTGAACGCATTCGACGATTACGGCCGCCGGGCGGTTCATGCCCGAGCCGGAGTCGACGAGCACGCGCTCCATCCACTGGAAGTCCTCGGTGACGCCCCCGAAGTAGTTGTCGTACGGCATCGGGGTGGCGTGCACCAGCGGGATGCCGGCACCGGCACGCTTCATCGAGTTGCCCGTCACGGACAGTGACCCGAGGGTCATCCCGTGGAACGAGTTGGTGAAGTTGATGACGGCTTCACGGCCCGTGACCTTACGGGCCAGCTTCAGCGCGGACTCGACGGCGTTGGTGCCGGTCGGGCCGGGGAACATGACCTTGTAGTCCAGGCCGCGCGGCTCGAGGATCGTGGACGTGAAGGTGTTCAGGAAGGCGCGCTTGGCGACGGTGTACTTGTCCAGCGAGTGGGTGACACCGTCTCGCTGGATGTACTCGAGCAGCGCGTTCTTCATGTCATCGTCGTTGTGGCCGTAGTTCAGTGCGCCCGCGCCGCCGAAGAAGTCGAGGAACTCCTCCCCGTCGACCGTTGTCAGGGTCGCGCCCTTGGCGGTGTCGAACACCGCGGGCCAATTGCGCGAGTAGCTGCGAACCTCGGACTCGCGGTCGGTGAAAATCGACGTATCGGTACTGGAATCGTGGGTGGTCTCGGTCATCATCGTGCTCACTCCAATGAAAAAGCGTTCGGGCAGCGGCGGCGGGCCGGGCGGCCCATCGCCCAGTCCTTAGGAAATCGTGTAGAGGTCTTCTTGCTCGTGGCCCTCTCCGAGAAGTTCGGCGCCCAGGTAGTCCTCGCTGGTCAGCGTCATTCCGCGGTCCCGGGCCACCGCACCGAAGGTGCGCTTGGAGGCTTCGTTGTCCGGGCTGATGGTGGTGCGCAGCCGCACCGTTCCCTGTTCCTTGCCGGTGCGGTCCATGAGTCCGTGTAGCAGGCGGGCCGCAAGCCCCTTGCCGCGTTGGTCGGCGTCCACGCCGACCTGCCACACGAAGATCGTGTCCGGTTCGGATGCGCGGATGAAGCCGGTGACGAAGCCGACGACTCGGCCTTCGATCTCGACGACGATGGAACTCTTTGCGAACTCCGCGCCCCACAGGACGTAGGCGTAAGAGGAGTTCAGATCGAGGACTCCGCTGTCGCGGGCAATCTCCCACATACGGTGGCCGTCTGCCGCGGTGGGCGGACGGAAAACCGCGTCGGACGAATCAGGGGCACGGGGTACTTCGCGTTCTCCTGGGGTCATAATCTCTACCCACCGTAGTGAGGCCACCGGGTTGTTGCACCTGCCGTCCTCAATTCGTTACCTGAATTGGCGATGAGTGTGCAGGTGGCCCACGCCGAGTGAGGTCGGTCACTCACTGGTTATCTCGCATCGGCCCGGACGCGACACTCTGGTGAGAGGATCTACACATGAACGACAACCCGATCATCGAGTTCGACGAGGCCCGCTGCCTTCAACTTCTCGCCGGCGCCTCCCTCGGCCGACTGGTCACCGTCAATGATGGCCGGGCCGAGATCTACCCAGTGAACTACGTCCTCTCGAGGGAGGGAAAGCTGTATTTCCGGACCGCCGAGGGCAGCAAGTTGGCGGAGTTGACCGTGCATCCGGACGTACTGTTCCAGGTCGACCACATCGTCGATCGCTCCGCCTGGTCCGTCGTGGTCCGCGGCCATGCGCGTCGACTGGAGGGTTTCGACGAGATCAATCGCGCCGAGGAGCTCGACCTCAAGCCCTGGATCCCCACGCTGAAGTACAACTTCGTCGAGATCACGCCCGAGAAGCTGTCTGGCCGCGGCTTCACCTTCGGCGAGGAGCCGGAGCGCTACTCCAGCTGACCAACTGATCCCGCCGGCTTGTGCCCGGCGGGGCGCTGCCCGAGGGAGCGCTGTCCGTGGCGCGCGCGGTCGGGGGCGTGCCCCGGGGCGCGGTCGGGGTGGTGTCAGAAGGGTGGTGGTGGGTCCAGGAGGTCACCCAGGGCGGCGTGTAGGGCTTTTTCGAGTCCACTGACGCTGTTGGTGTAGCGGTGGCGGTTGGCGTGCCACCAGTTGCTGTGGCGGTGGGCGGGGATGTCGACGATGTCGGGTTTGGTGCTGATACGGATCGGCATGAACCCCAACCCCAGTC
>DWWG01000118.1 GCA_019119875.1 Candidatus Dietzia intestinigallinarum | reverse complement strand
GGCGACACCGGTGAACTTCCACCGCGAGGCGCGCGCCCGCCGAGCCGGCGCCCGAGAAATCAGGACTGGACAGTAGCGGCCGCGCCACTCACCTACCGCTGCCAGCAGTCCCAGCGCGGTGGCGGTGGCAGCGTCCCAGCCCTCGCCGATCCCGGCGCAGGGATCACCGAGCCAGCCCGTGGTGGACGCGTTGCTCGACGCCTTGTGGTTGGCGGCCGCAAACGCGTCATCCAACGTCGGCCCGCGCCCCGCCGTCGTTCCATCAGGTAAGCCTCCGGCACGTCGACCGGCACGAGGTCTCGTCGGTTCAGCTGGCGGTCTGGAGCTTTCGCAGGAAGGCGAGAACTTCTTGTTGCCAGTCCTCCCACTCCTCAAGTCCGAGTCCGTAGCGGCTCGCGTACGCGTCATACTCTTCGAGAACGGACTGCTCCATTACCGCCTCGACCTTGTCCGCCAGCGAGGGGGAGCCGTGGTCGGCCGAGTCGGCGCCGGCGTCCTCCCAGTCTTCTTCGTGTCCCGTCGACGCGGTCTCCTCCCAGTACGCGGCGATGACCTCGAGCGCTCCGGGCCCCCATGGGTCCAGCAGGTAGAGCCAGGTGTACACGTCCGCAGCAGACCTACAGAACTCGCTGACCTTTGACCTGAGCGCGAGACTCTCCGGGGGAGAGCCGTCGACCTTCAGGCGGACGCGCCGCATCAGACCTGCCATGTCCCCGTCCCCGAGTATCTCCAGGTTGCCGAGCACCTCGCCGACGTTCGCGGAATCTCCGGCCTCGAGTTCGCCTGCGGGGATGTCGAGGACGGAGGAGCTGACCAGATCCATGGTTCTGCGACCGGATCCACCGCCAATCTCTGCCCCGAACACTTCGTCGCGGAGTTCACTCAGGCTCAACAAGAAGCCCTCGCCGACCTCGGACTGCAGGTACTCATCTACGAACCGAGGAGACACCTGGCACAGGTGTATGAGGGCTCGGAAACGGATCACCCACTGCCTCAGAGTCAGGGGCCTCTGACGCTCGTGGCGCACCACTGCCAGGAACTGCGAGTGCTTCTCGTCCTCCGAGTAACCGGGATCCTCGGACCAGAAGCGAGAAAGTCGCTCGAGATCCTCGGCGGACTGGCGCTCCTCAAGCATCGCCCATTCGTCGGAGCTGACCTCGTCGAATCGTGCGTAGAAGGCGGTCTCGGTACTCATGGCTTCCTCTCGTCTCGGTTGGCGCATCAGTCCTACCAAGACAGTCGGACACCGCAGAACGGGCGCGGGCAGGGGACCGGCACCGTCGGTGGACGGCATCGTCGTCGTCACCCCCCCTGGTGGCGAGTTCGGTGGCACCCGGCCGGTACCAGTTGGTTATCGGGATGCCGGATGCGACGGTGACGACGTCTGGTCTTGCGACCGCGGTGATCTCGTCGAGGCCCCACCTGCTGTCCGCGGCCACGAAGATCTTCCGTAATGAATTGAGCCAAATCGGGTATCGACTGACGCCCGGTCAGTCTCGCCAAGGGGGCATGGTGGATCTTTTCGCCAACGGGCCACGTCGGACCGGAGCTCGCCCGTCGTTGACGTCGACCAGCGCGTTCCTGCCTTCAGACGATGGTGTCGTAGTGCGCGGTTATGGTGGCCGTGCTTCATGAGTTGCCGTCCCGAGGCTCCGGCTGGGCGGTGCGCCAACCCCGCGTTCACGGGTGGCCCGGATGACGAAGCGGCCCGGTACCGGCCGGTACTTGGCAAGAGCGCCTCCAGCCGGAGGCTTCCAGTAAGGAGCCGCCCCTATGTCACACGAACCCTTGTCATCCGCGGGAGGCGCGTGCGGGTCCTACCGCGCCGGCCACCGAGTGCACTTCATCCAGGCCCGGAAATCGATCGAAGCGGATCAACCGCTCCACGACGTGTTCGTACGGATTCGCCCCGACGGGCTGGTCGAGCTGAACGGCGACGGCCTGGAGGCCATCGTGTGGAACCACGAGGTCGACCGGCTGAGCCGACTCTGTGTCGGTGGCGTGACCGTCGGCCAGTGGCGTCCGCGATTTCAGATCCTCAGCGTGGGCGGTCGACTGTTCAGCTTCGTGGCGCCCGATGCGCGAACGTCGTGCGGGCCTGCGTGCGGCGCTGTATGAACTCGGTCGGATAGCGCCAGTGATGCGGTGAGAGTCAGGCCTTTCTCACCAGTGTCGGGGGCACCGTTGTCGTCGTCGTCATTTTCTACTCGGTCGGTGACAGGTCGCCCGGACGGAACACCCCACCGAGCTGACGCGCGGAGGCCTCCACCCCGAGGCGGGGCCGACTGAGAAGCACTCCCGGCGCGCCGACCTCACTCGGAACGGCGAAGCCATCGGGACCGGCCAGGATCGCGACCGAGCCCGCATCGACCTCGACAAGCCCAACCTCGGCCGTGCCGGGCAGGGGACGACCGCGCGCCCCCGCCTCGAGACCCGTCGCACTTGTCGAGAAGTGTCTGCTCCATGACCACCTTCGACTCTGTCCATCACCGAGGGCGACAAGGGGACGGGGAAGACCCAACTCCGGACAGAACGGTAGCGGCCGCGTGCGCTCACCAGCCGCCGCCAGCAGGACCCACCGATCTCATCCCGCAGGGCCGGCTTCAGCGGCGGCGGAAAGCTCGCGCCGGTATCTGGGCTCGAAACGCGGACGGAGGCCGGCATCCTTCCAGAAGTCCGGTTGAGCGTGGGCAGCACCGATGAGCGCGCCCGCCAGCGTTGCGATCGAATCGGAATCACCGTTACTGGTGGCAGCCCAGCCCACTGCTTCGACAGGGGCCAAACGACCGGAGAAGTGCAGGTCCGCTACCAGTAGCCCCAGCGCAGTGGCGGTGGCAGCATCCCAACCCTCGCCGATGTCGGCGCAGGGGTCTCCGAGCCAGCCCGTGGTGGACGCGCTGCTCGACGCCCTGTGGCTGGCGGCCGCAAACGCGTCATCCAACGTCGGCCCGCGGCGCCCGGGTTCGGCTCCGAGCGCAGAGCTGAGATAGTCGTGCGGATCGCGGGACAGAAGAGCAAGAACCTGGTTGAGGAACCGGTCACCCCGCCAGGCGGGAGGGAGCTCGGATCTCAAGCGGCGGATGCTGATGCCTGCCTGGTCCAGCAGCGAGGTGTCGCCCGCCGCCGAAAAGGCATCGCAGAGCAGCAGAGCGGAGAGCGCCGCCTTGGGATGGCGATGGGTCACCACAGCCTGAAGAACCGAAAGGCCCCTTCGAAACTCGGCGGGAGCGAAGGCCGCAGGCATCAGCCGCATCACCGCCCCGCACCCGGCGGAGGCCCGAGCCCCGCCGTCGTTCCAGTGCCGACCACGCTCGATTGCCCTCAGAGACTTCATGCAGGTGACCCCGGGGGCCCGGTCATTGTCCGGATCATGGGACCACGCGATGAAGTGCTGCAGAAGCATCTCGGCCACACCGTCGATGCTCGACAAGTCACGGCACTCATGAAGCGCCGCATGGGTTGCGAGGAGCATCTGCGTGTCGTCGGAGACAACCCAGTCCCCGCTCGGCGCCTCGACGGGGTGCGACGGCATGGATCGATACGGCGTGAACTCCACCTGATATCCCCACGCGTCGCCGGCCGCACCGCCGATCAGGGCGTTGGCGTAGCGAGTACGAGCCTCGTCATGCGGTCTGACGGTACTGCTGAAGTCGATGTACTGACTCACCTCGCTGTCTCGCCCATCCCTGAGGAGCATCGCCACAGTGGCGATCGACAGCGCGGTGTCCTCATCCACATCTGCGACGCGCTCGAAGTATCCGGCAATAGCGGTCGGTGACTGACCTGGGTTCTCAGCCAGGTGACGGCGGATGATGTCCACCTGCGTCACGGTGAATTGAGTCATCGTCTACTCCTTGGTCAGGTAAGGCCTTCGGCACGTTGATCGGCAGGACCACCATCGGGGTGTTGGGGTCCAGAGGGGTCACCAGATCGACATCGCTGAAGAAGACACCGTTGCGTCGGGCGATGACGTCACCGGTACTCGGCTCCTTCCATGTTGGCGGCGTTCGCGACCGGCTCAGGGTATCCACGAGTGGCGGCACGCGGGCCGGATATGGCGGGTCGGGGGCCTCACCGTGCGTGGGCGTTGCGAGCCCGACGCCCACGCACGGTGAGGGCCTCAACCAGGGCTATGTCTCGGTATGAGGAACGGTCCATTCCACCGGTGTGCCCGGCGCCCCCGAGGGAATGGTGCCGGCCACCGTGGCCACGGTGGAGGCAAAGCCGAAGACTCCCTGCAGGAGCGCCCGCGGCGTGTAGAAGGACTCGCTGAGATGCCAGGTGGCCAGGACGCGCTCCTGCTCGTACTCGTAGTGGAAGCGCGCAAACGTGGCGATGGTGTTGGCCTCGTTGGCAATGCTCAGCCCGTCAGCTGCGTCAGGGAGATCCCGACGGACCTCTGCCTGGAGCTGGATACTCGGAGCGATCTCGTCGATGTAGAGATCGACCGTCACCTCGGCTACGTGGACGGTGTAGGCGCCCGGCACACCGCCCGTGAAGCTCGGGATGTCGAGCTGGCTGAACAGGGCTTCAAATTCGTGGCGGAGCTCGAGGCCGGTCCTGAGTTCGCGCCCGGTGAACTCCGAGTCGTCCACCCCCGGATCGACCGAGCCCGCGGCTCCGGGCGTCAGAAACGGTGCAGGGTCGGGGATCTGGGCCCATTCGGTCAGCATGCTGAACACCTCCTGCGCCAGCTCCAGGGCAGAATCTCTGACCAGCGCGAACGTCCCGTCCTGAGCGGGGTCGTCCGAGGGGATGAACCACCCGCGGTCGGGAGGCAGATACGGATCGATCGACTCGGGGAAGTCGGAAGCGTCCACGATGACGGCGTACAGGCCATCAGCGGTGCGCGTGGTGACGAACTCCGGGCCACCGGGTGAGCCCCACGTCACCGACGAGGTCTCGTCGGGAATTCGGGCAGTGGTGGCGGCAAGGGCATCAATGAAAATTTCCCAGTCATGGGAGCTGTGTGACCTGGTCATGACGCCAGTACATCAGGCGAGGTGAACACTGCAGCACTTCTCAATTCGCCTGCCGGACAGGGGGGACCGACACCGTCGGTGGACGTCATCGTCGTCGTCACCCCCGCCGCCACCCCGGCGGCGAGCGCCGGTCCTCAGCGAACAGGCCGGGCCTCCTGCGCGGGCGGATCGTCCGCCCGCGCGGGCTGGGAGTGCACCGCCATCCAGCGGAAGTACGTAAGCCAGTCCTGTGCCCACAGCAGTGAGATCGCCGCATGCCCCCGCGACATGGAGAAGGTGCTCGGCGGGATCTCGAAGGACACCTCGGCCGGGCCCGAGGCCCACCCGGCGATGGTCTCCCCGATCCCGGCGGACAGCGCGTCGTGACTGCTGCCGGCCGGGGGAGCGCCGGTTGGCCGATCGAGGCTGCCGTTGATCGACTCGGCGAACTCGTCGGCCGCCCGCCGCGCGGCCGACTCCAGCTCCCGGGCCACCTCGGCGTCCGGCGCCGGCGCCAGACCGTAGGCGGCGAGGCCCCGCACCATCGAGCCGGCGAAAAAGGCGTGATCGACCGCGTTGTTGACCACCATCCAGTGCGCCGCGTCCTCCTCGGCGGAACCGCCCTGGCTGATGGCCAGATCGTAGGCCTCGGTGGCCCGGTCGCGCCCGGCCACGGCGTGCTGTGCCGCGGCCGAGACCGCCGCCTCGTCCTCGGCGGTCATGGCCGAGGCGAAATAGCTGTACGTGGCGGCGAAGAACCCGGCGGTGGCCCGGACGGAGGAATCGAGAACCTCGCGGACCCGGCTCGCCACCCCCCGCGGCCACAGCACCGCGGTGACCAGCAGGCTGACGACGAGCCCGGTGCCGACGTCGATGATCCGGCTCTCATCGACCTGCAACGTCAGGTCATGGTGCGACAGGGACACCAGCAACACGAACCACACCGTGTAGCCGGCCTGCTTCACCGGCACGGCCAGCTTGCCCCGGGGGACCCAGACGGTGAGAAAAGCCACCACCGGCAGCAGGCAGATCAGCAGGAGCATGTTGTGGCCGACGAGATAGACCAGGGCCGCACAGATCGCAAAGCCCGCGGCCGTCCCGACCGCGACCGACAGCGCCGATTTGCGCGACCTGATGGCCGTCAGCTGCAGCGAGGCGACGATCCCGAGGACGACCCAGAACCCGGTGGTCAGGTGCAGCTCATGGATGACGCCCACCGCGACCGTCACCGCCAGCGCGATCTGCACGGCACGCCGGAACCAGGGGGAACGGAAGGTCAGGTTGGCGCGCAGCAGGTGCAGCGGAGCCGAGACCGCGTCGATCCGGGACATCTCGGCACGCACCGGATCGACGGTCCCCGCGCCGTCGGAGTCCGGGGCCCGGTGGCCGAGCGCCAGGAACGCGTGGCGGGCGAGCATCGCCGCGATGAACGAGGTGACCCGATACCTGAACGCGGTGTTGACGGTCTGGACCAGTTCGCCGGGCCGGCCCGCGGCGAGGAGCTCGTCCGCCGATTCCGGCAGGCCGGCGATGTGACGGTCACGGGCCTCGTACAGATCCCGCACCTCCTGGCCCCCCAACGCCTCCTCGCCGCGCAGGGCGGATCCGCAGTGCGCGAGCGTGCGGTGCGTCGCCCGGAGCAGATCGGCATCGGCGCTCGTCGCGCCGTCGGCCTCGTCAGTGGTCCACCCCAGCGAGAAACGCAGCCGGCCCACGTCGTCGATCACCCGGACCAGCGCCCGCTCCCGGGCGGAGACGATCCCCTCACGCTCGAGATCGCCGTCGAAGATCTTGTGGACCGCCTCGTCAGCGGCGACCAGATCCTTCATCCGCGCCTCGACCCGGGACCGCGACGAGGTGGGATCCAGCGCGGGGCTGGCTGCGACGAGGTCCGCGGCGGCAGCCACCGCCGTGCCGAGCGCCTGGCTGAGCCGGGAACTCGGGCGGCTCGGCCACAGGGCGACAGCGGTGACCGCGGCGACCACGGTTCCGGCCGCGTACGCACCGAGAGCCGTGGGAAGGGTGTCCAGCTTCTGCGGTGTGGTGACCGAGACGATGTACGGCAGCAGGAGAGACAGGTACGCCGCGTTGACGTACCCGCGCAGGACCAGCACGTACCCCAGGGCAAAGGCCACGACCGCGGTGACGATCAGGGTCGCGGCCAGACTGGTCGCGGCCAGCGCCCCGAGCGTGATCAGTACCAGACCCACGGCGCCGGTCACGAGGTACGCCAGGAACCTGGTCTTGAGAGGGCCGCCGAAGTCGGACAGCACCAGCAGGATGAACACGCCGAAGGTGGCGTAGAAGCCGCTGGACCCGAGATCGAGGACCATGTTCATGATCACGGCGACGATCGTCACCACGATTGCTGCGCGGGCAGCCTTGCCTGACGGGCGCCGAGCGGGCATCGCTCACCCTTCCAACCTGGTGCGGATCCGCATGACTGCGCGGGCGGATGAATGTTATCTCATCGACCGGTGTTCAGAACTTCGATCGGCATAGTCAGCTCCCTCTCCGCCGATCGACGGGATGACCGAGATGGGTACCGGCATGTAGAACTGACGTGAGGTCGGCGCCGCAGCACAGGTCGGCGCCGCAGCAGGACGGGGCCGCGGTACAGGGGCGGGGCCGTTGCCCCGTACAGTCCGGGGACGGCCGCATGAGTCCCCGCGACCCGACTGACGGCTCGGACGTAACAGTCCCGAGCCTCGGCGCCGATATACCGTGCAGCACACCAATTCTCAGACGCGAGGAGTTGCGATATGTTCCCTGAGGGCTCACTCGAGAACCCACTTCGCTACCTGTTCGGGCCCGGACCGGATGAGCCGATGTGCCTGGCACTGACCCCCGAGTGCATGGGCCTGCTGCCGTTCCTCGCGTCCCGGTTCGGGTTCGGGTCCTGACGCGCTCGGCTGCGCAGGCCGTGAGACCGACCGGGCTAGTAGGCCCACCCCTGAACTGTGGAGGAACCTCGTGTCACCTACTCGCCGCGTGATGATCTCCGCCGCCGTGGTGGTGGCCGCGCTCGGTGTGGGTGCCTGCGGGTCGGGCGCGCCGGAGCCGTCGGTGACCACGGTGACCGACACGACGACCGTGCCCGCCCGGGACACGGCCGCCGAGGCACCGGAGGCAGATCAGCAACCTGAGACCGACTCGGACACCGGCCAGGTGGGGGACGTGCTCGAGGTGACCGCCCACGGGGACCGGGGCGTCCTCGGACTCCAGTACTCCGGCCCCGTCCCGGCCGGTGCGCCGGGGCCCGCGAGCGGCAAACTCATCACCGGTCCGGGCGGGTGCTTCGCATTCGTCGGCGACGGTCGGCACCAGCTCGCGATCTTCCCGCCCGACGCGACGTTCGTGCTGCAGAACGGCAGACCGTCGGTGACGGTCAACGGGGTCGAGCACCCGGTGGGCCGCGAGCTCACCTCCGACACGACCGTGGTGCCCCGGGCGGACACGACCGGTGTACCCGAGCGGTGCGCCCGTGGCGCTGCGGACACGGTGCTGGTGGTGCACTGACTTCCCGGTTGGTTGGTGGGTCAGCACACGTCGCGAGGTCCCACACGCCGCCAGTCCACGCCGACGGTGAAGGGGATCAGCCCTGCTGCCGCGCCGCGCTGTCCGGCATTCCACTCGGGTCGGCCCTCACCGGCTGCTCAACCGCACGCGATCGTTCAGGTACTGGTTGATCCTGACTCCTGGATTGGTGTAGGGCACATCTTTGTAGAAGCCCGGCACCTGGACCTTGGTGAGGAACACCGTGTCCTTGCGAGGCCTGGGCGAACCGATCCACCACGGAACGGTCACCGAGACTTCTCGCGGACTGCCGGGGTGAAGGTGAATGGCTATCCGTTCATAAGGGAACGGCGGCTGTGTGTAGGTGGTCGACCCGGCGATGCTGGACCACGGGAGCTCTGCCCGCAGGCCTCGAGCGCGAATTGTCACGCCCTGAGAGGTCAGCGTTGTGCCTTCCTCGTTGAACCTGCCAGCCAGGGCGAAAAGTGTGTACGAGATGAAAAATGCGGCGGGGGCGAAGAACACGATGCTCGACGGGTGAAGAGCTTCTCCGTCCTTCGGCAGGCCAATCGCGATCGGGAGCAACGCCAATACGGGCCACAGGGCGGCGCTGACGCGCATTCCGCGCCTGTCTCCCGGATATCGCAATGCCGGCTGGCCGTCGACCTCGATCTGTTGCGGGCACAGGATCTCCGCAGTCCGGTTCTTGAGAGAGAACCCGGCGAACGGGATCACGAGAAAAAGGAGAGTGCAGGCGCCGAGTAAGGCGGCTCCCGAGAGATCACCGTCCTCGGTCGCCGCCGTCCAGGTGCCGATTCCAAACACGATCGTGAAGAACGCGCACATGATGGTCGTGAGGACCATATTCACATACCATCGCCAGCCGGTCGGAGGCTGATCGGGCACGAAGTTGAGCATCACGGAAGTCTTTCTCAGTTCGAGGCGACGTCACGATGCGACGTCGCAATTGTGTGGTCAGAACAGCTTTTTCCACGTCGAGAGTGCGACATTCCCCAACAGGTCTCCGTCGTGCTTCAGGGTGTCCAGGCCTGCCTTGAAGGCGCCCCTACCACCTCCATCGAATAGGTCATCCACAACGCCGGAGGCGTAAATCCCTGCGGCCGCACCCGCTGCGGCGCCGATTGCGGTACCGACGACGGGGACAGGAAAAGCTGTTCCGACCAAGGCCCCGGCTGCGACGGAGGCTCCAAAGCCGGCACCGCCGGAGATGACGGCCTGGTGCCAGGGGCGGTCGAGGACAGCGATGTCGTAGGCGATGCCGCCTACGGCGAGCGCTCCGCCGGCACGCCCCATGGTCTGTCCAAGCCGAGTTGAGGACCTCCAAGCCTTCTGTGCGTCGGCTGCGTCGCCGATGATCGCGCGGGTGGCCCGTGAAAGGGCGAGTCGCTCATCCAGATTGGTCAGACTCGGCCGTGCCGAGCGCATTGTCTTTGCCAGCCCCGACAACTCGTGTGCCCGGGCCAGGTGTTTTCTTCCTCTGAGCTTGGCTTCGCCCTGGGCCGTATCCAGTCCGAAGCCAACTGCAGTGAAACCGAGTGTGCGATTCTGTTTGTCGCCCACGAGGTTGCTCCATGCGCTCGCGGCGTTGGCTTCTTTTGACCGGATCTCTGATACATGACCCGCCGCACGGGTGAAGGCGTCGATCTTCCTGTTCTGTGCGTCATAGGCTTCGGTCAGCCGGTCATGTTCTGCGATGGCGCTGCTGTCGGCGTCAGCGGGCAGAGGACCGGGATCCAGGGCCGGAGGCCCCGGATGCTCGATCAACTGACCGGTGACTGTAAGACCCGCACCTGCGGCCTCGAGGCGCACCTCCTCCATCTGACGTTGCGCTTCCTCGACTTCTCCTGCCAGTAGATCCAGCCCGTCGGCAGCGTGTCGCAGAAACTCTGCGAGGCCGTCAGTGGGAAGGATCGTCTGGTGCACGATCGATGAGAAGGCTTCGCCGGCAGGGGAGCGCCATGCGTCCTCGGCGTCACGACGCGCACATACCAAGCTGTCGGCGGCTCTGCTGAGCACAGGTTCAGCCGACCTTCGTAGGTCGGACGCGAGCGCACGAACTTCCGTGGGCTCTCCTTTGACCTCAGTATTGATGGATGTGCTCATCCGGCATCCCCGGACAGGATGATCGCCTCGGCTGCTCGTTCGTCGCGGTCGACATAGAGTTGGCGCGTTGCGAACAGTTGCCGCGACATGGCGTCCATCCCGCTGGCGATCTCCGCCAGATCCAACGACAGTTCGGCCAGGAGAACATGGATATCTCCCGAGGCGATCCCGCCATCGACCGTATGCGGGAGTCTGAGCTCGTCGATCTCGCGTGAGGTGTCGTCGAAGCGGCTTGCGATGCCCAGTAGTACGTCGGTGTTGACATCTAGATCTTCAGCCACTGGCCGTCCTCCCGGGATTCGGCGGGAACCTCGACATCCATGAGCAGCAGATCAAAGGGTTGCTTCGCATAGACCTCGTCGAGACCGTCGTGGGTGAGTAACGCCCACTCAGTCTGGCGGCCGACCATGCTGTTGAACCGGTCCAGCGCACTGTACGCCAGGAGTGCGATTCGGCCGTCGCGCGTCATGCGCATGAGAATCTCCAGCGCCACCTGCCCGGCCGGGCCCCACTCGGTCCGCGATCTGGTGCACGGCACATAGACAACTGGCGGAAAATCACGCATCGACTCACGTGTGTCCGGACTTGGCACTGATGGACTCCTCGACCTCGGCTGCTTTGGGGGTCGAAGGGTTCGACGGCCTGGGGGCTACTACGGTTCCCCGTCTACGAAATGATCACTCCGGGACAAAGCTCGTCCATGAGGGGTTCCGTAGGCCCGGGACACAACTGAAAAATCCGAGCAGCCCAGCGCAATGCCGTGAGGTGGTACTCATACAGCCGAGTAAACCGCGTCGAGATAGGCGTTCGGTCGAGCAGCTCCGACGAGTTCCGGTGCCATCCTGTTCATCACGTAGGCGACGGTGATTCCGCGGTGTAGGTCAGCGGAGACAACCGACCCGCCGAAGCCGGTCCACCAGCACACTTTCCCCAGAGGCACTCCGGGCATCGACTCGCTCGGAAGCGCCCATCCGAGCCCGAAGCGAACCGGGACGCCGAGTACTCGGTCAATTCCGTCGGATTGACGTTCGAAGATGCGATCGATGGTCGTTGACTTGACGAATCGATGACCGTCCATCGTCCCCGAGTTGGTGAGTATCGATTGGATCCTGGCCACAGACCGGGCGTGACCCTGGCCGTTCACACCACCGAGTTCGGCTGCAAGGAAGTCGGGGCTTGTTGTCAGTTCGGGGCTAAACGCCGGATTGGTCAACGTGCGCCGGGTGAAGTTGTCGACTGGAAGCGAGGTCAGGTCGAAACCACTCGACGGTGGTGCGACCATTGTCGCGATGCGCTTGGGTGCATCCAACAGCTCCGACGGTGCGCCGATCCAGTAGTCGGCACCGAGGGGTTCGGCGATCTCCGTAGCGAAGAAACTGCCCAGTGTCTTTCCGGTGATGCGTTGCACGAGTTCGCCTACGAGGGTGCCGAAGGAGATCGCGTGGTACCCCGAGCCGTCGCCAGGTGGCCACCACGGTTCCTGGGCTGCGAGCAGCGCGGCAGCGGAGGAGGTGTCGTAGACGTCCTCGATGCGGACCGGCTGACTCCAGCCGGCGAGTCCACTGGTGTGGCCGAGAACATGGCGCACCAGCACGGTGCCCGCGGTGACGCGGCCATTGTCACCGCGTCCTTTGCCTGCCGCGGCGAATTCAGGCCAGTAGTCGGCAACGGCGGCGTCCGGGTCGAGCAGCTCTCGATCAATGAGAACCAGCGCAGCCAGAGAAGTCATCGTCTTGGTCAACGAGTAAGTGTTGGCCACCGTATCTCTATCCCACGACCGAGAGGACGCCGCGTCAGCCGTTCCGCCCCAGAGATCGACCACCACCTCTTCGCCCTGCATCACACACAGCGAGGCCCCCAGCTCCTCACCGCTCTCGATATTGCGAGAAAACAGCTCTCGGACCGCCCGGAACTGCGGGGTACAGGTGCCGTCAACGGTAGCGCCGGTCATTGCACACCCGCCTTGTCCAACAACCGCCGCGCGAGAGTCGGTTGGGGTGGTACTTGTCCTCGGGCGCGGTGTTCGCCGGCGTCGATCTCGGCCAGGAGGTCCCTGGTGTATCGGGCGAAGTCGATCTGGATGGTGTGCCTGCGGGCGTTGTAGTACTGGCCCAGGTGCTTGTTCTCGTCGCGGACGATGTTCTCGTTCATCTCCGCCACGGAGGGGAGCTGATATGCGCCTACCAGGTGGCGGGCGATGAGTTTGCTCTGCTGTTCGGCCAGGTTGACGATCGTGGGAGACGACTGCGCGAGTCCCGCGTAGTACAGGTCGTCGACGCCGGGCTTGATGATTCGTTTGAACAGCGGGTACCGGTGCTCGGAGTCGGGGTGGAGCTCCGGGTCGTCGAAGAAGGGGAACGACATTGTGTAGCCGGTGGCAAAGACGATGGCGTCCACGGCGATGCGTTGGCCATCGGTGAGGACAACCGCATCACCGTCGAAGTGTTCGATAGCGGGAACACATGTCAGGTCACCAGAACCGGACTTCGCCAGAAAGTCGATGCTCACCGACGGGTGTGCGGCCAACGGCTCGTGATCAGGAGCCGGGAGACCGTAGTCCTCCATCTTGCCGATGCCCTTGCGGATGGCTCGACGTGAGATCCTCAGGCCCAGCTTCTTGGGCATCCACGGCGGCATCATCATCTTGTCCGCCGGCTTGCCGCCCCGATACTTGGACAGCACCCAGACTCCACGCCGAGCCGAGACCCACACATGCTCAGCGACGGTGCGACTGGACAGTTCGGAGGCGATGTCGAGGCCGGAGTTGCCCATACCCACCACCATCACGCGCTTTCCGTGCATGTCGATTGGATGTGACGGGGACCGGTATTCGTGGCTGTGGATAATCTCGCCATCGAACTTGCCGGGGTATTCGGGGAAGTGCGGATTCCAGTGGTGCCCATTGGCAACGACGAGCGCGTCGTATGTGCGAGTGTCCCCAGTGGTCAACGTGATGTCCCAGCCGCCGCCGGCACGTCGTGCGGCGTGGTCCACGCCGGTGTTGAACGTGATCGTCTCGCGAAGTGCGAAGTGGTCAACATAGTCGCGAAAGTACTGGTGAATCAGCGTGTGGTGCGGAAAGTGTGGCCAGTGCGCCGGGGCGGGGAAGTCCTCGAACTGTAGTCGGGTGGTGGAGGTGTCGATGTGGAGGGACTGGTACGCCGCGGACATCCCGTTCGGGTTGTTGTAGTACCAGTTGCCACCGACATCGTCGGAGGCCTCGAAGCAGTCGTAGGCGATGCCGTAGTCCTTCAGCCTCTTGGCGGTGGTGATGCCGGAGCAGCCCGCGCCGATGATGCATACGGTTTTCTCCGAAGCGCCGTCGCCGGGAAACGCGGGGATGAAGGAACTTGATGTGTTGGTCACGTCAGCGTCCTTTCGCCTCATTGATGGACTTGGGGGCGACGGCTGGCGTTCGATAGGCGAGTGCCCCAGGCCAGCCGATACGTGTGATCTGAGCCACACTGTACTCGTCACTGACGCTCTGTCTAGTGAGTTGGCTGAATGTCTAGTGAGATGGGTCGTAGGCTGCAACTGCGATACAGCGGGTGAAAGGTGCGCGAGAGCAGTGACGAAAGACAGGGCTGAGCGGCCCGCGGTGCCGAACCGGCGCGCAGAGCAAAAGAGCCACACGCGCAGAGTTTTGCTGGATCAGGGACGAAAACTGTTCGTGGCGGCTGGATACCCGAACGTGACGATTGACGACATCACTCGGGCCGTCGGCTGCAGTCGGGCCACCTTCTACCTACATTTCAAGAACAAGATGGACTTGCTCGCGAGCATCAGTGCAGAGACCATCGAGCTTCGCGCCAAGGAGGTTTACCGAGATCTCGACGCAGTTCTGCTCACAGGTGAGCGTGCCGAGTTCGTAGCGTGGGTGAACCGGGCATTGGACTGGTTCTACCGCAACCGCGAAATTCTCCCCACGTGGGATCAGGCACTGGCCGCTGAGCCTGAATTCCAGTCAATAGGTCGCCGCGCTATCCAGGAACTCAGTGACGCGATGCCGCGTTACCTCGATCGGTGGCCAAGAACCCGGCAGGGCGAAGCCAGATTTCGGGTCGAGCTACTCGTGACCCAGCTGGAGCGTTACTTCACGCGTGCGGAGATCCAAGGGACTATCGCCTACCCGGGCGATGCTCCCGAGCAATCAGTTGCCGAGGTGCTCACCGACATCTGGTTTCCCGCTCTCCAGCCACCACTGGAAATGAGCCGTGAACTGCCTAAAGAGCCCTGAACGCCGGGCGAGAGTCCGGGCTGGTGCCAGGGGCTCTTCCCTGTGCGAGGGGTGGACATAGACGCGAGGGGCGGACAGGGTGCTGGTGGTGCACTGAATTCTTGCTCGCGCCCGATCGCAGCAATCGGCGCCTATCAGCGGGTGCGCCACGTGGTGCGCCCGGAGTTCCGTGCGATGCTCAAACACACGCAGACCAACCGTAGAGACCGAGACAAACATGCTCCGGTGATTGTCGGCCGTTCGGCGTAGATTTGGAGGCATGACACCGAACCCCGCGACCGTGATCCGAGACGCTCTCGCGCTCGACGCCGATCAGCGCGCGGTTGTTGCCAACGCCCTGCTTGAGAGCCTCCATGACTCAGGCGACACGGGCGAAGTCGATGAAGCTTGGCGGGCCGAGGTGACCCGGCGACTGGCCGAGAGACGCGCCGGCGGGGTCGAGTTGGTGGATGCTGACGAGCACTATGATCGCTTGCGCGCTTCGCTCACCGCATGACCCTGACGCAGCGCGAGCACCCCGAAGCCGTCGCCGAGTTTGACGACGCCGTGCGCTGGTACGAGGCGCAGGAACCAGAAATCGATCTCGCGCTCTCGACCGGGTGCCAGCCGATTCAGTTGCCAACAGCGTTTCTGGCGGGGTGGTCAGGCCCCGCCAGTAGCCGCTGCCCCAGCCGGCTCAGCCCGAGATGCGTCCGGGCCGGCGTGCACCTGCTCGCCGCAGCGCGGCCTGCGCCACCCCCACCAGCAGGCCTCCGACCACCAGCACTGCGACGCTGACGCCGGCCAGGTAGGTGCCCGTGGGCGGATCCGGTGCGCCCATCTGTGCGGCGGACCAGTAGAGCAGTGCCCAGCTCGCCGCGAGGAGCCACACGCCGACCATCCAGGCCGGGCGGTGCGGCCGCGCGGTGGGTCTGCCCGGCCACGGCGGTCCGTCGGGGGCCCGCCCGGTCAGGATGCTCGCCGCCCACAGCACAATCGCGGCGACAGAGGCAAGCATCGCGATCCATCGCGCCCCCGGCACCGGCGTGGCAGCGAGCAGGAATCCCGCCGCCATCGCGGCCAACGCCAGGAGCGCCACGCCCCAGGCGACGCCGGCCGCACGCCACAGCGGGTGGTGGTCACTGCGCAGGGACCACCAGCAGCGGCGCAGGCCCGCCGCCACCAGGACCGCCACGGTCACCGCGCCCACCAGCGCCGAGAGCAGTAGCCACACCTGGGCTGTGGCGGAAGCGGGGTTCACGGGTTCACCTTCTTCAGCGTCAACATGGTGACCGAGTGCGCGGGGAACACCTGCCGGGGCCGGTCCGCGTCCAGGGTCACGGTGTCGGTCACGGTGCCGACATCGGCCACCGAGTCGAACTCCGGG
>DWWG01000117.1 GCA_019119875.1 Candidatus Dietzia intestinigallinarum | reverse complement strand
GGCCTACTCGGGGTCGGTCACCAGGATCGGCCCCTCAGGGGACCACCAACCCCAGCGGCTGTGGTTCTCGAGCGTGATCTCGGCAGGCTCCGGCAACTCCGTCTGGTAGGTGCCCAGCGGAGTGTAGGACTCGATCGAACCCCAGTCGCGGTTCCAGTCGTTCTCCAGATACGACGGGATCGTCTGGGCCCGCTGCGCGGTCTTGACCCACCCGAGCGGGCCGCCGGTCTCGTAGTCCATCCACGGCCCTGTCGCACTGACCGCGAGCGGACGATCCGGCAGGATCCGGAACTCCGGCAGCTCGGCCACCCCCGCGAAGTGCGAGAACGGACGCTGGCACGGGAACTGCAGGCTCACGGCCCAGTCCAGCAGGACCGGGGACTCGGATCCGACCATCTCCTGGACCGTCACCAGTTCGGGAGCCCGGGGCGGCGTGATGGCGGCCCACTGGTCGGGGGTGAGGTCGCCGTCGTCGACCCGGATCCGCATGACCTCGGCGTCGGCGGGCACGTCCTGCATGGGCACCCGCAGGTTCCGCCAGGTCGGGGCGGGGCCGATGTCGTACGGCACGATCGGCGCGCCGACCATCTCCACACCGGACTCGGTGTTTCGCCCGAACTCGACCGTCACGGCCTGCCCGTACTCGTAGATGCCGTCGGCGTCGAACCGGCCGATGCGGCCGGCCGCCGAGATGACCAGCAGCGGATGCGCCTCGCGGTTCTCGGGGAGCACGTACCAGCCCGTCTCCAACTCGGCCTGCCGCTGCGGACCCGCGTGGTGTGAACCCAGCACCGGGGTGGTGGCCGGATCGAGACCGAAGGGGAGCGCCACCGTCGAGCCGTTCACGCCCTCCGCGCCCCGGCCGCCACCGGTTCCCGCGCTCTGGCCGACGTTGGCGGACGGACCGCCGCCCGGCTCGGTGGTGGTGTTGGCCGCTCCGGGATCGGCGAACACCGCGTCGGCGGACAGGTCGGGCGCAACCCCGTTGGGGCTGAATCCGGTGTTGCCACCGGCCTCGATCGCCTCGGCCATGGCCTGGGGGTCGACCGCGCCGTCAGGCAACAGCGGCGCACCGAGCGGGGTCAGCATGCCGGCGTTGGCATCGGGCTCCACCAGGACCCGGTCGGCCAGCATGCAGGGATTGCCGGTCAGTGCCGACAGGTTGCCCGCCCCGACCGTGTAGGCCGGGAACTGCTTCTGGACACCCTTGGCGAACGACGCGACGTTGACGACCACCAGCAGCCCGGCGACCACCGCGATCGGCGCCGCGGCGACCGTCCGCATCCGGCGGCGACCCGCGGTGGTCCTGGGTGCTTGGTCTCCTGTGTAGTCGCGGCGCAGGTGCTGCCAGCCGGCGAACGCGAACGTGAGGATCGCGAGGACGAGCAGCACGGTGGCCGCGCCGATCCCGCTGACGCTCGGGGCCTTGTCCCACCACGGGATGCCGTAGCTGGAGACGTACCACCAGCCGTTGGGTCCGGCGAACGCTAGCGCGAGCACCACCAGGATCACACCGAGGAACAGTGTGCGGTTGCGGGCGGTGCGGACGGCGGACTCGGAGATCGCGAGCGCGCCCAGAGCGGCGATCGCCGCACCGATGCCGGCGTACACACCGAAGTGGTGCGTCCACTTGGTGGGGGAGAACATCATGAAGAAGGCGGTGCCCACCACGACGCCCACCAGACGCCACACGGGCCCGGAGGCCGCCCCGGGGACCTTGCCGCGGCGCAGCAGGGTCCCGATCACCACGGCCAGACACAGCAGCACCAGCAGGACCGGCAGACGGCGGGACAGTGAGCCGTCGACCGTCGGGATCATGAGGTAGTAGTAGCGGACGAATTCCTCGTACCAGCTCAGGCTCGGTCCGATCGCGCCGCGCACCCGGATGGCTTCGAGGACCGCGGCGAGCGACTGCACACCGAAGACGCTGATGAGCACCATGGTGCCGGCCGCCAGGACGGGCGCCACGAGTGCGAAGTAGGAGCCGATCACACGGCCCCGGACCACGACGGTGCGGACCACCGCGCGCAGGCCCATGATGAGTGCCGCCACGGCCATGAGACCGGTGGGGCCGGTGGCCAGCGAGAACGACGCGATGATCACCGCCACGGCGAAGGGCAGCATGCGTCTGGTGGCGATCGACCGCTCCACCGACACCCAGGTCAGCAGGGCGCCGAGCGCGATGATGGGCTCGGGTCGCAGGCCGTTGTTGAACGCCATCCAGAAGGCGAGGAACACGGCGGCGGCGCTCCACACCACGACCGGGGTCGTGCGGGCGGCGCGGCCGAGGCGGGGCAGCACCTCGCGGCTGATCACGAGCCAGCACAGGATGGCGGCGATCAGCGCGGGCAGCCGCATCCACGGGCTGGCGGTGGAGACCTGGGAGAACAGGGTCAGCAGGTCGTAGTACGGGGAGCCGAACGGTGATTCGGGGACGCCGTACCACCGGTAGTAGTTGGCCATGTAGCCGGCGGGCTCGGCGGCCCGGGCCATGGACAGGATGTAGCCGTCGTCGGAGGTGTTGCCGCCGATGATGTGCCACACGCCGAGTGTTCCGATCACGGCGACGTCCGGGAGCCGGATCCGGAACCAGTTGCGGGGCAGGAAGCGCAGGCTGCGCCTGCCGTCGGTCTGGTCGAGCCCGTGCAGGGCCCAGAGGGCGACGGCCGTGGACAGCAGGCCGACGACGATCGCCGCCCACTTCAGTGCGGAGGGTTCGGTGGTGAAGCGCGAGTCCACGTCCACCACCACGTCGAGCTCGGCGGGCACGGCCGTGTCGACGTCGAGGTCGGTGTAGATCCCGGTGACCATCGGCCGCAGGTCACCGGCCTCCACCAGGCCGGACGCGGACGGGTCGTCGATCCCCTGGAAGTCGGCCTCCACGAAGGTGGGGGCGGCCACGATGCTGAGCACGGAGCACTCCCCGGCTCCGACACTGTCACGCGGTGCGGTGGCGATCACCCGGTTGCGGGAGACCACGTCGACGGTGTCGGCGGAGGCGCGCACGAACAGCGCGCGGTCCCCGGCCTCCTCGCCGCCGGGTGGCGCCGTGGACAGCAGCACGCCGCCGTCCTCGGGGAGGTCGGCGACGAGCGTGCACGGGAGGGTGGCGGTGACCCGCTGCGGGGTGTGCGCCATGAGCGGCGCGGTGACCGACTCCACGGACCCGTTCTGCGGCCACTGCACCGAGGAGCTGGTCTGCGTCACCGGCAGGAACGGCAGCGACAGGAAGCACAGCATGCCCAGCAGGCCACTGGCTATGGCTGTGAGGCGGAGCCTGGCGACGCGGGCGTCGGCGGCGACAGGTCCGGCGGCGGCTCCGGTGCCCGGGCCGGAGTCCGGGGACCCGGCCGGGTCGGGGTCGGAAGACGCGGCCGGGCCGGAGGCGGGGGATGAGTCTGACACGACGCCCGATTCTAGGCGACGATCAGTTCATCGGGCCCGGCGTGGTCCAGCCCCACCGCACCTCGCTGCCGCGCAGGAGCTGCGCGGGTGTCGCCGACGGGTCGAGCGGCTCGAATCGTTGGAGTGAGCCCCAGTCGCGGGACCAGTCGTGGTCGAGGTAGGTCGGGACGGTGACGGCCTCGACGGTCTGGGTGGTCCACAGCAGCGGTCCGCCGCCGCCCGAGCTCTGCCACCAGTTGGCGGCGGAGGAGGACTCGCGGTCGGCGAGGATGCGGTATTCGGGGATCTCGGCGACGCCCCCGTTGTGGACGAACGGCCGCTGGCACGGGAAGGCCAGCGCCACGACCCAGTCGATGAGGACGGGATCGGTGTGGCCGACGACCTCGTCGAGGGTGCTCAGTCGCGGATTCCGGGGCGGGGTGACGGCGATCCAGCGGTCCGGGTCGAGGTTGTTGTCCTCGACCACCACGCGGACGACCTGGGCGTCCTCGGGGATCTCCTCGAGGGGGATCCGCAGGTTCCGCCACGCGGGAGCCGGCCCGATGTCGGTGGGTGTCATGGAACCCATCACCTCGAAGTCGGTGGGCCCGGCGGCGCTGACGCGGCCGGGGCGGCCGTATTCGATGCGCACGTCGCCGGAGCCGATGCGCCCGGCGACGGCCATGACGAGCAGCGGCCGGTTGGGGCTGCGTTCGGGCAGCCGGTACCAGGCGGAGGTGAGTTCGGCGGCGACCTGCGGGCCGCGCCGGTAGGAGCCGAGGACCGGGGTGGTCTCGGGGTCGAGGCCGAACGGCAGGGCGACGGTGGAGCCGTTGACGGTGACGGCGCCGCGGCCGCCGGTGGTGCCGGCGTCGACTCCGTCATCCGGGTCGCGTTCACCGGTCTGGGCCTGGGCCTGGGCGCGGGAGCCGGAGGCCTCGGTGCTGTCGACGGTGATCGAGTCGGGCAGGCCGTTGGGGGCGAAGCCGTTGACGACACCCGCGCCGAGGGAGATCTCGGGTCCGGCGCCGACCGCGCTGAGGATCCCGTCGTTGGAGTCCTCCTCGACGAGCACCGAGTCGGCGAGTGAGCACGGCTGCCCGGCGATCGCGCGCATGTTGGCGCGCCCGACCGTGTAGGCGGGGGTCTGGATGAACACCGCGGCGACGGCCGAGAACAATTCGAAGATCACGACGGCGAACGCCACGACGGTCAGCGGCGAGCCGTCGATGCCGCGGCCGTCGCGCCGCCTCGCGGCGGGGGTGTCGACGCGCGAGCGCAGGAACGGCATGACGCGGGTGAGCCTGCGCCACAGGGCGCGTCCGGGCTCGTCGGGGAGGAACCCGACGTGGATGAGTCCGGCGATGAGCAGGCATGCGAAGCCGCCCAGGAACGCCACGTACTGGACCTGGATGCCGGCGAGGGAGGGGAAGGAGTCGGAGTAGGGGACGCCGTAGTCGGAGACGTACCACCAGGTGTTGTTGGTTGCGGTGGACAGTCCGACGACGAGGCACAGCGCCGCCCAGACGAGCCAGCGACTCCGGGCCAGCGACACGGACGACGATCGGAGGGCGATCACGGCCAGCACCGCCAGCGCCCCGGCGAGTCCCGCGAAGACGCCGAAGTGGTGGGTCCACTTGGTGGGGGTGAACACCAGGAACAGCAGCGATCCGGCGATCACGCCGATGAGGCGCCGGGACGGTCCGGCGGCGGCGCCGGGGATCCTGCCGCGTCGCAGCATGACGGCGCAGACCAGCACCAGGCACATGAGCATGAGCAGGACGGGGAAGCGGCGGGCGACACCGCCGTCGGCCGAGTCGCCGAACAGCGATTCCCAGCGCACCTTCTCGTCGTACCAGGGCAGACTCGGGCCGAGTTCGGTGCGGACGCGGGTGGCCTCGAGGACCGCGGCCAGGGTCTGGTCGGCGAAGACCGTGTACAGCAGTGCCAGGCCCACGGCCAGGACGGGTCCCGCGATGGCGGCCCAGCCGACGACCTTCGCGCGACGCCGGGCCATGCGCACGAACTCGCGGGCGCCGGCGGCGAGCGCGGCCACGCACATCAGCCCGGTGGGGCCGGCTCCGAGGGAGAACGCGGCCACGCCGATCGCGGCGACGCCCGGCACGAGCCTGCGGGTGGCGATCGAACGCTCGACGAGCGACCAGGTCAGCAGTGCGCCCAGGGCGATGACGGGCTCGGGCCGCAGGCCGTTGTTGAACGCCATCCAGAACGCGAGGAACAGCGCGGCCCCGGTCCAGCGTGGGCGTCGCCAGGTGCGGGCGAGTCGGCCCAGGCGGGGGATGACCTCGCGGCTGATGATCAGCCACGACAGGATTCCGCACAGCAGAGTGGGCAGGCGCATCCACGGGCTGGCGGTGGAGACCTCGGCGAAGAGCCGCAGGATCTCGTAGTACCACCCGACCGGCGACTCGGGGGAGCCGAGCCAGCGGAAGTAGTTGGCCATGTAGCCGCTGGGCCCGGCCGATCGGGCCATGGTCAGCAGGTAGCCGTCGTCGGAGGTGTTGGCGCCCACGAAGTGCCAGAAGGTGAGGACGCCGATCACCACGGTGTCCACCCCGGACAGTCGCATCCACGACCGCGGCACGAAGCGCCGGTCGGAGCGGCCGTCGATGCGGTCCAGCCGGTGCAGGAACCACAGGGAGGCGATCGTGGCGGCCACCCCGACCAGCATCAGCACGAGCTTGATCAGGGTGGGGCTCGAGGAGAAGCGCGAGTCGACGGTCACGTCGATCGTCGACTCGCCGAGGCCCTCGGGCGCGGTGGCGGGGGTCAGGTCGGTGAACACGCCGGTGACCTGCGGCCGCATAGAGCCGGGGACGGCGGCGTGGACGGGGCTGTCGGCGTCGTCGGGGTCGTGTTCGAGGCCGGTCAGTTCGGCGACGAGGATGCCGGTCTCGGCCCGCACGTGCAGGGTCTCGCAGTCGGCGTCGCGGAGCATGTCCAGCGGCACCGACAGCAGGGTGAGGTTGCGGACCACCACCTCGATCACGGCGTTGGACGCGGCGTCGGTGGAGCGTTGCACCACGAGCCCGTCGGAGATGCGGCCCGGGGCGCCCTCGGGGAGGGTCGAGAACACAATCGTGTCCTCGGGTACCTCGGACAAGGGGCCGCACGGCGCGGAGATGGTCAGGTCGAGGGGGCGCCCGGAGACCAGCGGGGAGGTGACCGAGGCGTAGTCCGGCCCGGCGGTCCACTGGATGCGCGTGGTGTCCTGGTGCACCGGCAACAGTCCGGACAGGATCGCCAGGAACGCGCCGAGGAAGCCGGTGATGATCGCCCGGCGGCGGTGCCGGTCCATGCCGGGGTAGGGGTGGAGTCCGAGCGGTCGCTCATCGTCGGTGGCGGGGGCTGCCGTCGCGGCTGTCACCTCGCGCCGGTCCCGGCCGCTCTCCTGGTCAGACACGCCCGATCACCGCACCACGATCACGGCGAACGGTCCCACCTCGTGGACCTCGAAATGGGGCCCGGAGACCGCCTCGGCGGGGATGGTCACGCCGAAGCGTCGCACGTTGGGGTCGTTGGGGTAGGTGTCCTCGGCCAGGCGCAGCGTGTAGCCGTCGCCGGAGGGGCGGGCCAGGATCACGTCGGGCGCGCGCCAGTCGGTGCCGGTCATGAGGGCGTGGAGTTCCTCGCCGCTGGTGGCCTCCTCCCACGCGATCATGGCCGCGTTGCGGTCGGCGTACCGCCCCAGCGGGTTGGCGTAGTGCGAGGTCACTGCCTGGTAGGCCAGGTACGGGTTGTACGCGAGGAAGGCGTCCGCGGTGCTGACGACGACGAGGTCGGTCTTGTCGCGGCCCGGGAACGCCTCCGCGATCACGGCGTTGACGTCCTCGTAGTGGGACTCGGGCCCGGGCGGGAAGCGGTCGGCCCGCTCGCCCGCGCCGTCGGTGTCGGTGTAGGCGAGCCGGATCTCCTCGTGCAGGTGATCGGGGATGCCCTGGACCTGCGCGAGCACGGCCAGGGCCGCCACCACGCCCACGGCGGCGCTCGCCCGTCGCCGGTATCCGGTGGCCTCGGCGGCCGGGCGTTCGGTGCCGTTCTGGCGGCCGGCGGCCCGCACGAGCAGTCCGGCGACCTCGGCGATCGCGAACACCCCGGCCACCATCAGCAGACCGATGAGCACCGGCTCGAGGCGGAATCCGAGCATGGTGGTGCCGAGCGCGGTGACCGCCATGGAGGCAAGGCACCACAGGTAGACGGCGGCCACGCCGAGCCCGAGGGCCTGGGCGCGCCGGGAGTTCCAGCACCGCACGACAATCCAGACAAGGCCCGCCAGGCAGACCAGGCCGGTCAGGCCCCCGGCGGTCATGGGCAGTGGCAACCGCGCGCCGGCGTCGGGCAGGTAGTGCAGGGCGGTTCCCGAGTCGGCGGGGGCGCCGCCGAGTGCGGCCACCAGGTAGGGCGCCCACACGATGAGCGCGATCGCGAGCGAGCCGGAGCCGATCATCACGAGGCGTGCTGCGGGCAGCCATGCCGGGTAGGCGGTCCGTCCGCGCAGTGCGAGCACCGTGGCGACCGCGGCCATGAGCACGACTGTGCCGGCGGCCAGGCCCGTGTAGAGGGTGTATGTGCTGGCGGAGGCGCCGAGGAACAGCAGGGTGGCGACCGTGGCGCCGATGCCGCCCGGTCGTGCGAGCGGGCCGGGGGGAGTGGAGTCGGTGGCGTCGGCGGTGTGCCCGGTGGCGGCGGTGTGGCCGGTTTCCTCGGCAATGTGCCCGGTGACGGTGGGGTTGACGGCGTGCCAGGCCAGGATCAGCACCGGCGGGATGAACAGGGCCACCACGGCGCCGTAGGGCTCAGGGCTGCCGTAGGTGAGCATCATGGCGGTGGAGACCAGGCCGACGACGGCGCCCAGATCGGTGCGGAGCAGGCGGGTCCACAACACGGTGACCAGCGCGGCGGCCACGCCCAGCGAGAGGATCGACCAGGGTTTGAACGCGGCCCAGCCCTCCAGGCCGGCGAGGTTGGCGAAGCGTCCGCCGAGCCAGAACCAGCCGGACGGGTAGAACGACGGCAGGTCGGCGTACGCCATGTCGGGCAACCCGAGCGACGTGGTGGACCGGCTGAGGAACTGGGTGCGGAACTCCTGGTCGACGCTCACCCCGTGCAGGTAGAGGCGCGAGGCGGCCAGCGGGATGCCCAGCGTGGTGGCCACCAACAGGGCCGACCCGGTGGGGGCGGCGAGCTTGCCCAGACGGACCAGCACGACGCGTCCGCCCGGCTTCTCGCCCGCCCGCGCGGCCAGGATCCCCAGGACCACCAGCGCGACCGCCGCGGTCTGCCCGACGACGGTCAGGGCGCGCAGGACGTTGGAGTTGCCGTACGCGGGGAACGTCACGAGCGAGAAGCCGACGAGGACGACGGCGGTGACGACAGCGGCGAGGAGTGTCGCCGCCCCCGCCAAGCCGAGGCCCCGGAGCGCCACCCGCATACTCAGAAGGGGAGCTTGCGGAAGATCGGTCGCGGCACGTGGGTGAGCACGGCCATGACCCCGCCGAAGGCGGCCGGGGCGAAGACCGCGCCCTTGTCCCGTCCCGAGTTCTTGACCGCGATCCGGGCCACCTCGTCCTTGTTGATGGTCAGCGGTGCCTCGTCGACGTGTGCGGACATGCGGGTACGCACCTGGCCGGGCCGGATGACCAGCACGTCCACCCCGTGCTCGGCCAGGGCGTAGCCGAGGCCGGTGTAGAAGGAGTCCAGGCCGGCCTTGGTGGATCCGTAGACGAAGTTGGAGCGGCGTGCCCGCAGTCCGGCGGCCGAGCTCATGGCGATGATCCGACCGTAGCCCTGGGCCTTCATACGCTCGGCGAGCAGGACGCCCACCGAGACGGCGCCGGTGTAGTTGATCTGCGCGATCTGGACCGCCTTGCGCTGGTCGGTCCAGAGTTCTTCGTTCTCTCCCAGAAGCCCGAACGCGACGATCGCCACGTCCACGTCCCCACCGGCGAAGATCTGCTCGAACGCGGCAGGGTGGGTGTCAGTGGCCGCGGCGTCGAAGTCCACGACCTCGACGGCGGTCGCGCCGGCGGCCGTCATCTCGGCCTTCGCGTCCTCGACTCCCGGGTCGCCCGGCAGGCACGCCAGGATCACGCGCATCGGGCCCTTGGAGAGGTATTCGGCACAGATGGCCAGGCCGATCTCGGAGGTGCCCCCGAGAAGGAGCAGTGTCTGGGGGACGCCGACGGCATTGATCATGGGCGGCAGTCTACCGGCGGACCCTGACACCGCCCCGACCGTGTGTCGGGCGTCGCGAAGACCCGGGTCGGCCCGGCCGGGGCTGTGTCAGGGCCCGCCCGGCCTCGGGGCGTGGGTCCGCTCGGCTGGGGCGTGGGCCGCTTGGCCGGGGCGTGGGTCCGCCCGGCCGGGGCATGGGGCCGCCCGGCTGGGGCGTGGGCCGCTCGGCCGGGGCGTGGGGCCTGCGTTGAGTCGCCGCGGCAGCTGTTTCGGCGGAATTGCCTGGGCGGATGCTGCACAAAGTGACTCGACGAGGGGGTGGTGGCGGTGCGGCGCGCCTGCTCGGGCCCGCACACCCTGCCCCGCTCGGCCGGCGTCAGAGGAGCTCGAGGCGCCGGCCCATGTCGGAGACGAACACCCCGTTGGGGTCGATCCGCCGCCGCGTGGAGATCCAGCCGTCGATCTCCGGGTACATGGCGTGGAAGCGCTCGGCCGGGACCCGCGAGTCCTTGGCCGTGTACAGGCGTCCGCCCATCGACATGACCTTCGCGTCGAGGTGGTCGACGAACGCCCCCAGCCGGTCGTTGATCGGGAAGTCCACGCACACGTTCCAGCCCTCCATGGGGAAGGACAGCGGCGCCTGGTTGCCGGGACCGAACAGTTTGAACACGTTGAGGAAGGAGTACTGACCGGAGCGCTGGATGTCCCCGATGATCTCCTTGAAACCCTCGACCGCGCCGGGCGGGACGATGAACTGGTATTGCAGGAAACCCGCAGGTCCCATGGCCCGGTTCCACTCTCCGAACAGGTCGAGCATGTGATAGAACTGCGGCAACGTCTTGATCTTGTTCCGGCGCGTCCCGCCCAGGCGGTAGTACGCCTCGCCCACCAGGCTGAAGGACCACTTGTTGGCCAGCCCGTTGGGGAAGATGTCCGGGAACGTCAGCAGCGGCTTGGCGTCCATCGTCAGCGGGTTCTTCGCGAGCTCGGGCGCGTACTCCTCGAGCTGCGCCAGCGTGGCCAGGCTGCCGCGGGACACCGCCGCGCGGCCGAGCTTCGGCGGCGCGCTGATCGCGTCGAACCAGGCCGAGGAGTAGGTGTACTTCGACTCGGAACCGTTGGTGTGTAGAGCGATCGTCTCGTCGAGAGTGCCCGTCTGGTCGTCGTCGGCGAGGAAGAACGCCGTCTCCGTGCGCGTCATGGCGATCCACACCTTGAGCACGATGCCCGTGAGGCCGTTGCCGCCGACGGTCGCCCAGAAGAGACTGCCGTCCTCGTCGTCGTCGGTCCCGCCCGGCTCCAACGTCAACACCCGCCCGTCCGCCACGAGCAGCTCCATCCGGGTGACGTGATTGCCGAACGACCCGGCGGAGTGGTGGTTCTTGCCGTGGATGTCGTGACCGATGGCCCCGCCGACCGTCACCTGGCGCGTGCCCGGCAGCACCGGGACCCACAGGCCGAACGGCAGGGCGGCGCGCATGAGCTGATCCAGGTTCACGCCGGCGTCGACCACGGCCAGGGCCTTCTCGGCATTGAGCTCGTGGATCCGGTTGAACCGGCTCAGATCCAGCACGAGCCCGCCCGAGTTCTGGGCCGAGTCCCCGTACGAGCGGCCGAGCCCGCGGGCGATCACGCCGCGACGCAGGTGATCCGGCGACGAGGCGTTGGCGTCGTTGACCGTGGCGACCGCGGCCGAGATCTCGTCGACCGACCGCGGGGTGAGCACGTGACTCATCGCGGGCGCGGTGCGTCCCCAGCCGGTGAGGCGCTTGAGTTCGGTGTCCAGGACGGACTGGTCACTGTGGGAGTTCTGGGCGGTGCTCACGTAGAAGAGGCTACCGCCACGGCGGCCGGACTCGTCGCCACGTGGGGGCTGATTCGGCTACACGCGGGGCGTGGGCAGATGGCTGCACTTGGGGCGGGAGCAGATGGCCGAACGCGGGGCGTGGGCATCCGGCGCAGGCGCTCAAGGTCCCCCCCGGCATCCGCTCCCGCGCCTGCTCGGTCCCCCGGCATCCGCTCCCGCGCCTGCTCGGTGCGACAACATCCGCTCCTGGTCATGCACTCCCGCCACCGCGCCGGGGCGTGCGGGAGTTCACGGAGAGGAGCGGATCCCCGCGGGGCGAGCATGCGCGGGAGCGGATGCTGGGTGGGCGGATGCTGGGTGGGTGGATGCTGGGTGGGTGGATGCCGAGTGGGCGGATACTGAGTGGGCGGATGCCGGGTGGGCGGATGCATGCGCGGGAGCGGATGCCGGGCGGGTTGCGGGTGACGGGAGAGCCGACCCCGCTACGACCGGCACCCGGTGGTGAAGGGCACCCCGCGGGCCCGGGCGTCCACCCAGTCCAGGGCGGGCCCGACGGCGGTGTAGGCGGCGGCGATGTGCTCGCCGGCCACGGGGGTGTACTCCACGTCGGCGCCGGCCGCACACCACTCGTCGGCGAGCCGCCGGGCCGTCCATTCGGGGACGAAGATGTCGCCGGGGCCCGTCGAGGAGCCGGGTCCGGGTCCGATCGGGACGACGGCGTCACCGTGCCACACCTGCACCGGGCCGGTCGGCACCTCGCGCGGGTCTGCGCCGCTTGCCGGGTCGGCGGTCCCCAGCCGGTTGCGGGCCATCACGCGCTGCACGGTCGGGTCGGTGCGTGGATCGACGTCGGTGAGCATCGACAGTGGTGCGTGGAGGATTCCGCTCACGG
Source organism: Candidatus Dietzia intestinigallinarum (assembly GCA_019119875.1). Classification (GTDB taxonomy): domain Bacteria; phylum Actinomycetota; class Actinomycetes; order Mycobacteriales; family Mycobacteriaceae; genus Dietzia; species Dietzia intestinigallinarum. The sequence goes on along the minus strand of DWWG01000117.1, from coordinate 23,367 downwards.
TGTTGGCGGCGGCGCACGAGTCGCGGAGCTGGTAGGCGGCCACGTCGCCGGTGTCGTTCAGCAGCGGGTACAACTCCGGGTACTCGCGGGCCACACCGAGGACCGCGGCCCGGTACAACCCGGAGCCGAGGGTGCCGTCCATGGTGTCGAACAGGTCGGAGTAGTCGGCCGGCACCCCGCCGATCGAGGAGCCGACCAGCACGTCGGTCAGCTCGGGCGCGTACACCGGCTGCAGCTGCGCCGCCCACCCCGTGGCGATCCCGCCGCCCGAGTAGCCGACCTGAACGATCCGCGAGTCGCCGTACATCGGCGCCTCCTCACCCGGCGGCACGAACGCGCGCGCGGCCCGCATCCCGTCGAGCACGGCCCGCCCGTTGGCACGGCCCGCCGCATATGCGGCCTTGGGTCCCTGGAAGTCGGTCACCACCAGCCCGTACCCGCGGTCGGCGAGGATCTGCAGGAACGGCGGCATTTCGATGTTGAGCTCGTTGGGAAGCACGTGCGATGGCATGCATTCCAGTCCGAGAGAGTCGATCGTCACGTTGAACGACACCAGCGGCCGCGGACCGGGCCCGTCCCAGGGGGTGGCCGGTTCGAGGATCGTGGAGACGATCTGCTGCGGCTGGTCGTGGGAGTCGGCGCTCTGGACGAGGACCTGCCAGCCGCGGCCGAAATTGCGCATGTTCATCGGCGGCACCGTGACCGATCGCGTGGCCAGGATCGTGCCCGGTGCGGTGGCCGGATCGACCTGCGGCGGGTTCGAGTACCAGGGGTCCGGCGAGGGGCTGGGCAGATAGCGCTCGGGGGTGCGCTCGTGCTCGGGCGCGGGACGCAAGCCCGCGAGGGGGTCCGGGAGCTCGGCCGACCCGGGTCCGGCGGGTGCGGCGGGCTGCGCGACCACGCCGGGCTGCGCGGTGACGCCGGGCACGCCGGCGAGAACGCACACGGAGGCGAGGGCCGTCGCGAGGAACAGACGGCCGGAACGGGATCGGGACCGCAGGGACATGACTGCACCGTATCGGTGGGCCGGCGCGTCCGGCCGGAGGACGCGTCGATGTTCACTTCCGCCCCCTCCGACCTACTCTGTCTGGGTGAGCTCTTCCACCAGTGGCGCGGGCGCCCCGGACGACCAGGTGACCCCGCCGATCGATTCCGTCATGGATTCCCTGCGCGGCTCAGTGGATCCGCTGGAGTCGCGACACGAGTCCGACCCGGCCGCCCCGACAGACCTCAGGACGCAGATCATCCGGTTCTTCCTCACCGGCGTGCTGTCGGCGGTCGTCGACTACGGCCTGCTGCAGCTGTTCATGCTCGTCGGGATGGGCTACGGCCCGGCCAAGGCGCTGTCGTTCGTCGCCGGCACGCTCACCGCCTACGCGCTCAACCGCCGGTGGACCTTCCAGGCCGAGCCTTCGCGGGCCCGGTTCGTGGCCACGATGGGCCTGTACGCGGTGATGTTCGGCGTCCAGTGGGGCCTGTTCATGCTGCTGGTGCCCTGGTTCGACGCTGTGGGCTGGCCCATGTTCTGGTCCACCACGATCGGGTACGTGATCGCGCAGGGGGTGGCGACGGTGACCAATTTCGTTGTTCAGCGCACGGTGATCTTCCGGGTGCGCTGACGCCGTGACCGCCGTGATCCTGCTGGCCGTCGCCCTGGCACTGCTGGTGGTGCCCGGTGCGGCCGTCTGCCTGGCGGCAGGCCTGCGCTGGCGTGACGCGGTGGCGGCCGGGCCGGCTCTGACGCTCGCGGTGGTGGCGGCGGGCTGCACGGTCACCGCCGCCGCGGACGTCCCCTGGGCTCCGGCCTCTGCGGGGGCGACGGCGCTCGTGGCGCTGCTGTGCGCCGGGGTGGTGGGTATCGCCGCCCGGGTGGCGGCGGGCCGGGCGCGGCCGCGGGGCGGGAACGAGTACGACGACGACAACGCCGCCACCCGCTCCCTGCGGCGGTGGGTGGGCGATCTCGTCGTCGTACTCGCCGCCCTCCCCGCGGTGCAGTTCGGGATCGCGACCCGCGGACTCACGGCGATCCCCCAGTACTGGGACGCCCTCTTCCACGGCGGGGCCACGCGGTACATCGCCGAGACCGGGCGGGCCGGACTGACCGACCTGGCACCGGTGAGCCAGCCCGCCAACCCGCACTTCTACTACCCGGACACCTATCACGCGCTCACGTCGCTCCTGCTGCACCTGCCCGGCGACGGCACACCCGGGGCGCTGAACGGGATGCCGGGCGCCCTGAACGCGATGTCGGCGGTGACCGGCGTGGTGTTCGTGCTGGGTGTGGCGCTCCTGGCCGGGCGACTGTGCGGTGGATCCCGGCCGGCGGCGGTCGGCGCCGCGGTCGTCGCGGCATCGTCCTGGACGTTCCCCTTCCAGGTCCTCGGGTGGGGGCCGCTGTTGCCGTTCGCGCTGGGTGTGGCGGTGATCCCGGGGCTGCTGGTGCTGGGGGAGCGGCTCTCGGCGGCGCGGGCGGGCTCGACGTGGGTCGGGGTGGTGGTTGCCGCGTTGCTGCTCGGGGCCGGGATGGCGGGGGCGTGGTCGGTGCACCCCTCGGTGGCGCTGGCGGCGGCGGTTCCGGTCGGTGCGCAGGCGGTGGCCGGTGTCGTGGCCGCGCCCGGTGTGCGATCCCGGCTGACGGTGGTCGGCGGGTTCGTGCTGGCGGCGGTGCCGGTGGGCGCGTACGGGTTGTGGACCCTGAGCGTGATGTCGGCGGATGCCGTCGGTGGTGCCTCGGGGTTCTCGTGGCCCCGGCAGATGGGGGTCGCCCGCGCCGTTGCCGGGGTCTTCGATCTCGGCCCCTCCGCGGTGGCGTCCGCCGGGATGACGGTGTTGGTGCTCATCGGTCTGGTCGCGTCGGTGGCCCTCCCGCGATGGCGCCGACCGCTCGCGCCCGTGGTGACGGCCTGGGTCGTCTACGGGGTGTTGTACGTGCTCGCCGCGGGGGTCGAGGGTGACTGGGTGCGGGTGTTCACCGGATTCTGGTGGGACGACATGTACCGGTTCGCGGCGTTGCTCGCCGTGCCCTCGGCGGTGCTGGCCGGCGCCGGGGTGCGGGCGCTCATGCCGCGTGGTCTGCTTCGCCGGCCGGCAGCGCGTGCCGGGGTGGTGGTCGCGGTGGTGTGCCTGCTGGCCGTGGTGTCGGGGCAGGCGCTACTGGTGCGCGAGGTGCGGATCTGGGGCTATGGCGACGGCCCCGCGGTCAACGCGCTGGAACGCGAGGTGCTGGACCGCCTGGGCGAGCTGTACGACGGCGGCGTGGCGCTGGGCGACCCGTTCGACGGCACCGGGTGGGTGTACGCGCTGTACGGGGTGCCGGTGGTGTTCGGTACGCCGCTGGCCGACGACCCGGTGGCCCAGGTCGGCGCCGACCGGATGACGCTCTACACCTCGATCAACCGGTACGGTTTCGATCCGTCGATCACCTACGAGGTGCAGCGGCAGGACGTGCGGTGGGTCGTGGTGGGAACCGGGGTCGTGGGCGGCCCGGGTCGACCGGGAGGTTTCGTCGGCCTGCACCTCAACCCCAACCTGCGCGTGGTCGCGGAGAACGAGGGCGCCCGCCTCTACGAGGTTCTGCCGGTGCCCGCGGACCATCCGCCGCAGCTGCCCCCGCCGGGGATCCCCCCGATGACGCCGCTCGAGCAGCCGCCGAACACCGACTCACCGGTCGTCGACGTGGCCGAGACGGGCCCGGGGGCTAGCCTGGGCGGCACCGGATAACCGACCCTCAGGAGCGCATCGCCCCATGGACGCCACCACCGTGACCGCCGAAGGCGCCGACGCAGGCACCGCCGGCACCGACCGCGACCTGCTCCTGCAGCGCACCCTGTTCTCGGGCCCGCGCACGTGGGTCAACGAGGACCTCTACTCGCGCGTCATCCGCGGCGGCGCGCGCCGCAGTCGCGGCGACCTGCGGCTCGAGCCGGGCGCGGTGGTCGACACCAACACCTATTTCGGTCGCTTCGAGGCCTCGTACTGGCAGCGGTGGACCTGCGTCGACGAGCTGTCGGTGCGGGTGGCGGTCGAATCCGCCGGCCGGGTGGACGTGCTGGTGCGGGCCTCCGACATCGGGTCCCATGTGCGTACGGTCGACATGGTCCAACACTCCGGTGACGGCATGGCGGTGCTGCACGTCCCGGTGGACACGTTCACCGACGGCGGTGCGATGTGGCTGGAGTTCCACGCCGTGGACGCCGCGGCCACCGTGTCGGAGGTGACGTGGAGTACGACGACGACGAGGCCGGCCCGTCGCGCGGCCGTGGCCATCTGCACGTTCAACCGTGCCGACGACTGCGCGGCGACCGTCGCCTCCCTGGCCGCCGATCCGCTGGTGGCGGACCTGATCGACGACCTGTACGTCACCGACCAGGGAACCGACCTGGTCCGGACCCGTGAGGCTTTCGAGCATGCGGCCGCGGAGTTCGGTGATCGGCTGCACTACCTGCGCCAGCCCAACCTCGGTGGTGCCGGCGGTTTCAGCCGCGGCATGTTCGAGGCCACCGCGCCGGATGTGCCCGGCCCGGTCGACGTACTGCTCATGGACGACGACGTGCGGGTCGAGCCGGAGACGGTGCTGCGCCTGTTCGCGTTCGCGGCGGTGACTCGCGAGCCGATGCTCGTCGGTGCGCAGATGATGTACCTGTTCAACCCGGACTATCTGCTGGTCTCCGCCGAGCGCACGCACCTGCCGGAACTCAAGGGCGGCCTGGATGCGGACGAGTTCGCGCTGCGTGACGAGTCGGTGGTGGAGAACCGTCAGGAGCGGCGGATCGACGCGGAGTACAACGCCTGGTGGTCCTGCCTCGTCCCCGGCGAGGCGGTGGATCAGGTCGGGCTGCCGATGCCGTACTTCTTCCAGTGGGACGACATCGAGTACGGTCTGCGCTGCCGCCAGGCCGGGATGCCCACGTGCACCCTGCAGGGGGCGGCCGTGTGGCACGCCGATTTCTACTGGAAGGACGGCGACGACTTCGGCCAGTTCTTCTCGCAGCGGAACTCGCTGGTCACGGCCGCGATCCGGCAGGGGCTGGACCCGAGGGACATGGCCAAGAACCTCGGTCGCAGTGTCCTGCGCGCGGTCGCGGCCATGCAGTACGGGCTGGCGGCCACGCGGATGCGGGGGATCGAGGCGTTCCTCGACGGTCCCGATGGGGTCAACGGTGTCGGCGACGGTGGCCAGCGGGCGCTCGCCGCGATCCGCGAGGAACGCGCAGGTTACCCGGAGACCGCGAAGTTGGGCGTGGAGGCGCTGCCGGCCGGGATCACCGTCGAGCGCAAGGTCGGGATCCCTCGCGAGGACCGCGAGGACCAGGTGCTGGCCAAGCGGCTGCTCGTGCAGAAGCTGGGCCGGCAGCGTAAGGGGGTCGTGGCGATCCCGTACGAAGATGCCGCCTGGTGGCACGTGTCGCTGTTCGACGAGGTGTACGTGACCGACGCGTCGCAGACCGGGGTGCATCACCGGAAGGTGGATCCGGCTCTGGCCTCCGAGCTCCAGAAGCGGCTGGTCGCGCTGCTCGCGCGTTTTCTCCGCGAGGCGCCGGCCGCGCAGGAGCGCTGGCGGCGGGCGCAGGCGGAGCTCACCACTCGCGAGAACTGGGCGCGTCTCTACGGACTGTGAGCCGGCCCGCCCCACACGCCACACGCCGTCCGCCCCCACGCGTTGAGTCGTTCTGTGCAGCGTTCTCCCAGGGCGGGGCGCGGGACGGGCTGACGGAGTGACTCAACGCCCGGCGCTGGGGGCGCGAATTCCACATTTGGCGGTTATCCACAGAGCACGAGGTCGAAGCGCCCGTTCCCGACGGGGAGCCCGCGTTGGGGTCGGCAGAGTGGGAGACATGAACCCATCTGCAATGAATCGGATGCCTGCCGTCACGTCGCACCGGGAGTCAGTCGCCCCGGCCGCAGCAGCGGCGGGAGCAGAAGTCGACGCCATGACCGCTTCGGAGATTCCCACCGGGCTGCCGCCGGGTCCGCTGACCTCGGCAGAACTTGACGAGCAGGTGTCGGCGCCCCTGATCAAGAAGTATTACCGCCGCATCTGGTGGGGCATGTACCGACGCGCGGACCAGCCTGACGACCTGTTGACCCGCAGCCGGGCTCTGGCCCGCTCATTCCCGGAGGGTGTCCTGCGCGGGCGAAGCGCGGCATTGCTCTGGGGCGACGATTCCGTGCCCGCGGACGCGCTTCCCGAGATCTGGCTTCCGGGCACCCGCAAGGCCCGTGAGGGACGGATCTATCGGTACGGCGCGCTACCGCCGCACGCCGTAACCGAGATCGACGGCCTGCGGGTCACCACGCCGTTGCGGACCTGCCGGGACCTCGCGGTGGACCTCGACCTTGAGGACGCAGTGGTCTCGGTGGAGCGACTGTGCGCCATGGTGGCGGAGCTGCCTGCCCAGCTCAGGGCCGCGATCGAGCATCCGAGTGGAAGGGGTGCACACCGATTCGCGAAGGTCGTTCGCACATGCGATCCGGGCTCGTTCTCGGCCCTGTCGACCAGGGCCCGACTGCTGCTCGCCGGCGCGGATTGCGGAGACTTCCGCCACGGCCATCGGGTGGTGCTGGGGTCCGGCACTGTCGAGCTGCCGCTGGCCGATCCCGCTGCTCGGTGCGTCGTGTTCACCTCTGCCGCCCGGGCGCGCCGGGACAGGACAGCCAGTCGTCACCAGTCGCGGCTCCAGAGCGCAGGCTGGACGGTGATCATCGTTCGTGAGCGAGGCGTCGGCTCGGTGAGGTCGCGCCTCTCCGGATCCGACGCCGGCCCGGTTCCTGTCCCGCGAGTTCACCAGACCGGCGGGCGAGGAATCGATCCGGGCACGGGGTCGCACTCGGTGCAGGGGTTGGGGCAGGTGGCCATCCCTCGCCGCGCCGCCGGTCTGCTGGCGGCACGGTGGCCGGCCACCGAGCTGCGACTGCCAGCCCATCGATCCGGGGCCGACGACCCGCACGGACTGTGGGGCCCGGGCCCGTCCTGATGCCTGGCCGGTCAGTGCCGGCGGCACAACTTGCCGGTCAGTTCCGGCGGCGGACTGACATCGTGTGCCGGGCCTCGACCACGGTCTGCCCCCGGGAGTCGACGATGAGCGCGGTGTGCACCACGCTGGTGCTGCGTTTCCCGGACAACTGGTCGCGGATCATGTCGGCCTCACCGGCCGGGACCTCGACCCGGCAGGTGAGTCGGCCTCGGCCGGGCCGGTGGAAGTCGATCGTCGCGCTTTTCGTCCACACCTGGTAGCCGCCACCGAGCTGCCCGGACAGCAGCGCGCCGTAGAGAACGTCGGTGGCGGCGAAGAGCGCGCCACCGAAGGCCGTGCCGTTGGTGTTGGCGGTCCACGGGGCCACCCGCATGGTCAGTTCGCCGCTGGTCCAGTCCGGGGCGACGTGTCGGATGCGGATCCCCGACCCGAGCAGCGGCGGATAGAGCGACGCGAGCACTGGGAACGCCGAGGGGCTGGCGGAGTAGCGGTGCAGCATCGTCTTGGGCACGCGACGATCGTAACTTACTCGCCGGTCAGTTCGCGGTGGGCGGGTCAGGCGCGCGGCCACCGCCCGGGGTCCCGCCCGGTGAGGGCGAGAGCCGTGTGCCGCGCGGGAACTCCGGGACCATCGAAACCGGGAACCGGGGGATCGAACAGGGCAGGCGCCGGGTTCTCGGCGAGATCGGCGCGCACGAACTCCAACACGGCCCGCTCCAGCTCATCGCCCCAGGGCAGGTCACGCCCCTGGGAGGCGGCGATGTCCCAGGCGTGGACCGCCAGATCGAAGGTCTGCTGCGCCAGATAGTGCCCCACCGGCGCGCTGCCGTAGGAGAGGTGAACCTCGTCGTCGTCGGGGGTTCCCCGCCACGCGGCGGCCACCGGCGCCCGCACCGCACGCCACTGGGCGACCAGCTCGGGGCCCGTCATCTCACCCAGGCGGCGCAGCGGACCCTCGAGATCCTCGGCCACCTCGTCGACCGTCCCGCCCGCGAGCAGGCCCGGCACCCACAACTGTTCGTCCACCACGTGCGCCAGCACCTCGCGCGCGGACCACGAGGCGCAGGGCGAGGCGGCACCCCAGTCGGTGACACCGGCCAGGACGTCGTCGTAGAGGTCGGCGGCTCGGGCCTGAAGGGCGATCCAGTCGGTCATGCACCCATCATGCCCCCGGGAGGGGAAGGTCAGGGCTTGTCGAAATGCTCGCCCGCACCCAGACGCTGAAGCCGCAGCCACTCGCGGAAGCCGGCCGGGTCGCGGCGGGAGACGAGGAAGTACCAGCCGAACCTCACGACCTCCTGCGGGATCAGCTTGCGCATTCCCGGCTGGGAGAGCAGATAGCCGCGGTTCCGGTAGGTGAAGTGCCGCTTGACCGGGTCGTCCGGGAACTGCGTGTGCATGCGGCCGCCGAAGATCGGCTTGAACTCGTCCGAGCCCTGCGGATGCAGATACGCGGTGGTCAGGCACGTGCCGAACGGCAGGCCCGAGCGCACGAGCCGGCGGTGCACCTCCACCTCGTCGCCGCGGATGAACAGGCGCAGATCGGGCACGCCCACCTTGTCGAGGCAGTCGGCGGTGAACAGGGCCCCGTTGAACAGTGACGCGATGCCCGGCAGCAGGTCGGCGCCGGCCCCGGTCGCTCCGTCCGCTCCAGGCGCACCCGGCGCGGCGCTGCTCTGCTCGTCGCCGAACAGCTCGCTGCGCCACCGCCGCCACACCAGCCCCCGGCGCAGCGGGAAGGCCAGGCGGTCCGGGTCGTCGAGATCGCACACGACCGGGGAGACCTGCGCGAGGCCGTGGCGGTCCATGCAGTCGAGCAGGGTGGCCAGGACGTCGGGGCCCTCGGGGCGACCGTCGTCGTCGGCACACCACACCAGGTCGGCGCCGGCCGCGAGGGCGTGCAGCATCCCGAGCGCGAACCCGCCCGCGCCGCCGAGGTTGTGCCTGGACCCGATGTAGGTCGCCTCGACCGGCTGCGATTCGACGAGCTCGCGCACGGCCTGCTCGTCGGCGTTGTCCACCACGACCAGGTGGTCGATCGGCCGGGTCTGGCCGCACACCACGTCCAGCGAGGCCGCGAGTAGCTCTCGGCGCCGGTGCGTGACCACCACGGCCACGATGCGCCGCGAGTCGGCGTGCCCCGCCCCGGCCTCAGCCCTCACGGTTGAGCCTGTCCATGTACTCGGCGATCGCCTTGCCGGCCCGGGGCCCCTCGTAGGCGGTGACGATCTCCTCGATGCCGCCGCTCTGCCGGATCCGGCCGTGGTCGATCCACATCGCGGAGTCGCACAGCTGCGCGAGGAACTCGTTGGAATGGGAGGCGAACACCAGGATCCCGGAGCGCGAGACCAGCTCGGCGAGCTTCACGCGCGCCTTCTTCATGAACTCCGCGTCCACGGCGCCGATACCCTCGTCCAGCAGCAGGATCTCGGGGTCGATCGAGGTCACCACGCCCATCGCGAGTCGCACGCGCATGCCGGTGGAGTAGGTGCGCAGGGGCATGTCGAGGTAGTCGCCGAGCTCGGTGAAGTCGGCGATCTCCTCGACCTTGGCCTTCATCTGCTTGCGGGTCTGTCCGAGGAACAGGCCGCGGATGATGATGTTCTCGTACCCGGAGATCTCCGGGTCCATGCCCACGCCGAGGTCGAACACCGGCGCCACGCGGCCGCGGATCCGCGCGGCGCCGCGGGTGGGTTCGTAGATGCCGGACAGGAGTCGCAGCAGTGTGGATTTTCCGGCGCCGTTGTGCCCGACCAGGCCGATGCGGTCGCCCTCGCGGAGGGAGAGGGTGATGTCCTTGAGGGCTTCGACGACGACGACGTTGGATGCGTTGCGCCCGATCGCACCGCCCGCGGATCCGAGGACGGCCTTCTTGAGCGACCGCGACTTGGCGTCGAAGATCGGGAAGTCCACGCAGGCGTCGACGCAGTCGATGGACACGCCGCCGGGGGTGGGCGCAGCGGGGCTCATGGGTTGTACCTCCTACACCCAGTACGGGACTCGGGAGCGGAACTTGCGCAGGGCGAGGAAGGCCAGCAGCAGGCCGACCGCGGTGCAGCCCAGCACGATCCACCAGTGGTAGGCGGCGACGGGCTGGCCGAGCATGGGCGCACGGACGATCTCCAGGTAGTGGTAGAGCGGGTTGAGCTCGGCGATGCGGGCCCGGTCGGCGATCTGGCCGCCCTGCTCGTAGAGCGTCTGCGTGGTCCACACGATGGGGGTCATGTAGAACAGCAGCTGCACCATCGAGTCGAGCAGTGGCGCGATGTCGCGGAAGCGGGTGGCCAGGATGCCGAACAGCATCGACACCCACACGCCGTTGATCATGAGCACGCCCAGACCCAGGACGGACAGCAGCAGCTCCCAGCCCAGTGGGCGCGGGAAGACGATCATGAGCACCACCCAGATGACCAGGTTGTGCACCAGGAACAGGAACTGACGCCAGACGAGCCGGAAGACGTGCACGCTCAGCGCGCTGGGCAGCTGTTTGATGAGGCCTTCGTTGGCGATGAAGACCTCGGAGCCCTCCTTGATGCACCCGGAGATGAATCCCCACATGATCAGGCCCACGGTGACGTGGGGCAGAAAGTCGGCGAGCGGGATCTGGAAAAGGATCGAGTAGAGGAATCCCAGCGCCACGGCCATGACGCCGGTGGCGATGGTGATCCACAGGGGCCCGAGGGTGGAGCGGCGGTAGCGCTGCTTGATGTCCTGCCAGCCCAGGGAGAGCCACAGCTCGCGCTGGTGTAGCCCCTGCCGCAGATCGCCGACGGCGCGGCGGAAGGTCTGGGAGTCGTTGACGATCTCACCGCGTGCGCGCTCGTCGGGGAGCGTCGCCGAGGTGGCATCGGAATGGGACTGGTCCTGCACGAAGGCGAAGCCTACCCTCCGGCGCCGACAGTGACCGCCCAGCGCGCCTACCGCTGGTCACTCCCGCCGGGTGTCTCGGAGTCGCGGAAAATGGCGCGCAGCTCGGTGCGACCGGTGACACCGAGTTCCCGGAATGCGTTCCCCAGGTGATTCTCCACGGTCTTGGGGGAGATACCGAGTGCGCCGGCGATGTCACGATTGGTGAGCCCCGTCGATGCGAGCCTGGCGATCTGTTCCTCCCTCGAGCTCAGTTCCACCGGGAGCCACCCGGCCGGCCGGGTGAGTCCGGGAACGGTTCGGGCGAGCTCTCGGGCCCGGGTGCTGTGCGCCGCGCAGGGGCGACCGGCGGCGTCCGCGATCCGGGCTGCGAGTGCGTGGATGTCGGCGGCGCGGACGGGACGCGAGTGAGCCAGGTCGTCGGCTATGCCGGCCAACTCGGAGGTGTTGCCGCGGGACGCGGAGGCGCTGGCGTGTACCGCGATCGCGGTCGGCGAGCAGGGGGACGGCAGGCCACCCACCACCGACCCGAGTTCGTCCAGTTCTCCGGCGCAGAGCAGGTCCATGGCGGTTTCGGTGGCGCTGAGCCAGTCGCTCCGGGAGGCCGCGGTCTCGAATGCTCGTCGCCACGCCTTCCGGGCTCGCCCGGGGAGGCCGGTCGCGGCGAGGATCCTCGCCTCGGCCCGGAGCAGTTCGGGGGTGTAGAGGCCGTATCCGGTGCGGCGCGTCCCGGTGAGGGAGTCGAGTACGCCCCCGAGGTGGTCGGTGCCGAGGTCGGTGGCGGCGACGAGACCACAGATCGCGCTCCACTCGGCGTAACCAGGCATGTCGGAGCGCCGGAACGCGGTCGTACAGCGGCCGAACTCCGCGACGGCGTCGGCGGGTCGGTCGGAGAGCAGGGACACACTGCCGCGGGCGAAATCCACGAATGCGCCGGCTGCGGGCGCGCTGAGGGTCAGTTCCTGCCGGGACATCCGGTCGGTGATCTCGCGGGCGGTCTGAACTCGGCCGAGCCGTGCGGCCGCGCAGGCACCGGTGAGAACGGCCGAGTCCGGGGTCGTGACGGTGACCACGTCGGCTCGTCCACCCAGTCCGGCGGACCGGTTGACCAGTTCCACGGCCTCTCCGGGCCGGTCGAGGCGCAACAGACACTGGGACGCCACGACGGTGGCTGCCGCGACGACCTCCGCATCCGCACGGGGGTCGTCGAGAAGCGGTGAGGTGATGGCGAGCGCACCGGCGAGGTCGCCGTCGCAGAGCAGGCCGACGGCGACCTGGACGTCGAGTAACCGGGTCGAGTCCCCGGACCGCACCGTCGCGGCTTCGGCCAGTACCCGCCGGGCGCCGGCCTGGTCGTCCAGGGGGCCGCGCAGGCATTCGGCGAGGCGGGTGATCGCCTTGGCCCGCAGGGTCGGTTCCACGTCGGAGTCGGCGATCTGGCGGTATACGTCGCAGGCCCGGCGGAAGTCCCCCAACTGCTCGGCACACCGGGCCACCAGAAGCCCGGCCTCTCCCCGGGTCCGCGGGTCGGGCCCGGGTTCGAGCCACACGCGGGTGGCCAGCGTCAATGCGAGTTCCGGCTGCCTGCCGGTGAGTGCCAGGCCGGCTGCGGCGACGTCGTCGTCAGGCAGGGTCTCCGCTCCGGATTCATGTCGCCATATGGCCAGCCGGACCGCGTGTGCGCTGTGTCCCGGGGTGTTCGGCACCGCGGTGAGGAGCCGGGAGAGCAGCCGACGACGGCGGGCGGCACCGAGCTCGGCCGTGAGGTGATCGCGATAGACGGAGTAGGCGAGATCCACCGAGCCGAATCGGTCGGCGGGGGTCGTGAACCCGGCTTTCTCGAGTTCCTCGGCGGCCGACTCGGCATCGAGCCCGGCGAGGAGGTGCGACGAGACGGGACCGGCCACGGCGATGAGGTCGGCGAGTTCGCGCGCCTTAGGGGTGAGCCGGGCGAACGAGGCCCGGACCACCTCGTCGAGGATCGGCGTCCGTTCGGGCGGGCCGTGGAGCACCCACAGCCCGTCCTCTGCGACGAGCGTCCCCGATCGGATCGATCCCTCGACCAGGTGGCGTAGATGGAAGAGGTTGCCGTCGCTTGCGCGCCTGAGGTGCTCCACGGCGGCGGTGTCGACGGCGGGGCGAAGGGCGCGCCTGAGGATGGTCTCGACGTCGCCGGCGGTCGCGCGGGGCACTGTCACCCAGCGGGTGTCGTCCCGCCGGGCCGTCGACCGCAGTGCGTCCGGGAGCAGGCGGTCGGAACGGAGCACCAGCACCAGCCGAAGCGAGCCGACGGCGCAGCAGTGGTGAAGCGCCGCGGCGGAGATCTCGTCCACCTCGTGCGCGTCGTCCACCACGATGGTGTGGATTTTCTCGCGGAGGACCACCCGACGTAGCGCGGCCACGAGCCCGGCCAGTGCGATGAGGTGATCGTCCTGCTGCACCAGTGCCGAGACGGCGGCGCCGGGGACGACAGGTCTGGTGCGGGTGCCGGTGATGTGTACGACGCCCTGTCTCCCCCGTGTCAGATCGTTGACCAGTCGGGACTTGCCCACACCCGGCTCACCCGCCACGACCACGGTTCCGGCCCGCGATATCGCGGCGGCGAGTTCCTCCCGGGCCGGCCGGTCGATGATCGGCCACGCCGGGGGGATCGGCGACGGTCGCGGGCCCACGGCTCTCCTTCGTCGGCTTCTGCATCAGAGTGTGCGTGACCGGCGCTGTGCCCGCGGGCGATCACCGCGATATCTACGGGCGTAGCGGGTGAGGGGGCAGGTCAGCTCCCGCTCGTCGTCCCGGTTCCCAGTGAGCCGGACCCCGCAGAGGCGGTGTCGAGTGAACCGGTCAGGGAACCCAGGTCGAGAGATCCGAACGCGGAGGTGGGGATGGCGAACTCCAGCTCGATGGTCCCCGCGGGCGTCAGGCAGTTGGACCGCGCAGCTGCGGGTCGGGGGCCGGTGTATCCGGTGGTCATCGTCGAGTCACCTCCGGCGGCGATCTCCCCCCGGTTGACGGAGAAGCTGCCGTCCGGTGCCGGGTGGGCTGCGCGATAGGCGGCTGCCGCGGCGGCGACGTCGTCGGCGTCGAGCACGGCGTCTCGATACCCCGTCATCCATTCGGCGCTGGAGACGGTGACCCCGCACGATCGTCGGGTCTCGGTCGTGCCGTTGCGGTAGGTGAACGTGACCGTCGTGGCGTCGGGTTCGCTGATCTCGAGTACAGACGGGCTGTCGAACACGTATCCCGGATCGGCGGCGGTGGCGGCGGGAGGGGCGGCGGTGGCCAGAGCGATCGCGGAGCCGGCGGTGGCGATGAGGGTGAACCGGCTGCGGCGGGTGGTCATGGTGTGCTCCTTGTGGCGATGGCGTGGGTGATCCACGGCTGACGTTAGAAGGGGCGCACGTGAGGGGCAGCCCCCATGAGCTCTGTCCCGCAGATGCCGGGGGTCGTGGCCCGGGCAACGGGGGAGGGGACCGGGTGGGCCGGGGGTGCGTGGGCGGCCGGAGGTGGGGAAGGAGGAGGGGTGCATCGCGGTGTGAGGGGTGGTGCGGCAGGGTGGACGGCATGTCGACTCCGCCGAGCCGCCCCGCCTCCTCCGATCAGCCGCCGTCCACGTCGGGCGGGCGGCTGCCGGATCGTGTGGTGTCCGGTGTGCGGCGGCGTGCGCGTCGTTCGCTGGACGGACTGCGCGCCGTGGCGGATGCGCGTTGGGGTCGCCCCCGCGACGAGTGCCGTCCGATCTACCTGGTGGCTCCGGCCGGCCACCCGAACCACGGCGACGAGCAGTTGCTGGCCGGGTGGCTGCGCTACCTGCGGCATCGGCGGCCGGGCACGCCCGTGGTGGTGGACTGTCACACGCCGGGTCAGGCGGCGGTGCTGCATCACGCCGAGCACCCGGATGTGCTGTTCACCGACACTCTCTGGCGTCTGGCGGGCGAGCAGGCGGCTGACGGGCCCGCCGCGTCCGTCGCGTTCTGCCGGGAGGCGGTCACCGATCTCGGTGTGCGTCCGGGGTTGGCGTCGGGCATCGAGTTGTTGCGGGGGGCGTCGATGATCCATCTGGTCGGCGGCGGCTACGTCAACGACCAGTGGCCGCATCACCTCGGCGTGGCGGCGGGTGCGGGACAGGCCGGGCGGCTGTCGGGTGCGCGGGTGGTGGCCACGGGGCAGGGGTTGACCCCGTGTGCCGACGCCGGGCTGCTCGCCGATGCGTTGAGCGGCTTCGACCAGGTCGTCGTGCGCGACGCCGCCTCGCGTGATCTGCTGGCCGGGACCGGCGTGCCCGTCCATCTTGTCGGCGACGACGGGTGGCTCGCGCTGGCCGGCGGTGCCGGGATCGAGGCCGGCGATCATCCCGTCTACTCGGACGATCCCCGTGCCGCCCGCGATCTGGTCCTGTGTGTGCAGTCGGATCTGGCGGATCCGGGGCAGCTCGCCGAGGCCGTGGCGCGGATCCTCGTCGAGTGGCGGGTGCCGGGGGAGCGGATCACCGTGGTGGAGTCGATCCCCGGTGGCGACCGGGTGGTGTGGGATCTGGTGTGCGCCCGCGCCGACGCCGCCGGACGGGCCCCGGGTGGTGTCGACGACAACGACGACGACAACGACGACGTCGCGTGCACCGACAAGGGCGACACCGACACCGACGACACCGACAACGACGACGAGGTCGGTCTCCAGCTGGCCGAACTCGATCTCGGGCGGGCTCATTTCCTGCCGTTCCAGCACCTCTGGTCGGGTGGCCTGCCCGCACGCTCCGGGCAGGCCTGGCTGACCACGCGTTTCCATTCGCATCTGTTCGCCGCTGCCCGGGGCGCGTCCGGGGTGGCCCTGCGCACCGGTTCGGCCTATTACAACGTCAAGCACGGTTCGTTGGCGGCAGCGGGGTCGCCGTGGGAGACGGTGGATGCGGGCGACGTCGTCGTCGACTCCCCGGTACCGGCCCTGCCCACGTCGGGCGGCTTCACCTCGGCGGCGGTCGCGGCCCTGATCGCGGCGGCCGAGGCTCTGGCAGAGGAGTTGTACCCGCTGTGACCGCGCGCGACACCGACCTCGACGGGCGCCGGATGGTCGGCGTGTCCAACTCCGCGGACGGCGAGGTGGGGCGGGCGACCGTGTTCACATACCGCCAGGACGGTGGGGTGGTCTGGGCCGAGTACGGCGGAGGTGCAGTGATCCGCGGTTACCTGGTGGGCACCCGCGACGGCGACCGGCTGCATTTCCGGTACAGCCACCTGGGCGTCGACGGGTTGACCTCGGGCGGGGTGTGCGAGTCGATCGTCGAGGTGCTTCCGGACGGCCGGGTGCGGCTGCACGAGAACTGGACGTGGGAGTCGCGTCCGGGGTCGGGCACGAGCGTGGTGGAGGAACTGCGTTGAGCAACGTTTGTGCAACTTGTTGCATGGACCGTGGTGTGGCCGTACCGTCTAGCTGAGGGCGCGCCCCGCCGCCCGGGTTCAGAAAGGTGCTCCGATGTCCCTGCCCCCCGTCCTGTCCGGCCCCCTGAGCGTCCCGGTCCTGGCGTCGCCGATGTTCATCTACTCGGGCCCCGAGCTCGTGGCCGCCCAGTGCCAGGCCGGCGTGATCGGCTCGTTCCCCACGCTCAACGCCCGCCCGCAGTCGGCGCTGGGCGAGTGGCTCGACCAGATCGCCGAGAGCAACGCCGCCTACGCCGAGGCGAACCCCGACGAGTACGTGGCACCGTTCGCGGTCAACCTGATCGTCCACCGCTCCAACGACCGGCTCGCCGAGGACCTGGCCACGGTCGTCGAGCACAAGGTGCCGATCGTCATCACCTCGCTCGGCGCGCGGGAGGACGTCAACGAGGCGATCCACTCGTACGGCGGGATCGTGCTGCACGACGTGATCAACAACGCGTTCGCCCGCAAGGCCGTCTCCAAGGGCGCCGACGGGCTGGTCGCCGTGGCCGCCGGTGCGGGAGGACACGCCGGCACCCAGTCGCCGTTCGCGCTGGTCCAGGAGATCCGCGAGTGGTTCGACGGCCCGCTGCTGCTCTCGGGCGCCATCGCGCACGGGCGGTCCGTCCTCGCCGCCCGCGCCGCCGGTGCCGACCTGGCCTACGTCGGCTCGGCGTTCCTCGCGACCGAGGAATCCCGGGCCACCGACGCCTACAAGCAGATGATCGTCGACAGCACCGCCGCCGACATCGTCTACAGCAACCTGTTCACCGGCATCCACGGCAACTACCTGCGCGGCAGCATCGAGGCCGCCGGGATGGACCCGGACAACCTGCCCGAGTCCGACCCGAGTGCGATGGACTTCGGCTCCGGCGGCGCCTCCGACTCCAAGGCCTGGCGCGACATCTGGGGCGCCGGTCAGGGCGTCGGCGCGGTCACCTCCACCGGCACCACCCGTGAACTCGTCGATCGCCTGCGGGGCGAGTACCTCGAGGCGGTCGAGGCGCTGACGAACTCCACCGTCGGCGCCCGCTGAGGCGGGGGGTCGTGTCGCTGAAGTACGCGATCCTCACCTCGCTGACCGAGCGTGAGGGCAGCGGCATCGAGCTGGCCCGCCGGTTCGACAAGTCCATCGGCTACTTCTGGCCCGCCACCCACCAGCAGATCTACCGCGAACTGGACCGGCTGACCTCCGCCGAGCTGATCCGCGAACTGCCCCAGGAGGAACCGCCCAGGCGTGGCCAGCCCAGACGATTCGCGGTGACCGACGCCGGCCGGGCCACGCTCGAGGACTGGATCGGCGCAGACGACGAGCCGGAACCGATTCGCTCGACGCTCGCCGTGCGAGTGAGGGCCGCGGCGGTCACGGGCAGGACGGACGAGCTCCGCAGCGCCCTCGAGTACCACCGCGGCCGGCGGCGGGAGCTGCTCGAGAAGTACCTCGCCATTGAGGAACGTGACTTCTCGTCTGTGGACCCCGCCGACGTGCGCGCCGTCCTGCAACACCGGGTCCTCACCCTGGGGATCGAGGGGGAGCGGGGTTGGCTGGCGTGGTGCGACGAGACCCTCGACGCCGTGGACGAACTCGAGGGGAACACCGAGAACTGACCGACGTCGCTCAGTCGACGGTCAGCAGGATCTTGCCGTGCGACTCGCCGGACTCGAGCAGCCCGAGAGCCTCGGCGGCACGCTCCAGCGGGACCTCGCGCGAGACCCGCGTGGTCACGTCGCCCGCCGCGACCATCGGCCACACGTTGTCCACCACCTCCCGGCAGATCCCGGTCTTGCCTCCGGGGCCCTGCACCGGGCGGGCGCGCAGATTGGTGGCGAGCACCCCGGCACGGCGGGGGAGGAGTCGGCCCAGATTGAGCTCACCCTTCACCCCGCCCTGCAGCCCGATCACGATCAGCCGCCCGTCCGGGGCCAGTGACCGGATATTGCGATCGAGATACTTGGCGCCCATCACATCCAGGATCAGGTCGACGCCAGCGCCACGCTCGTCGTCGTCGGTCCACTCCAGGACCCTCTCGACGAAGTCCTCGGCCCGGTAGTCGATCACCAGGTCGGCGCCCAGATCACGACACATCTGCGCCTTCTCCGGCCCGCCGCACGTCGTGGCGACCCGGGCGCCGAGCGCCCGACACACCTGGATCGCGTGGGAACCGATCCCTCCCGAGCCGCCGTGGACGAGGACGCGCGGTGCACCGAGTTCCAGATCGCCCCAGTGGGCGTCCCCCGCCAGGATCCCGCTGCCCAGCCCGCCCGTCATGGCCAGGTTCGACCACACCGTGCACGCCACCTCCGGCAACGACGCCGCCTCGTGCAACGAGACGCCGCCGGGTACCGGCATCACCTGACCGGCCGGCACCGCGACCTTCTCCGCGTAGCCGCCACCGGCGAGCAGCGCGCAGACCTCATCGCCGATCGCCAGACCCTGCACGCCCTCGCCGACCGCCGAGATCCGTCCCGAGCACTCCAGGCCCAGGATCTCCGAAGCGCCGGGCGGTGGCGGGTAGAGACCCCTGGACTGCAGCAGGTCGGCGCGGTTGACGGCCGTGGCCGCGATGTCGATCACCACCTCGCCCTGCGCGGGGGCCGGGTCGTGGACCTCCGTCAGTCGTAGGGTGTCCGGACCGTTGGTGTACTCGATGGCCTTCATACCTGACGACGGTAGCGGGGACGACGTGAGTCGGCAGCCGGGCTGGGTGGGTCGGGCGCAGGTCCACTACGATGGGCAGCGTCGCCGGTTCGGGTTCCACGTGGAACCACGAGGTTGCGGGTGTCGCGTCACCTGCGGTCGGCGGCGGGGAAGTGTGGCAGAGCGGCCGAATGCACTCGCCTTGAAAGCGAGCGTGCCTAAACAGCACCGGGGGTTCAAATCCCTCCACTTCCGCCACAGGATGTCCCAGACCGCCGTCCAACGACGGTCCGGGACATCGCTCATTTGAAGGGCCGTCGATTTTATGGCTCAGTTCAGCGGTGTGGCCGGCACATATCGGACCCGGGACCCCTCGCCTCGAAGACGACGGATGTTCTTGGAAGTGCTCACCTCGATCCGTCCGTTCCAGCTGAACGTCCTTAACTGAGGGGCCGTCCAAGAGTGTTGTGACAGTTCCATCGTCACCGAAGGGTGAAGTGTAATCACTGGTCGCGTCCTCTTTTCGGCTTCGTTCGGGCTCCTGTGGTGAATGTGATGGGGCGCCTAAGATTCCCAAGGTAAAGATTGACCAATGTAGTGACGAGCGTTACAGTTGCCGGGTCCAGATGGCGCTGAGCGAAGAACTGTGGGCCCGGCCGCTATACACACCTTGTTCACCTAAGGAACTACATGCGTAAGTTCGTCTCGGCTGCCATCGGTGCCGCCACCGTCGTTTGTCTGCCCGCCGCAGGACTGGCCGGGGCGCAGGCATTGGATTCTGACGATCAGCAGGTCGATTTCACCGTGACCCCGATGGCAGGTGGCGGGCTCTCGGTGATGACCGGAGGGCCTCAGAGCACGCTTGGCCTGGCAGGGGAAGGGGGGACCGCATCGGGCCCGCTGACACTGTTTTCCGTCACGGACACCCGTGGCGGACGCACCGGCTGGACAGCCTCCCTGAGCCTCACGGATTTCACGAACGCTGAGGCAGAAGGGGCTGACATTCCGGCAACGGCGGCGACGTACCATCCCCCGGCAGAAGCGACTGGTTTGGTGGGGGGAGGGAGCGCGCCGCGCTTGGCCCGAGATATCCCGCTGAGCAATGCCGATACGCCGTTCATGACTCGAACGGAGCGGACGCATGCCTTGCCGCTCGAGGTCGCGACCATTCCTAATGCAGGAACGGCGATGACCGTCAACCTCGACGGTGCAGCGATCGGCCAGTACTCGGCCACGCTCACGCTCTCGGCGTACTGACTGAGCGGTAGGAAGGCAGTCGGCCGACAGTGCTGACTGCCAGTCGACGCGCGGGGTGCTCGGCCGGGCACCCCGCGCCGGACAGCAAGGTTGGTGCGATGCGCATGATCACTCGGCGGCTCCCCGTCGTCTCTGCGCTCCTTTTGTTTGTGATGCTGGGCGTCGGGGCCGGGGGCTGGTCAACTGCTGGGGCCCTACCTTCCGACGCGTCTCCAACCGGGTCTATCAGCATCGCACTGCTGGATATCCCCGCAGATCGTGCTGACGACCCCCGTGCCCAGTCCTACATCGTCGACAACATCCCCCCAGGGCAATCGATCAAACGTCGGGTGTCGGTGACCAACCACACCGGTGCGCCGGCGAAGTTGGACGTCTACACGGGTCCGGCAGTGCTTGAGAACGGCGCGTTCACACCAAAACCACGCGGAGAATCCAGTCCTCTGACCGAGTGGGTGACCCTCAGCACAGACGAGGTAGATCTCGAGAACGGAGAATCCGCCGAGGTGCTGGTGACCATCAGCGTCCCCGAGGACGCGCCTGAGATCGAGCAGTACGGGCTGATCTGGCTGTCCACCAAAGATCCGGAAGTCGCACCGGGAGAGCAGGTCCGACAAGTCGCACGGGTAGGAGTCCGAATGTACGTGTCGGTGGGAGAAGGAAATGGCCCGCCGTCGGACTTCGGTATCGACTCGCTGGTTCCTCAGCGAGATGAGGACGGAAATGCCGTGGTCGCGGCGCAGGTGACCAACATCGGTGGCCGGGCTGTTGATATTTCAGGAGTCCTCGACCTCGGGAAGGGACCCGGAGGGCTGACGGCGACCGCCGTGAGTGCGCAGACCCTGACCATCGGCCCGGGCGACAGCGGGCAAGTGGTTTTCGCAATCCCCGACAGTGCGTCCTTCCCGGCCGGCCCCTGGTCTGCGACCGCACGACTGAGCAGCGGTTGGATCGAGCACTCGATGCGTGCAGAACTGACATTCCCGGACGCGGGGGCCGGCGAACCCGTGGAGGGCGATCGTGGACTGTCAGCCGTGGCGTGGGCTGCGATCATCGCGGGTCTGCTCGTCGCTGTGGCAGTGGCCTACGTTCTCGTTCGCCGACGACAGTCCGCCGCGATCCCAGGAGACACAGAGATCTCCGGATCGTGACGTTGACCATCAGTAGAAACCGAGGTGAACAGGCAATGCGGTTCAGCGCACGAAGGATGGCATGGCCGTGCCGACCCCGTGGAGCCCGAGCCGCGGTGGTGGGTACGCTGCTCCTCGCCGCCGTCGGGGGCGCGTCGGGCTCGACCGCCGGAGCGGGCGCGGTCCCGACCGATTCGACGACGGTCACCTTCGAGGTGATGGGAGGCCCGCATGGCGGCGATCTTCACATCGCAGTGGCGGGTCCGGGTGGCCTCGAGATCCCGGCAACCGCAGGGGCGACGGTTGACGTTCCCCTCACCCGCGCCGGGGTGATCGATGCCCGCGGTGGCGGAACGCGAGACTGGTCCGCCACAGTCGAGGCCATCGAATTCACGCCCGGCACTGCAGTTCGCTACCGAGTGGGATCGCCCACCGGCCCCGGGACCGTGAGCAATCACGTGCCCGACTGGACTCTGGTTGACAGACCGGCGCAAGCCGTGAGCGTCAACGGCATCAGCCAACCGTACGCAACCTGGAGCTGGAGCCCCGGGCTGCGCGTGACGACCCCTGCTGCGGGTGTCGGATCCTCTGGTGACGGGCCCACGGGCAGTCGAGGCGCCCTCATCACGTCTGTCGCCTGACCGACACTGCAACGTCTCCGAAGGAAGCAATGATCTTTCCTCAAGCACTCCGCCCGGCATCTGCGGCACTGTTCGCTCTTGTGTTGGCGGTGCTCCTGGGATCTGCAGTCGGACTTGCCCGTGCGCAGTCGCCCGGTGCATCTCCGGACGCGGGTGCATCGGCAAGTGAGCCCAGCCCGGGCACGATTTCCATCGGACTCCGGGAAATCCCCGTCAAACACCTGAATGATCCACGTGCCCGGCGCTACATAGTGGACCACGTGGCCCCCGGAACCACCATTACCCGACGCCTCGAGGTGAGTAACCACACCGACGCGACCCAGCGGATCGATCTCTACACCGGCCCCGCCACGATCGAGAGTGGTTCATTCGTCCCGGCAGCTCCTCGGGAAAGCAGCAGCCTGACCCGGTGGACCTCGCTGACCCCACCCGTACTCACCCTAGCTGCCGGTGAATCGGCCGAGGTGGTGGCGACCATTGCCGTCCCCACAGGCTCCCCGGTCGGCGAACAGTACGGCGTGATCTGGGCGTCGCACACCTCGGCCGTGCCCGGCGGGCCGGCAGGGGGCGCCGGATCGCTCGCAGGATTCGCCGGCTCGACGGGATCGCTCGGTTCGTTGGGTGGTTCGTCGGATTCAATCGGATCCCTCGGAAGCAGTTCGGACCCCGCGGCGCTGGGCGTGGACCAGATCTTCAGGGTTGGAGTCCGTGTCTACCTCTCCACCGGCTCAGAACAACCACCGGACTCGGGATTCGAAATCCTGGACCTGCGTCCACTGCGCGACGTGGCGGGCCTGGCTGCGGTGATCGCCACTGTCGCAAACATCGGTGATCGAGCGGTCGATGTAGGCGGCACACTCGAGTTGACCGACGGTCCAGGTGGACTGACCACGCCACGTATCGATGCCGAAACCGCCACAATCGCCCCGGGGCAACAGGTCGACATGGTGTTCCCGATCGGCGCCGAAACTTCTTACCCGGAAGGCCAGTGGACTGCCAGCGCGCACTTCGTCAGTGGAACAGCGCGGCAGACGGAGACAAAGGAGATTTCCTTACCGAACACGGACAACGCCGCAGCCCCAACCCGTGACAGGGCAGTAACGACTGGCCGGATCGAACTGATCTGGCTCGGCGGACTGGCCTTGGCCGGAGTGCTTGCGTCGGCTCTGCTCTGGTGGTGGTGGCGGACGCGACGTGCCGGAATTGAAAGTTAGGCTTACCTAACATAGAGTGTTCGGCATGGCCAGTATGAAGAAAAAGTTCCTGGGAGCCGTGGCCCTCGCCGTCGTCGTCCCCTTCGCCCCCACCATCGCCGCGAGCACCGGCGCGGCGACCATCCCCGACGACCTCCCGTTCTTCCCCGCGGTGCAGGAGAACCCGCAGATCACGGTGACCACCGAGGACGGCCGCCCCGTCGACGGGCTCACCGTCCACCGTGGCGACATCCTGCTG
>DWWG01000116.1 GCA_019119875.1 Candidatus Dietzia intestinigallinarum | reverse complement strand
CGCCACCGCTACACCAACAGCGCCAGCGGACTCGAAAAAGCCCTACACGCCGCCCTGGGCGACCTCCTGGACCCACCACCACCCTTCTGACACCACCCCGACCGCGCCCCGCCGGGCACGCCCCCGACCGCGCGCCCACGACCGCGCGCGCCACGGGCAGCGCCCCGCCGGGCACAAGCCATCGGGATCAGCAGGCCAGAGGCCGGGCCGGTCACGGAACGGATGAGCAGTGGACAACACGAAACAGGAGCTGACGGGGATACTCGGTAAAGTCTGCGCTGTGACAGCCCGAGACTCCTCCCCCGACCGCCGCGCCCTCACCGACCGACACGACGCCGCGGTGTTCTCGGGGCTGCAGGACGGGCCGGGTGCCGCGCCTGACCCCACCAACGCGGAGGAGATCGAAGCGCGACGCCTGCGACTGCTGGCCGGAGCCCAGAGCACCATCAACAGCCTGGCCGACGTCTTGTCGCCGCTGGCCACCGCCTTCGGAGACGCAGGCCACGAGCTGTACCTGGTCGGCGGCAGCGTACGCGATGCCGTTCTCGGGCGGCTCGGCACGGATCTGGACTTCACCACCGACGCCCGCCCGGAGACCGTCCGCGCGATCCTCGACTCCTACGCCGACACGGTCTGGGACACCGGCATCGAATTCGGCACGCTTTCCGCGGTCAAGCACGACGAGTCGGGCATCGAGCAGCAGATCGAGATCACCACATACCGTGCAGACACCTACGACGGGGTCACGCGCAACCCCGAGGTGGTCTTCGGCGACTCCCTCGAGGGCGACCTGGTCAGGCGCGACTTCACCGTCAACGCCATGGCGGTCCGACTGCACCCAGACGGCCGGCACGAGTTCATCGACCCGCTGAAAGGCATGGACGCACTGTTGGCCGGCGTCCTCGACACCCCGGCGGCGCCCGAGCAGTCCTTCTCCGACGACCCCCTGCGCATGCTGCGGGCCTGTCGGTTCGTCTCCCAACTGGGCTTCGCCCTCGCCCCGCGCGTCTTCCGGGCGATAACCGAGATGACGGCCGAGATCGATCGCATCACCGTCGAGCGCGTGCGGGCAGAACTCGACAAGACGATCCTCGGCGACTACCCGATCGACGGCATCAACATGCTGTGCGAAACCGGACTGGCCGATCACGTGCTGCCCGAGGTCCCCGGCATGAAACTCGAGCGGGACGAGCACATGCAGCACAAGGACGTGTACTGGCACTCCCTGACGGTGCTGGGTCAGGCGATCGACCGCGAACCCGACGGCCCGGACCTCGTCCTGCGCTGGGCGGCCCTACTGCACGACATCGGCAAGCCGGCCACCCGCGCGGCCAAACCCGGCGGCGGCGTGACGTTCCATCACCACGAGGTCGTGGGCGCCAAGATGGTGCGCAAGCGGATGCGGGCACTCAAGTACTCGCGCCAGATGATCGAGGACGTCTCCG
Organism: Candidatus Dietzia intestinigallinarum; assembly: GCA_019119875.1. GTDB lineage: Bacteria > Actinomycetota > Actinomycetes > Mycobacteriales > Mycobacteriaceae > Dietzia > Dietzia intestinigallinarum. The sequence continues at coordinate 8,370 of DWWG01000116.1, read as the reverse complement.
GTCTGGTGTTCCTGCACCTTCGTTTCCACGGCTACGGCGAAGGCCAGTGGACCGACTCGGCGGTGCGTCGGTACGTCGCCGACGCCGGCCACCTCCTGCCCCGCCTCCACCGACTCGTGCGGGCCGACTGCACCACCCGCAACAAGCGGCGCGCGGCCAGACTGCAGGCCACCTACGACTCACTCGAGAACCGGATCGCGGAGATCCAGGCGAAGGAGGACCTCGCCAGAGTCCGACCGGACCTCGACGGCAACGAGATCATGAAACTCCTCAACCTGCGGCCAGGGCCGGACGTCGGGCGCGCGTGGAAATACCTCAAGGAGCTGCGCCTGGACCGCGGACCACTCGACCGCGACGAGGCCGAGGCCGAGCTACTGCGCTGGTGGGCCGAACAGAACGGCGGAGCCACGGCGCCCGGCGCGAACGACCAGACGGATGATCACGCGTGATCGCCCGAGCCGTTGACCGCTACCTCGGTTCGGTGGTGGGCAGGGTTGTCGTCGTCGTCCTCGCCACGGTGGGCACGCTCGTGCACACCGTCGGGATCCCCGGCCTGCAGAGCATCCCGCCGTACCGGATCGACCTGGACGTCTACCGCGTCGGCGGGCAGGTGTTCCGCGACGGCGGCGACCTCTACGGTGAGCTGCCGCAACTGGCCGAGGGCGGGAACCTGCCGTTCACCTATCCCACGCTCTCGGCGCAGCTGTTCTCCCTGCTGACGTACCTGCCGCTACCGGTCGCGTCCACGCTCATCACCCTGGCCACGCTCGGGGTGCTCGCGCTCGTGGTGCACCTGGTGCTGACCCGCACCTGCGACCGCCCGGCCGGGCAGCTGTGGTGGCTGACCGCGGCGGTGATGGTGGTCGCGATGTGGTTCGGCCCGGTGCGCGAGACGATCGGGTTCGGCCAGGTCAACGTGTTCCTGATGGCGCTGGTGCTGGTCGACGTGATCCGCGGCCGCGGACGCTGGTGGGGAGGCATCCTCACCGGTCTGGCCATGGCCATCAAGCTCACGCCGGCGGTGTTCCTCCTCTACTTCTTCCTGCGGCGCGACTGGCGAGGGATGGCCACGGCGATCATCTCGGCGCTGGCCTTCACCGGCATCGGGCACCTGTTGGCGCCCGACGACTCGGTCCGCTACTGGACGTTCGCGATCCGCGATCCGGGCCGGATCGGCGGTCTGGCGTACACCTCCAACCAGTCGGTCAACGGGTTCGTGCACCGGATCGGCCTGGACGGCACAGCGGCGTCGGTGGTGTGGTTCACGGTCTCGTGCGTGATCGGGCTGGGGATCGCGTGGGTGGCGTGGCGGCTGCTGCGATCCGGGCAGGAGGTCGCGGCGGCGATCGCGGTGGGCACCGTGGCGCTGTTCTGTTCGCCCGTGTCGTGGGGTCACCACTGGGTCTGGGCCGTGCCGGCGGTGGTGCTCGCCCTGGTCTGGGCCGACCGGGCGTCCGCGCGGGGCTCCGGTGGGGGCGACGACGACGAGAGCGGCTGGCTCGCCCTGGCCTTCAGTGGCGTGGTGATCTTCCTGTCCACGCCGCAGTGGTGGTTCCCGAACAGGAACGATGCCGAGCTCGGGTGGGGGCCGGTCGCGCATCTGGTGGGCAACGCCTATCTGATCTGGGCTCTGGTGTTCCTGGTGGTCATGGGTGTGCGGGCCGAGCGCCTCGGGCGGGCCGACTTTGGCGGTGACCCCGAGCGGCCCGTCATCCTCGACGGCGTCCTGACACGCTGAGCCGGGGCGGCGCGCAACGGCCGGTCGAAGCGGTGAGCGACGGCTGCCGGGGCGCGGACTGCCGGTGCTTCCGGGCATCCGGGAGTGACCCTGTCAAGGGCCGATGCGCGGCCTGTGGATAGCCGCTGCGAATTCCACAGATCGTCGATCAGGGCTTTCCCGAGTGGCGGCGCCGCGACACGATTCAGGGCATGGACTACTTCTTCGGAGATGGCGTCGGTGAGCCGACGCAGTGGCAGGGCGAGCCCGATCTGACCCTGGGGACCGGGCCCGCGGACGCGATGTGGCTGGACTTCGACGGTGACGGGTACGTCGACGACGCCGTGTGGGACTCGGACCTGGACGGCGTGGCCGACCGCGTGGTGACCGACGTCGGCGCGGACGTGCAGGCCGTCTACGCCGATGAGGGCGGACGCGGCGTGTGGAACGCGTACGCCGGCGGCGCGGGGGCGTTGGCCGCGGGCTCGGTGGGCGCTGGCTCGGCCGGTGCCGGCTCGGTGGGCACCGGCTCTGCGGGTTTCGGCTCTGCTGGTGTTGGTTCGGTGGGCGCGGGATCGCTCGCCGCCGGTTCCGTGGCGGCCGCTGCTGCGGCCGGGGGCGGGCTCGTCGGGGACGCCCTGGCCACGGGTTCGGAGGCGCTCGGGGCGCTGCCGGACTGGGGCACGCTTCTCGCGGACGCGGTGGGCGCTCTCGAGAGCGGCTCCGAGGCGATCGCCGAGTCGGCCAGGTGGTCCACTCCCCCGGCCGTCGAGCCGGATCCGGTGCCCGAGTCCCCGCCGGTCCAGGGTGGCACCGGCGGCGAGCCGGCCCCGCCTGTGGTGGAGGAGGACGGTTCGATCACCGTCGACGGCGACGACGGCTGGCTGTCGGTGACCGATTCCAACGGCGACGGACTGCTCGACGCGGCCCTACCCTTCGAGCCGCCCCACGTTGAGCTTCCCCCCGTTGAGCTTCCGCAGGTCGACGTGGGATCGATCGACGCCGGTGCGCTCGGGTCGGTTGATCACGGTGCCGCCGCGGGCTCGGCGGCCGCGGGCTCGGCGGCCGCGGGCTCGGCCGCAGCGGGTTCTGCTGCCGCGGGTTCGGTCGGGGCAGGCTCGGTCGGCGCGGGATCGGTGGGCGGCGGTTCGGTCGGCGCAGGCTCGGTCGGTGCGGGTTCGGTCGGCGGCGGCTCAGTCGGCGGCGGTTCGCTGGCCGCCGGATCGCTCGGATTCGGCTCGTGAGCGCGAGGCCGTCCCCACGGCGGTCACCACGGCGATCACGGCGGACAGCGCGTACAGGGCGGCCGGGACCAGCATCAGCGACACCGAACGACCGTCCGCCGGCACCAGCGGCAGCACGGCGACCATACCCACGACGAACGCCGAGTTGAACAGCGCGTCCTGCAGGGCGAACACCCCGCCACGGCGGGTGTCCGGGACGTCGGTCTGCATGGCGTTGTCGGCGACCAGCTTGACCACCTGCGCCCCCAGGCCGAGCGCGACAGCGCCCACCACGAGGGCCAGCGGGTCGAGGGTAGGCCCCACCACGGCCTGCGCGAGGGCGGACAGTCCCGCGCCGGCCGCCACGACGAGGATCCGGCGCGCCCGGGCCATCGCCCACGGGGCCACCACGGCGGCCACACCCATCCCCGCCGCGACCGCCGCCGACATCAGACCGAAGCCGCCCATCCCCGCGATGACCGGGCCGCCGGCATCGCCCGACTCGACGTCGCGAAGGAGCAGGATGGCCAGCATCGTGGTGATACCGAACGCGGCCCGACCGAGCGTCACACCGGCCAACGACACCCAGACCAGCGCCGTGGAGCGGGCCGCCCGCAGCCCCTCGGCCAGTCCCCCGGCGAACGTGCGCCACGCATCGCGGGTGACGGCGGACCGGGCGTGGCGGGAGAGCTCGTCGTCGTCGGGACCCAGGTGGCGGCGCGGCAATGCGAGGACGGCCCACACACCCACCAGAGCCGCGACCACCGACGGGACCAGGGTCCACGACACGGCGGCGTCCCCGGCGCCCAGGACGGCGAGCACCGCGAACGCGGCCACGGCACCGACCGCGGTGATCACCGAACCGACGGTCACCAGCACCGAGTTGGTGGCGGCCAGGATCCGATCCGGCACGACCTTGGGCATCGCGGCGGTCATGCCCGTGTTGATGAGGCGGCCGAGCCCGATCGCCACCAGCGACAGGCCGAACAGCACCGCCAGACCGGCCCCGGTGTGCACCGCGCCCACGGCGATCAGGGCGATGGTCGCGACGATCGCCAGGGTCCTGACCAGCGCCGCCACGGCCACCACGACCCGCCGGTCCCAGCGATCGAGCGCCGCGGCGGCGAACGGGCCGACGATCGAATACGGCAGCAGCATCACCGCGAACCCGCCCGCGATCGCCGCCGGCGTGGTGGCCGCCTCCGGACTGAACAACACGATCCCGCCGAGCGCGGCCTGGTGGATCCCCTCACTGAGCAGTGCCGCCAGTCGCGCGGTGGACAGCCTGCCGAGGCCGTCGGATTCGCCGAGCGCGGCGGCCAGACCACCTCGAGGCGCCGCGACCGGCCCCGAACAGACCGGCCCGGAGTAGTCCGGTTGTGAGGGGGCGCCGGGCTCGGCGGGGTCGGCCGGGTCCGGGGCGGCCGACTCGGCGGACGGGGAGCTCACCCCGTCACCGTATCCAGCCGGCGGCCACAGGACCCGTTCCGGGACCCGTTCGAGGGGACGCGGATGTGAGCGCACGGCGGCAGGGGCATCATGGGGGCATGGACACGGAACCGGACGATCTGGGCGGTGGTGGCCTCTTCGGCGATCGCCTCTACGACGCGCTGGACAAACGCGACCCGGTTGCCGGATCCCTGCTGATCGCCGCGCCGGACATGCCCGACCCCAACTTCCGGCGGGCGATCGTCTACGTGATCGAACACGACCACTCCGGCTCGCTGGGCGTGGTGATCACCCGACGCAGCGACACCGAGGTGGAGACGATCCTCCCCGCCTGGGCCGACCTGTGCTCCTCCCCCGGCGTCTTCTACATCGGCGGACCCGTCAAACCGGACACCGGTATCGCGTTGGCGGTGCTCTCCGCCGGGGTCGACGCGGCAGACGACCCCGGCCTGCAACAGATCGAGGGCCGCGTACACGTGGTGGACCTGGACAGTGAACCGGAACGGCTGCGGGAGCGGTCGGACGGGATGCGGGTGTTCGTCGGCTACACCGGCTGGTCCCCCGGGCAGCTGCAGGGCGAGCTCGACCGCGGGGACTGGTACGTCGCCCCGAGTCTGCCCAGCGACCTGCTCGCGCCCGCCCGCGTGGACGTGTGGGGCGAGGTGCTGCGTCGGCAGGACATGCCCCTGCCCCTGTACGCCACCTACGTCGGCGAAGGTGAGCTGAACTGACCACCCCGCAGACGGCACGGGGCGAGGTGACGGTCCGGCACTGGCTGATACTGGCCGTGGCCACGTTCGTCGCGGCGTCGGGCTCGGCGTTCATCATCGGGGTCGGCTTCCTGCTGCCCTACTTCACCACCGAGATGGGCATGTCGCTCTCGCGCTCCGGGATGCTCGTGGCGATGCCCTCGGTCGGCATGGCCCTGACACTCATCGCCTGGGGCTGGCTCGTGGACCGCACCAGCGAGAAACTGGTCCTCGTCGCCGGATCGGTGGCCGCGGCCTGTGCGCTCACAGCGCTGCTGTTCACCCACTCCTTCGGGGCGATGGCGGTGTTCCTGCTGCTCACGGGATCGGCGACCGCCTCCGGGAACTCGGCGAGCGGGCGTCTGGTCGTGGGATGGTTCCCCCCTCGACGACGCGGGCTGGCGATGGGGATCCGACAGATGTCGCAGCCGGTGGGAGCGGCGGTGGCCGCCATGACCATGCCGCTGTTGGCGCAGTCGTACGGACTGGCGGCGGCTTTTGCGATCCCCCTGGCCATGGCGGTGGTGTCGGCGGTGGCGTCCTTCGTCGTCGTCACCGAGCCGCCCGTGACCCCACCGGCGCCGGCCCGCGGCACCGGGCCGATCCCCACCGCACCCGCGGCGGCCGACCGCTCGCCGTACCGCGGCGCGTTCTACCTGCAGCGGGTCCACGGGGTGTCGGTGTTGCTGGTGCTGCCGCAGGGGATGCTGCAGTCGTTCCTGCTGGCGTGGCTCGTGCTGGGGCACGGCTGGTCCGCGGTGTCCGCGGGCGTCGTGGTGACCACCAGTCAGATCCTGGGCGCGGCCGCCCGCATCGTCGCCGGCTGGGTGTCCGACCGGGTCGGCTCCCGGATGGCCCCCATCCGCGGCGTGGCGATCGCGGTGACCGCCGGACTCGCGGCGCTCGCGGCCGCCGAGGCGTTCGGCGCCCCCGGCGCGGTGGCGGTGGCGCTCGGCGTGGTGGCCACCGTGCTGTCGGTCTCGGACAACGGGCTGGCGTTCACCGCCGTGGCCGAATACGCGGGACCACGCTGGAGCGGGCGCGCACTCGGCGTGCAGAACACCACGCAGTTCGTCGCGATCTCCCTGTCCACGCCGCTGATCGCGGCCGCGATCGAGCGGTTCGGCTACTGGCCGGCCTTCGCCGGAGCGGCCGTCATCGCGGCGGTGGCGATCCCGCTCGTGCCCCGCGCTGACCAGCTGCGGAGCTGACTGGCGGGGGTGGACCGGCGGCGGCGCTGGATAGACTGCCCGGCGTGTCCACAGCCCCCTCCACCGGTGCAGAGATCCGTAGAGGTCTCGCCGACGCCGCGCCCGTCGGGCTGGGATTGATCCCGCTCGGGCTGGCGTTCGGCGTCCTCATCACCCAGGCCGGCTTCGACTGGTGGTGGGCGCCGCTCTTCTCGCTCCTCATCTATGCGGGATCGATGGAGTTCCTCGCGATCGGACTGCTCGGCGCCGTCACGCCCCTGTATTCGCTGGCCGCCGCGACGTTTCTGGTGAACTTCCGGCATGTGTTCTACGGACTGAGCTTCCCGATCGAGTCCATCCGGTCACGGGTGGCGAAGATGTACGCCGTGTACGCGCTCACCGACGAGGTGTACGCCATCACCGCGACCAGAAATCGCGCAGAGATGACCGGCGCCCGGACCCTGACCATCGCGGTGACCTGCCAGGCACTGTGGGTGCTGCCCGGGATCGTGGGCGGGCTGATCGGGATGGCGTTGCCGGCGGGGCTGGACGGGCTGCAGTTCGCACTGGCCGCGCTGTTCACCGTGCTCGCGGTGGACGCCTGGCGTGCCTCCGGCGACCTGCCCGCGCCGGTGATCGGCCTGATCTGTGGCCTGGCCGCCGCGTGGGTGGCGGCCGATCAGATGATGCTGGTGGGACTGGTGGGCTTCGTCGTGGTGCTGCTGCTGAGATATGCCCTCACTGCGCGCGCCGATGAGGCGGACGCATGACCGGCACCGTTCCGTCGACCGGCTATCTGCTCGCCGGGCTGGGTGTGATGTTCCTCGTGACCGTCGCCCTGCGGGCCGCCCCGTTCCTGGCCCTGACCCGGCTCCGGGATTCGCAGGTCGTCCGGTACCTCGGCCGCACCATGCCGGCCGGGGTGATGGTGGTGCTGGTGGTCTACACGCTGCGCGACACCACCACCGCACTCGCCTCGTGGTTGCCGGCCGCCGCGGCGCTGGCGGTCACCCTCGGTGTGCACCTGGTGTTCCGGCGGGCCGCGATCAGTATCGTCCTCGGCACCGCGACGTTCATGGCGCTGCAGGCGTGGCTGGGGTGACGGGGACCCCGCACCGAGGTGACGAAAGCCCGCCCGCCCCCCCGTGGGTTGAGTCGTTCCGTGCAGCGTTTCCCCAGGGCGAGTTCGGATTTTCGCTGACGCAGCGACTCAACACCCGGCCTGTTGGCGCCCGGCCGCAGCAGAGCCCGGCCAGTTGGCGCCGGGCCGCAGCAGAGCCCGGCCTGTTGGCGCCGGGCCGCCGTAGAGCCCGGCAAGTTGGCGCCAGTCCGCCGCAGAGCCCGATCAGCTGGCCACGGGACAAGTACCCAGGTCCACCTTCCACTCGGTGAGCCCGTTGAGCCACCCCGAACGCAGCCGCTTGGGGTCGCCGAGTGAGGTGAGGTCCGGCAGGTGGTCGGCGATCGCGTTGAAGATCAGCTCAAGCTGCATCTTGGCGAGGTTGGCGCCGATGCAGTAGTGCGGGCCCTGGCCACCGAACGTCACGTGCGGATTGGGATCGCGCAGGATGTTGAACGTGAACGGGTCGGTGAACACGTCCTCGTCGAAGTTCGCGGAGGCGTAGCAGAGCAGCGCTCGGTCACCCTTGGCGATGGTCACTCCCCCGATCTCCACGTCCTCCATGGCGGTGCGCTGGAACTGGGTGATCGGCGAGGCCCAGCGCAGGATCTCGTCGTACGCCGTCTCCGGGCGTTCGGCCTTGAACAGCTCCCACTGGTCGGGGTTCTCGAGCATCGCGACCATGCCGTGGGTGGTGGCGTTGCGGGTGGTCTCGTTGCCGGCGACGGCCAGCAGTGTGACGAACCAGCCGAACTCCTCGGGCGACAGGTGCTCGCCGTCGATGTCGGCCAGGACGAGCTTGGAGACGATGTCGTCCTGCGGGTTCTCGGCGCGGTCCACGGCCATCGTGTGGAAGTACTCGATGAGCTGCATGGACGCCACGGCGGCGAGATCCATGCCGCCGGGTGCGTCGTAGCTGGTC
>DWWG01000115.1 GCA_019119875.1 Candidatus Dietzia intestinigallinarum | reverse complement strand
TGGACGTCGTTGCCCAGCACCTGGCGGCGAAGCGCGCGCATCCGGCGCCTGCGCTCCTCGGGCGGATCGTCGACCGCCGCGGCCATGATCGCGTCTTTGACGCCCTCCAGGTCGTGCGGGTTGCACAGGTAGGCCTGGCGCAGTTCGTTGGCGGCGCCCGCGAACTCGCTGAGCACCAGTGCCCCGGCGCCGTCGGTGCACGTGGCCACATACTCCTTGGCCACGAGGTTCATGCCGTCGCGCACGGGCGTGACCAGCATGACGTCGGCGGCGGCGTAGAACGCGGTGAGTTCCGTCTTGGGAACGGGCCGGTGGAGGTAGGTGACGACCGGCTGACCGATCTCGCCGAACGTGCCGTTGATGCGGCCGACCGACTCCTCGATCCGCGACCGCATGATCTGGTACTGCTCGACGCGTTCGCGGCTCGGCGTGGCCAGCTGCAGCAGCGTCACCTCGGACGGGTGGAGTCGCCCCTCCTCGAACAGTTCCTCGAGTGCGCGCAGGCGTACGTCGATGCCCTTGGTGTAGTCCAGCCGGTCCACACCCAGCATCAGCACGCGCGGGGAGCCCAGTTCGTCGCGCAGTCGCGCGGCTCGGGCGAGCGTCTCGCGGGAGCGGGCGAGGGAGTCCACAGCGGTGGAGTCGATCGAGATGGGGAACGCGCCCACCCGGACCATGCGGTCGTCGACGCGGATCTCGGAGGCCTTGGTCTTGCCCGAGCTCAACCGTACCGACGGGTGACCGCGCAATTTGCTGGCGAGGACACGGAAGTTGTCCGCGCCGCCGGGAAGGTGGAAGCCCACCAGGTCGGCGCCGAGCATGCCCTCGACCAGCTCCGTGCGCCACGGCAGCTGCATGAACAGTTCGACGGGCGGGAACGGGATGTGGAGGAAAAACCCGATGGTCAGGTCGGGGCGGAGCTCGCGCAGCAGGCGGGGGACCAGCAGCAGCTGGTAGTCCTGCACCCACACGGTGGCGCCGTGGGCGGCCGCGGCGGCGGTGGCCTCGGCGAAGCGCGTGTTGACGTCGCGGTACGCGTACCACCATTCGCGGTGGTACTCGGGCGGCACCACCACGTCGTGGAACAGCGGCCAGAGCGTGGCGTTGGAGAAGCCCTCGTAGTAGAGCTCGATGTCGCGCGCCGACAGTGTGACCGAGTGCAGCCGGATGCCGTCGTCGTCGAACGGTTCCGGTGAGGCGTCGGGAACGCCCGGCCAGCCCACCCAGGCGCCGTGGTGGGCCTTGAGGATCGATTCCAGCGCGGTCACGAGACCGCCGGGGCTGGCCTTCCAGTGCTCGGTGCCGTCCGCGTCGCGGACGAGGTCCACGGGGAGCCTGTTGGCGACGACGACGAAGTCGGCCCCCACCTCACCTGAAGCCTTGCCGGAATCGCCTCTCACGCTGCTGCTCCCCGCGGTATTTGTTCTGTGTGCTCGCTGCCCGGTGGGCTGCCTACTCGGCATCCTCGGGATCGACCGTCTCCGGGCCGATGCCCAGCATGTCGAGGAGCATGCGGCACTCCTCGGCGTCCTTCGAGTAGCTGGCGACGATGAGGCGGGCCGCCTGGGCGGTCTCGGCCGCGAGCACCTCCGTCTCGTCGAGTTCGATCTCTTTGCTCTCGGCGGCGGCTGCCATCGGTGTCCTCCTGTGGTCGGTGACGGACGCGCTGCCACCCGTGAGTCCGGGGGCGCGGATGTCCTGACGTGATCTTACGTCACTGGTCGGCGGCCGCGGACCGGCGCAGATTTCGGGTCAGCCACTCACCGAACACGACACCGGCGGCCAGTGCGACGGCGATCGCCAACGCCTGGAACAACAGGCCCAGGCCGATCCCCGTCTGGTCGCTCGTCAACGCCGACAGACCGCGGTAGACGGACAGGCCGGGCAGGAACGGGGTGATGCCGGCGATGGTCACCACGAGCGGCGGGACGGTCGCGATTCGGGCGAAGATGCCGCCGACCAGGCCCATCGCGCAGGCGGCGAGTGCGGAGCCCACCACCACGTCGAACTCGACCGCCAGGACGGCCTGGTAGATGATCATCCCCATCGCGCCGACGCACGCGGCGAGCAGGGTCACCCGCACGGTGGCGTAGCTGGCCACGGCGAATCCGGCTGCGCCGACGGCGGCTGCCAGCACCGCCACGTGGACTGCGGCGTCCCCCTGGATCGCCGGGTCGATCGGGGGAGGGGACAGGCCGAGCCGGGCGAACAGTGCCAGCGCGATGGTGATGCCGCCCAGGACCCCGCCGGTGAGGATCATCGTCTCCACCCCTCGACCGGCGGAGGTGACGGGGAACCCGGTGATGGCGTCCTCGATCGATCCCACGAGGGTCAGGCCGGCCAGGAGCACGATGATGCCGGCGGCCACGAGCTGGGAGGGTCTGATCTCGATGAAGGCGTCCGACATCAGGACAAAGGCGAGCAGGGCCCAGGCGGTGGCCATGAAGCCGCCCACCACCTGCTGGAAGAACGTCGGCAGCCGCTTACCGTCGAGGAGCCGGTTGGTGTACATCAGGGCGAACGTCGAGACCATCGAGATGAGCCCGGCCAGTGGGGTGCCGCCGAGCTGGATGACGATCGCGCACCCCAGCATCGCCCAGCCGAACACCGCCACCCGGAACGAGTGGGGGTGCGGGGACTCGACGATCTTCTCGACCTCCGCGGTCGCCTGTCCCACGGTGAGCTGACGGCGGACGATCAGGTCGATCAGACGGGCGACGCGGGTCACCCGGGTCATGTCCACCGTGCGGTAGTTGACGACGCGGATCACCGAGATCGGCGGTCGTCCACGACGACGGTTGACGCCGATGGTCAGCGACGTGAACGTCACCTCGACCGTCGCGTTCGGAAGACCGAACGCCGCGGCCACAGACTCGGCCTGGGCGACGGTGTCCGCGGCGCCCTCACCGGAGGAGAGCAGGATGCCACCGATCTCGAGCGCGAGGTTGAGGACGTCGGTGACGGCGCCGTCGTCGTCGAGATCCACCGGCGCCATCGGCGACAGCGGCGGCTCCACCGCGAGGTCCATCGCGGATTTGCGCAGACCCAACCACGCCAGGGGGCGGGTGAACGGTGCCAGGGCGTCGCGGGTCTCCACGAGTGACACGGTAGTCAAGTGCCGGGGCGGTGGGCGGTGGCGGCGCCGACGGTCGGGTTAGGATGATCGGAGCGCCGCGGCGTATGTCGCGGTTCCGCTGGAGTGGCGCAATTGGTAGCGCACCCGACTTGTAATCGGGCGGTTGCGAGTTCAAGTCTCGTCTCCAGCTCTCGTGTCGGCGAGGTGCCGGCAGCAGGGGACGGGAGCTCCCATGAAACGCATGCTGGTCAGAGTTGCTCTGTTCCTCGGCTCGGTGGCCGTGGCCCTGCTCGTGGCATGGCTGCTCCTCGGGGCGGATTTCCGTGTGACCGTCCTCGGGTTCATCACCGCGGTGATCGTCTTCTCGGTCGCGCAGGTGGCCGTGTCGCCTGTCGTGGACAAGCTCGCCCGGCGCTACGCCGAGCCCCTGCTGGGTGGGGTGGGGCTGATCTCCACGTTCATCGCCCTCTTGGTGGCCACCCTGTTGTCCGGTGGCCTGCGCATCCACGGGGTGTCCACCTGGATCGCCGCCACGCTGATCGTGTGGCTGGTCACCGCGCTGGCCACCCTCGTGGTGCCGCGCCTGCTCGCGAAGATTCTCGGGGACTCCACGACCGGCTCGAAGGGCGACGCGAGAGCGGGTAGGGCCCGTTGAGGGCCACATCGCTGGGTGCCGCGCTCATACTCGGAGCCATGATCCCGCTGGCCGGTTGCGCCTCCGCGTCCGACTCTCCGGTCGGGACGTGGGGCGACCCGGACGTCGCGTACCTCGAACTCGGGCCGGACGGCGCGTTGTCCGGCTCCGACGGCTGCAACCGCCTGTCGGGATCGTGGGAGTCCGACGGTCCCGCCGTGACGTTCGTCGGCGTGGCCGTCACCATGCGGGCCTGTGTCGACGTGGACGACTGGCTCGGCCGCCTCGACACCGCCGAGGTGGACCGGGATTCGATGACTGTGTTCAACCGCGCCGGCGAGCAGATCGGAATCCTGGACCGGAACTGATCCGATCCACGTGGTCGGCTGCCCGGCGCCAGCACGTCAGTCCGCGGCGAGACGGCCGACCGCCGCCCACGCTCCCTCGATCCTGCCCCGAGCCGAACGCAGTGATTCCTCGGCGCCGTCGAGGTCCCCCAGTGCGGCCGCGAGCGTCTCGTCCGTGGACCACGGGGAGCCGTAGTCGACCCGTAACTCAGTCGCATCCCAGGTTTCGCAGGTCGCGCGCAGTACCGCCAGCTCGTCGGCGATCGCCGTCACTTCCCTGGCCATTTCACCCAAGTCGGGGTAAATATCCTGCGGTCGCGACGAAGTCATGAGGCTCCTGGGTTGACGACGGCTAATGTGCTTTCATCACAGACATGGCCGCATTGACCATACCGAGTATTGACCATATCGAGGGGTATCCGCGATGGAGCAGTCGGCGAGAGATGTGGCGACGGCCTGGATGAACGCCGTCGTTTCCGGGGATGCGGAGACGGCGATCGCGTTGTCGTCGTCGTCCATCTTGTACACGACCGGACAGGTCCGTCGCTACGTCGGGCACCAGGGGATCCGCGACATCGTCTCGGACTTCGCCCGGCTCGACGGCTTCCTCACTATCGAGATCGAGGGCGAGATCCTGGAGTCGGACGGCGTGGTGGCACTGCGTAGGACCGAGCGATATACGTTGCCCAGCGGAGGCATCGAGATCCGTGGTTGCTCGTTCGTCGAGGTCGAGAACGGACTCGTCACCCGATGGGCGGACTACAAGAGCATGGCAATGATCGACGCGATCGTCGGGTAGTGAGCGCCCGTCGGCGGACGAAGGAGCAACGGATGACCGACCCGGAGCAGTCCGGTGGCGGCCCCGCAGCGGTGGCGCGAGCACTTGTCGAGGCCGCGTTCGCGGGGGACTTCGAGGCGGCCGTGAAATACTGCACGCCCGACCTGGAAATACGGATCGAGGGGCTGCAGACCCTGCACGGGCACGAGGGGTTGCGCCACATCATGGACTTCAGCGCCGAGGTGACGGCAGATATCCGCGTCACCATCGACCACGCGCTGGGTACCGGAGACACCGCCGCGATCAACCGCACCACCCATATGGCGATCGGCGGCAAGGAACTGGCGCTCGAGGTGGGGTCCTTCTTCGAACTGCGCGACGGCCTGGTGTGCCGGTGGATCGACTACCAGGACCTGCGGATCGTCAGCGAGGCACTCGGCCACTGACACCGGGGGCCGGGGCAGGGGCAGGTGGCTGGCGCCGGTGCCCGCCCGGCGCCAGCCGACGTCCGGCCGCGCGGCCCCCGGAACCGGTCTCAGGCCTCGGGGACGAACTCCCCGTAACCGAGCTCGCGCAGTGACCGACGGATGGTCTCGGCGGCGGCATCCGACTGCTCGGCCGGAGCGTCCGGGTCGGCCAGCGACAGGTCGAAACCGGACATGTCGTTGGCCGGGAACACGTGGATGTGGGTGTGGGGTACCTCGAAGCCGGCGATGAGGTAGCCGGCGCGCGATGCGCCGAACCCGCTCAGTACGGCCTTGCCCACGGCCTGTGCGACCTCGTTGAGGCGAGTGAGGAGCTCGGGCTCGAGGTCCGTCCAGCGGTCCACCTCGGCCCGCGGCACGACGAGGGTGTGGCCGGGCGCGACCGGAGCGATGGTCAGAAACGCCACCACCTCCGGGTCCTTCCAGACGAAGCGGCCCGGCAACTCACCGGCGATGATCTTGCTGAAAACCGTCGACATGACATCCAGAGTACGGGCCGCGGCGAGCGTGCAGGCGAGCATGAGTGGTAACAAGTGATCTAATGGGAGTTATGCGGTCGCGTCGCGAGGCGTGGACCGAACCCCTCGAATAGCAGAAGGAGCGTCGTCATGGTCGAGGCCTGTGTATCGACGGTGGCGGGCGCCGCGAAAGAGACCACGGTGACCGGGGCCGGGAAGAAGAAGGCGTACCACCACGGTGATCTGCGCAACGCCATCATCGCCGAGGCCACGGCGCGTGCCCGTCTGTCCGGTGACAAGGCGATCGTCCTCAGGGAGATCGCCCCGCAGATCGGAGTCTCCGCGACGGCCGCGTACCGCCACTTCGCCAACCGTCAGCAGCTGGTCGAGGAGGTCTCGGCGCAGGGCTTAGTCGCGATGCGGGACCGGGTCGCCTCGGTCGAGCCGACGTCCTTCACCGCCGACCCGGTGCTGGCGGCCTACATCGACCTGCGCAACGCCGCGATCGCGATCGTGGAATTCGCCGTCGACGAGCCGGCGTGGGCCCGGATGATGATCGAGAACCTCGGTTCCTCCACGATCGTAGCCGAGAAGGGCATGGCGGTTCGCGAGCTGATGCAGACGATCATCGACCGCGGTATCAGCGTCGGCACGTTCACCGCGGGTCTGCGGCTCGACAGTCAGCGGGTCCTGTGGGCGGCGATCGACGGCCTCAGCGCGCAGGCGATGTTCGACGTCCATCCGATGGGCACCGCCGAGGCCGCCGTGGCCATCGCCCGCGCCATCGACCTGTGCATGACGGACATGCTCACCGAGCAGGGCGCGCAGAGCCGGGAGGCCGCCGATCTGCCCCCCGGAATCCTCGCCGACATCAGACACTGAGAGCCCTGCACGGTGCCCCGCCCGGGGCGATCAGGGCGGGCCTGGTCAGGTGGACGCGGCGGCGGCGCTAGTGTAGGCGCTGTGCGCATTCTCGTGATCGGTTCCGGTGCCCGTGAGCACGCCCTCCTCGTCGCCCTCGCGGCCGACCCTGCCGTGACGGAGCTCCATGTGGCTCCGGGCAATCCCGGCATGGTTCAGGCCACCAGTCATGATGTCTCGTTGACCGACCCGGAGGCG
Source organism: Candidatus Dietzia intestinigallinarum (assembly GCA_019119875.1). Taxonomy (GTDB): domain Bacteria; phylum Actinomycetota; class Actinomycetes; order Mycobacteriales; family Mycobacteriaceae; genus Dietzia; species Dietzia intestinigallinarum. The sequence continues at coordinate 3,546 of DWWG01000115.1, read as the reverse complement.
GTCACCGCGCTGGCCCGCCGGGTGGGTGCCGATCTCGTCGTCGTCGGACCGGAGGTCCCGCTCGTCGCCGGCGTGTGCGACGCACTGCGCGCCGCCTCGATTCCCGTCTTCGGCCCCAACGCGGAGGCCGCCCGCATCGAGGGCTCCAAGGCGTTCGCCAAGGACGTCATGGCCGCCGCCGGTGTGCGCACCGCACGCGCCGAGATCGTGGACTCGCCCGCGGACCTCGACGAGGCGCTCGACCGCTTCGGCCCCACCTGGGTGGTCAAGGACGACGGCCTGGCCGCCGGCAAGGGAGTCGTGGTGACCCCGGACCGCGCGGCAGCCCGCGCCCACGCGCTGGCCTGCCTCGACGACGGACACCCGGTTCTGCTCGAGTCGTTCCTCGACGGCCCCGAGGTCTCGCTGTTCTGCCTCGTCGACGGTGAGACGGTGGTCCCGCTGCTGCCCGCGCAGGACCACAAGCGCGTCGGTGACGGTGACCGCGGCCCCAACACCGGCGGCATGGGCGCCTACGCGCCACTGCCGTGGCTGCCCGAGGGCATGGTCGAGCGGATCGTCACCGAGGTGTGCGAGCCGGTCGCCCGCGAGATGGTGGCGCGTGGCTGCGGCTTCTCGGGCCTGCTCTACGCCGGTCTCGCGATCACCTCGCGGGGGCCCGAGGTCGTGGAGTTCAACTGCCGGTTCGGCGACCCCGAGACGCAGGCGGTCCTGGCGCTGCTCGAGTCCCCGCTGGGGCAGACTCTGAACGCGGTCGCCACCGGCACGCTCGCCGAGCTGCCGCCACTGGTGTGGCGGGACGGTGCCGCCGTGACCGTGGTGCTGGCCGCCGAGCACTACCCGGCCACCCCGCGCCGTGGCGATCTCATCACGGGTGCCGAGCAGCCCGGCGTGTTGCACGCGGGCACCGGACGCGATTCCGAGGGGCGGCTCGTCTCCGCCGGTGGGCGTGTCCTGTCGGTCGTCGGCACCGGCGCCGACCTGGCCTCAGCGCGTGCGGAGGCGTACCGGATCCTCGACGGTATCGAGTTGGCCGGCGGCCACTTCCGCACTGACATCGGCCGGGCGGCCGAGGAGGGGCGCATCAGCGTTCCCGGCTGATCCAGCCGAGCGCTGATCCCGCGTGGGCAGCCGTGCACGCGGGGAACATTCCCAGCAGGTGGGGCCTCCGGGTGGTCGGTGGCCGGTCCACGAGGAGTGGTGACCTGGGGTGACTCGCCGGACAGGCTCCGTTCAGCTCTCTGTTCCACGTCGTCAATCGTGACGACTCTCTCGCTCCGTACGTTGTGACATCGCAAGTGCCACTGTCTACTTCGTATTGAGGAGCATGGATGTCCCCGAGTAGTTCCCGTGTCCGTCACGCCCGACGTGCCGGACGTCTGGTCGGGCTGGCCGGCCTGTCAGCCGCGACCGCGATCAGCCTGTCCGTCATTCCCGCTGTCGCCCAGGACGGCGGGTCCCTGAGCGACGCGCCACTGCCGCTCGGCTCCCTCGGTGACTCCGGCTCGGGGAGCGGTTCCCTCGGCGATCTGATCCCGGGCGGTCCGACGACCAACGACGGTCTCTACGTCGGTGGAGTCGAGGTTGTCGACGGTGAGGCGGCGGACCCGGACACCCTGGTGGGCCGGGTCTTCGACGACGCCAACAAGAACTCGCGGATTGACGGTGGGGAAGCCGGCATTCCGGGAGTCAGCGTCTCCAACGGCCTCGACGTGGTGCAGACCGACGCCGAGGGCCGCTACGAGCTGCCCGTGCGGGGCGACTTCACGGCGTTCGTCACCCAGCCCGCCGGCTGGCAGGTGCCGGTCGACGAGCAGAACTTCGCCCAGTTCAGCTACAACCACTATCCGCAGGGCTCTCCGGAACTGAAGTTCGGCGGTCTCGAGCCGACCGGCGACCTCCCGCAGGCGGTGAACTTCCCGATGGTGGCATCCGAGGCCACGGCGGACCCGCAGCAGTCCTGCGCGATCGCCAGCGACACCCAGGCCTACGACATGCAGGAGATGGAGTACGCACGTGCCGGGGCGATCGCCGACCTCATGGCGCGCGACGACTACGCGGGCTGCGGCCTGCTGCTCCTGGGAGACAACGTGGGAGATGACCTCGCGCTGAACCCGGCGCTCAGGGACTCCTACGCCGAGGCCAACGGGCCGGTGCGGGCCGTGCCGGGCAATCACGACATGGACTACGACGCCGCGGGCCCGGAGAACTCCGTGGACACCTACCGGCGCGACTTCGGTGCCCCGTACTACTCCTATGACGTGGGTCAGACCCACTTCGTGGGCCTGTTCAACATCATCTACAACGGCGCGGACGCCGACGGCGGCAACGGCGGCTACACCGAGGCGATCTCCGACGAGCAGCTCGAGTGGCTCCGCAACGACCTGGCCACGGTGGAGAAGGACACACCGATCGTGGTGGCCGGGCACGCGCCGATCGTCAGCTACACGGGGGTCGTCACCGACAACGCCGCCGAGCTCTACGAGATCCTCGCGGAGTATCCTAACGCGGTGACCGTCGGCGGCCACACCCACACGCTCGAGCACCACATCGCCGGCGACCAGCGTGCCGAGTGGGCGGAATCGGGGGTTCCCGAGCTCACCCACGACCAGGTGGTGGCCGGCGCGGTGTCGGGCTCCTGGTACTCGGGCGAGCTCAACGAGGACGGCGTGCCGTACTCGTACACCTCGGAGGCCGCGGAGCCTGGCGTGTTGACCTTCGAGTTCGACGGCACCGAGCGGTCGGAGTACTACACGGTCCGGGGCGAGCCGCAGGACAAGCAGTTCCTCACCGGGATCAACAGCCCGACCTGGCGGGAGTGGGCCGCGGAGGCCAAGCAGTGGCAGGACGACGACAAGGCCGGTGAGGGCCCCGGCCCGATCGCGACCGACACCGTGTCCCTGGAGGACGTCCGCAGCGGTGAGTCCTGGATCTCGACGAGCTTCTTCGCCGGTTCCACTGCCGCCGACGTGACCTTCTCGCTCGACGGTGACGCCGCCGTCGCGGGCACGCACACGCAGCCGGCGACAGGGGAGGCGCTCAACAAGGGGTGGGCGTTCACCGACCCGGTCTCGGCCACGCACAACCTGTCGAGCAGTGGCTCGGTGGCGCAGGCGAGCCCGCACGTGTGGCAGTTCGACCTGCCGTCCGATCTCGCCGCCGGTGAGCACACCGTCGAGGTCACCGGGACGGACCGGTACGGCAAGACCTACACGGACACGCTCACCTTCACCGTCGAGGACTCTGCCGGACGGTAGCCCGCCCCGAAGGCTCTGACGCTACTTGTTCTCGCTCGCCCGCCCCGGTCCCACGCGGGACCGGGGCGGGCGAGCGCATGTGCTCATCTAGGGCGTGTCTCCCAATAGGCGTACCCAGGACAGGATCGAACAGAGTGTGACGGCGGCGCGGTAGGTGATCGCGAGTTTGTCGTAACGGGTGGCCAGGGCTCGCCATTGCTTGGCCAGGGCGAAGGATCGTTCGACGACGTTTCGCCCTTTGTAGAGGTCAACGTCGAGTTTGGGCGGTCTGCCGCCGCGGCCGCCTCGG
>DWWG01000013.1 GCA_019119875.1 Candidatus Dietzia intestinigallinarum | reverse complement strand
TGCCCCACCGCGACCGATCCGGCGAGCGCGTCCAGGGCCGACGGTGTCCAGCCGTGGTGTGCGGCCGAGGCGCCGGTGACCAGCGCCTCGCGGCTGACCCGGCCGGTGACGACGACGACGGCGCCGGCCGCCAGAGCGCGGGCGATCCCGAACGCACCGTGCCGGACGGTGGCCACCTCGACCTCACCGAGACCGAGTTCGGCCGCCCGGTCGCTGACGTCGCCGGAGTCGACGGAGGCCACCGGCAGCTCGACTCCGGCGTCGCGGGCCAGTGCCCGCAGCTCGTCGGCGAGCCCCTCCGGGTCGAGCGCGCCGGCGTTGGTGACCACCCGCACGTCGCCGGCCCCGAGCAGTTCCAGGCACTCGCCGAGCTGCACCACGGCGGCACGCTCGTATCCGGGCCCTCCCGCCGCGCGCTGGGCGGCCAGTTCGAGCATCGCCTCGTCGGACAGCATGTCCAGGGCCAGGACGTCGACAGTCGACGCGGCCAGGAACTCGGCCGCCGCGGTGGTCCGGTCCGCCCGGGAGGCGGAGACGTTACCGATGCGCAGGGGGCGCGTGCTGGTCGTCATCGATCCTCCGGGGTTGCTCGAATGGTGTTCTCGACCTACTCCAGCATGGTTCCCGTCGCGGCGAGGCGGGTGTGGAAGGAAAAGGCCTCCTCCAGGATATGCGGAGTGTTCCCGGCGTCCGGTCGGGCGTTGGCCCGGTCCAGGTAATCGTGCAGGAGCGGGCGGAACGCGGGATCGGCGCACCGGTCCACGATCAGGGGCGCCCGCCTGCGGGGGCTCAGGCCGCGCAGGTCCGCCAGACCGTGTTCGGTGACGATCACCTGGACGTCGTGCTCGGTGTGGTCGACGTGCGGGACCATCGGCACGATCGCCGACACGGCACCGCCCTTGGCGGTGGACGGGGACAGGAACATCGACACGTACCCGTTGCGGGTGAAGTCGCCGGATCCACCGATGCCGTTCATGATCCGGGTCCCGCCCACGTGCGTGGAGTTGACGTTGCCGTACAGGTCGGCCTCGAGCATGCCGTTCATCCCGATGATCCCCAGCCGGCGGACGATCTCGGGATGGTTGCTGATCTCCTGCGGGCGCAGCGTGATGTGCTCGCGGTACAGGTCGATGTTGTCCACCAGCTCGGTCAGCCCCGCGCTCGACAGCGCCAGCGAGGTGGCCGAGGCGTGCGCCACCTTGCCCTCACGGATGAGGCGCAGCATCGAGTCCTGGATGACCTCCGAATAGCAGGTCAGGTCCGTCAGCGGGCTCTCCTCAAGGCCGGCGAGCACCGCGTTGGCCACGTTGCCGATCCCGGCCTGCAGCGGCAGCAGCCCCTTCGCCGGCATGCGTCCGCACGCGACCTCGTGGCGGAAGAACTCCACCACGTGGCCCGCGATGGCCCTGCTCACCTCGTCGGGGGCGGTCAGTGAGCTCTCCGAGTCCTGCTGGTCGGTGGGCACCACCGCGATGACCTTGGACGGATCGACCTCCAGGTAGCACTGACCGATGCGGTCCTCGGGCCGGGTGAGCATGATGGGCCTGCGCTGCGGCGGGAGCGCCGTGCCGTAGTAGACATCGTGCATGCCCTCGACGCCGAGCGGGACCCACGAGTTCACCTCGAGGATCACCTTGTCGGCCACCTCGAGCCAGGTCTTGTTGTTGCCCACCGACATCGACGGCACCAGCTTGCCGTCGTCGGTGATGGCGGCCACCTCCACCACGGCGACGTCCACGTCCCCGTAGTAGCCCTCCCACACCTGCTGCGCCACATGAGACAGATGGATGTCGACGTAGTCCATCCGACCGTCGTTGATCTTCCGGCGCGCGGTGGGCTCGCTCTGATAGGGCATACGCAGGGCCACCCCGTCGACCTCGGCCAGGAGCGACTCGGCCTCGCTGGCCACCGAGGCGCCCGTCAGGAGGTTGACGCTCAGGCGGCCGCCCCCGGCTCGCACCTCGCGGATACGTTCGGCCAGCGCCGGCGCGAACGCCTTCGGCGTGCCCGCACTGGCGAATCCACTGATCGCCACCGTGTCGCCGTCACCGATCGACGCCACCGCCGTGGCGGCGTCGGTGACCAGTGACTGAAAATACGGGTGACGGATACGGGTGACGTCGACGGCGGCACCCTGCTGGACGGGAATACTCATGCGCGGAGCCTATCGCCGGATCGTCGCCGATCCCTCACCATGAACCCCCGGACCACCCCTCAAGTGGTGTGTCGGACCAGTGGCGTGGGGCCGCCCTCCCCACACACCCGTACGGATAGAATCATCCGACCATCCGACCGCAGTGGCCCCAGGAGTGAACCGTGTCCCCCAGGACCGCACCGATCCCCGATCGCATCGAGCAGGCCCGCGCCAACTGGGAGCGCGAGGGCTGGGTCGACGCCGCCCAGGGGATGACCGTGGTGACCTCGGTGATGCGGGCGCACCAGATCCTCCTGGCCCGGGTCGAGGAGACACTGCGCCCGTGGAACCTGTCGTTCCCGCGCTACGAACTCCTGCGGCTCCTGGCGTTCTCACGCTCCGGCGCGCTGCCCATCACCAAGGCCTCCGAGCGGCTGCAGGTACACGTCACGAGCGTCACCAGCGCCATGAAGCGTCTCCTCGACGCCGGCCTGGTGGAGCGCCGCCCACACCCGACGGACGGTCGCACGACCCTGGTGGAGATCACAGAATCGGGCCGGCGGGTCGTCGCGGAGGCCACCGAGGCGCTCAATTCCGGGGTCTTCGCCGACCCGGGTATGGACCACGCCGAGCAGGTGGCTCTCATCGACTCCATCGCCGCACTGCGCCGGAGCGCGGGCGACTTCTGATCCGGGCTGCCGTCCCCGGGCACTGACCCGGCCCGCCGACCCCGGGGCACTGACCCGGGCCGCCGGCCACGAAGCGATCGGGGGTAACGACACCGCGCCCGGCCCCCTCTCGGATGGGGCCGGGCGCGGCAGCTCGTTGTGACCGGGTGCGCGAAGGGTCGTTCGCGTCACCTGTTCACGGGGTCAGGGGACCTCGGTGGCGATCGCCTCG
>DWWG01000114.1 GCA_019119875.1 Candidatus Dietzia intestinigallinarum | reverse complement strand
CCGGCCCCTGGCGAACTGGTGCCGTTCTACGTGGGCGGTCACACCGAGATCGCACTCAAACGGGCGGCGCGCATCGGCCAGGGCTGGACCAGCGCGATGATGAGCTACGACGACATCGTGGCCACCGTCACCCGCCTGGGCGAACTGCTTCAGGACAACGGCCGCTCGCTGGCCGACCGCGGCGACGGCAAGCCCTTCGCCGTCCAGGTCGTGTGCATGGACAAGTACGGCACCCGCGGCTTCACAGAGCTCGCCGAGGGGGCGTCACCGACATCATCGTGATGCCCTGGATGGTCGAGGGCCACGGCTTCGACTGCCCCACCGAGACCAAGCTCGAGTCGATCGCGAAGTTCGGCCAGAAGTACGGTCTCACGAGCTGACCGGCTGGACCGAACCGTCGGCACGAGGCCCGTCCCGCGTAACTGCGGGGCGGGCCTCGTCGTCGTCGTACTCCGACTCGCCCGCGCGCCACCCTCCCACGTCGGCGCGCGCCCACACCGCCGTCGCCGCGCCCTCCCGCGCCGCCGCGCGCCCTCCCGCTCCGCCGCGCCGCCACAGGCCGAACACACCAGCGGCTCCCATTTACTTCCGGAGTGCGTCTACCCCCGTCACGAGCCGGCATCTGAGATTGCGCCATCTGCGCTGGTAGATCTGTTTTTCGGTATTGTGTCGGACCTCGTTGCTACTGTGTTTTCAATCGAACTCAGAGGCGAGGTCGACCCCGGAGGAGAGCCCGTCGGCATGAAGGGAGGCGCAGGAAAATGGCACCAGTTCAGAGACCGGGTCCTCAGGTGCGGGCGTTGACCCTCACCGCTCTCGATGCGCTGCATGCGGAGAACCGCGCGGCGGCGGCTCGGATCAGGGCCTGCCGGGAGCTGTTCGCGCTGTGTGAGGACGAGCAGTTCGATCGCGCTGTCGCGGCGGGCTATGGCGCCGGTCTCGACGAGCGGCCGTCGTACGCGATCATCGACCCGCTCCAGATGGCCAGCGCCGAGATCGTCGCAGCTTACGGTGTCCACCACCACCGGGCCCGGAAGCTGATCAGGCTGGCCAACGACCTCTGCCTGCGATTCCCCGCACTGCTCAAAGCCATGGAGTCGGGCGTCCTGGACGAGGAAACCGCCGAGATGCTCGCCAGTCACATGCGCCTAATCGACTCCGCCACTCTCGAGAGAATCCAGCGCGAGGTGGCCGACTGGCTCCTCGACGCCATCAACTCCGGCCGTCGCCCCGGTCGGGACGCGATCCTCGACGAGGCCGATCGCATCACCCGCAAGTACGATCCGGAAGGTGTGCTCGCGCGCCGTGAGCGGGCACGTGAAGAACGGAACGTATGGCTGCGTCGTGGCCGCGACGGAATGTCCGACCTGAACGCCCGGCTCTCCGCTCCCGACGCCCAGGCCATCTTCGAGGCACTGGGCACCATCGCCGGCGAACAGAAGCGGAAGAACCCCGGCGGCCCGTCCAAGGGCCAGCTCCGTGCCGATGCCCTCGTCGACGCCCTGCTCGGCCCGTCCGACACCGCCGCGGCCCCGGACTCGGCCCCAGCCCCGGCATCGCGCCCGAGCCCGTTCCCGGACTCGGCCACTGAGCCGGCATCAGCCTCGGACGCGGAGCCGGCCTCGGAGCCGGCATCGGCCACGCCTACTGCCCCCGGAATGGCCGAGGCCGCCGGGCCGCGCCTGGCGTCGATCCGGCCCAACATCACGGTGCTGGCGCCTCTCGACGCGGACGGCGAGCCCGAGGTCTACCTCCCCCGAGGTGGCACCGCCTCCGTCGACGCCCTCATCGCGCTCCTGTCCCGGAGCATCGGCGCCACCATCACGGTCCCCGACACCGCACCCGGCGCCGCGGACTCGGAGCACCTCGACCGGCGGTACCGACTCAGCCCGGAACTGGCCCGCCGCATCCGGCTGCGCGACGGCACATGCCGCCATCCCGGCTGTTCCGTTCCGGCAAGCGACTGCGACATCGACCACTGCCACCCCTTCGACCACTCCGACCCCGGCGGTGGCGGGTTGAGCATCGAAGCCAATCTCATGTGCCTGTGCCGGCAGCACCACCGCTTCAAGACCTTCCACGGTTGGGACTATCACCTGGCCCCGGACGGAACACTCACCGTCACCACCGATACCGGTCACACCATCACCACCGACCCCGCGGGGCCGCTTGCGCGATGGCGCCAGACTGTGGCCGCGGCCGCCGAATCGCCGCCCGAGTCGCCGACAGGCTCACCGCCGCACCCACGCCGGCGACCGTGGCTCAGCCCGCGCCCCCAGGCCACACACCAGCACCGACGGGAACGGGATCTCGAAGCGGAAAGAGAAGCCAACACGATCGCCCGCTACACCCCGCCACTGCCCCAGCCGGATCACGACCCGCCACCCTTCTGACCGGTGGCTACTCCGGGATGCCCGCCGTGATGTCGGCGAGGCAGGCCAGGATCTCGCGGTGGGTGTCCTCGGTGGCCTCCAGATGCATGAGGTGGCCGGCCCGCGGCACGCTGCGGACCTGGCGGACATCGTCGTGGTAGCGATCCAGCTTCTTCAGCGGCTCGCGGCCGTGGAACCCCTCGAGATCGGGGTCGTGCTCCGAGTAGACGAAGTAGTACGGCACCGGGTTGGTCTGGCGCTCGAACTCCTTGCGCGCACGCCACGACACATCCATGGCGCGATACCACTGCAGTGGGCCCGCGAACCCGGTGCGCGTGTACTCCTGCTCGTAGACGTCCAACTCCTCCGACGTCAGCCACCGCCACGGCAACGGCGGCGCCTCCGGCAGTGCGTCGAGGTAGCGCGTACCCGGCGGGTGCTGCCACACGTCGAGGTAGTGGAAGTCCGCCGACAGGGCCCAGAACACCCGGGCCAGGAAGTCACGCTCACGGCCCTCCAGATCCACCTCGGCGACCCCCGGCTGCGCGAAGTAGTGCAGGTGCAGAAAATGCTTCTCCGCGATCATCGCCGAACCCTCCAGTGGCGGGACGGAACCGGCGGTGCCCATGAAGGGGTTCTCCATGCCGATCACCGCACGGACACGGTCCGGCTCGAGGTGGCACGCGTCGTAGACCACGCCCGCGCCGAAATCGAACCCCACAAGAACGACCTTCTCCGTCGCGGCCCCGGGCCCGGCGTCGGTCACGCGCGACAACGCGTCGTCGACCACCGCGAACAGGTCATCGACCACCTCACGGGGCGCATAGGCGTCGACATCGGTGGGCGCATCCGAGCCGCCCATCCCGCGCAGGTCCGGTGCGATCACCCGCCACCCGGCGTCGACGAGCACCGGGATCATGCGGTGCCAGGTGAACCAGAAATGCGGGAAACCGTGGACCAGCACGATCGTGCCGGCCGGTCCGGCGCCGGGTTCGGCGGTGACATAGTGCAGCCGCACCCCGTCACGGTCGATGTGGCGGCGCTGCAGCCAGGACTCGTCGTGGATTCGAGGGTCGATCATGATGTCACCTTGCCTGGTTCGGTCGGGGATTCGACGGCTTTCACGGGGACTGCCCGGTGGACTGCCCGGCGGCCCATCTGCTGGAAACGACGCGGCCCCGGCACTCCGCCTGGTCGAGCGGGGCGCCGGGGCCGGGGAGGTCATGCGATCAGGCCCGCACGGGGCACTTGAAGTCGACCTTCCAGTCGTTGATGGCGTTGAGCCAGCCCGAGCGCAGTCGGGTGGCCTCGCCCATCGAGGTGATGTCGGGCATGTGGTCGGCGATCGCGTTGAAGATCAGCTCGATCTGCAGCTTCGCCAGGTTGGCGCCGATGCAGTAGTGCGGGCCGTTGCCGCCGAACGTCAGGTGCGGGTTCGGATCACGCAGGATGTTGAAGGAGAACGGATCCTCGAAGACGTCCTCGTCGAAGTTCGCCGAGCCGTACATGATCGCGGCGCGGTCGCCCTTCTTCATGGTCACGCCGCCGATCTCG
>DWWG01000113.1 GCA_019119875.1 Candidatus Dietzia intestinigallinarum | reverse complement strand
TCGCGAGTTTGTCGTAACGGGTGGCCAGGGCTCGCCATTGCTTGGCCAGGGCGAAGGATCGTTCGACGACGTTTCGCCCTTTGTAGAGGTCAACGTCGAGTTTGGGCGGTCTGCCGCCGCGGCCGCCTCGGCGTGCTCGTGCGGCGATCGTGTCGCTTTTCTCCGGGATCACGGCGGCGATGCCCCGGTTGCGGAGCTGGCGGCGGATGGTTCCGGACGAGTACGCCTTGTCGACGATCACCGCGTCTGGGCGGGTGCGGGGCCGGCCCCGCCCGTGGCGGGGAACGTGGATGTCGGCGAGCACCTGTTCGAGCATCGCACCGTCGTTGCGTTGGCCGCCGGTGACCACGTTCGCCAGCGGTCGCCCGCGGCCGTCGACGGCGCTGTGGATTTTGGTCGTCAGTCCGCCACGCGACCTGCCGATGCCGTGACCTGCAGGTTCACACTCGGCTGCGGGGCGATTCTTGTGATTCGATCGAGCCCCCTGTGTCCTGCTCAGGGCGGGTCGTATTTGTGCCGTGCTGGTGGGCGCGGCAGATGGTGGCGTCGACCGAGACGTTCCAGTCGATCATCCCGTCGGCGTCGGCGTCAGCCAGGATTGCCTGCAGGACCCGGTCCCAGGTGCCGTCCTCGGCGTATCGAGCGTGGCGTTTCCACACCGTCTGCCACGGGCCGTACTCATCTCGCGGCAGGTCACGCCACGGAATCCCTGTCCGGTAGCGGTAGATGATGCCCTCGACCACCTTGCGGTTGTCGCGAAACGGATGCCCCTACCGCCCCTGGTTGGAGGGCAGCAGGGGCTCGATCCGCTCCCACTGCTCATCGGTGAACTGGCGAAACCTTGACTTCGTCTGTGCCATACGGACACCGTCTCGCGGGTCACCGCTCAGCTATGGGAGACACGCCCTAGAGCAGACCGGCTTGATGGGCGAGTACGGCGGCCTGTACTCGACGCTCTACGCCGAGGCGTTGAAGCACTTCGCTGACATAGCCTTTAACTGTTGCTTCGGAGAGATACAAGCTGCTGGCGATTCGGGCGTTGTCCTCTCCTCGTGCGATCCCGAGGAGGACTTCGTGTTGACGCGGGGTGAGTCGTGAGACAAGCTCGTGGGCGTCGGCTTGCCTCGTCATCGGACCGGCAGCGTTCTCCAGTAACCAGCGGGCCACGACGGGCGATAATGCCGCACCGCCAGCTTGGACGGTGTGCACCGCGTTGACCAGGTCTTCCGGGGCGCTGGCTTTCGTCACATATCCGTCTACCGACACTTCTACAGCTCGTCGCAGATACTCAGTGTCGGCGAACGTCGTCAACACGACCAGTCGCGCAGGTACCCCTGCCGCGCGCAGGTCTGCGATCGCATCGAGCCCCGATCGGCCCGGCATCCTCACGTCCATCAACACAACGTCACACTGAGCCTTTCGTACCGCGGGAACGATGCCGAGACCGTCTCCGTGTTCGAGGACGACACGGATGCGTGGATCGTTTTCGAGGATCGTGCGCAGGCCCGCTCGGATGAGCGGTTCGTCGTCGATCAGTGCGACACGGATCGCCTGGGAACCGTCGTTGACATTCGGTGCCGGGGTCATGGTGCTGGGATAATCGTCGTCGAGTTCACTTGCCCGTTCGTAAAACAGACTTCGTAGACCTCGGTTCGCTCGAAGGGACTGAAAGTCGACTCGTAGTGGCGGCAGTCCCCTGATCCCACTTGCTGCGGCGGTGCTTCCATCTCCACAAGCGGAAGCCGGGAGCGGGCGCTGCTCTCAGATTCCCCGACGGTGATGGCGGCGAAATCTGTGGCGGAAAGGCGGGAGAGCGCAGCCTGACCGAGCACCATGCCCACGGGAATCGCGATCATGAGCGCGGCAGTCGCCACGGGAAGAGCGATGAGCATCCGCCGCGTTCGGCGGCGCCGATGCGCGAGCGCATGTCGAGCTTCGTTCACTCCGGTGGTGGCCTGTAGCGGCAGACTCGCTCGGATATGCCAACCGTCACCACTGGGTCCGGTTTTCAGTGAACCGCCCAACTCTTCGACCTGGGTGCGAAGCCCTCGCAGTCCGCGTCCGCCTGTGGGTGCGATGGTCGGGCCGACCGCGGTATCGGCTGCATCGTTCTCCACACCGATGACGACCTCGCCACGGTCGCTTCGGATACGGATGCGGATCGGTGCTCCGGGTGCGTGGCGCAGCGCGTTCGTGCATCCCTCTCGCACCACCGAAATCGCGGTGCTGGTCGTGGTCGACGACGGCGTCGATCCAGCCAGGTTCCTCGCGACCTGAATATCGACCTGCACCGGGGTCTCAGTTTGACGGACAGTATCGGCGATGTGTTCGATGCTTTCCTCCAATCCCGAGCCTTCTGCCTCCAGGCTGAGACCGCTGACTGATCGATTCAGCGCCTCGACGCACTCTGCGATGGAAGCCCGCAACCGTTCGAGATCGGGTGCGAGATCCGTGCCTGCGCGCGTGCGTAGAGCGGCAGCCTCGATCGAAGCGAGCGTGAGGCGATGACCGAGGTCATCGTGGATCGTCCGCGAAAGCTCGGCGGCATGCTCCGAACGGATACGCTGCTCGGTCTCGACGGCGCGCGATTCTTTCTGCGCTGCGAGTTCCCAACCAAGTTCTGCCTCCTGACGGCGCAACAGCAGCAGACGCCCCGTAAGCACAGCCGCGACGGACACTGGCAGCGAGATCGCGACCCAAACCAAGACATCGGACATGCTTCATATTCTCCCGGCCTTTCCTTTCTGCATACACCCCGCCGTTCGGGGGGTACTTTGCTATGCAAGGAGGGGCCGGACGGCCCTGCCGCCGCGCGTTCACCAGTTTCTACCGTGAGATGCATGAGCAGAACGGAAACAATAGCAACGACGACGCACTCCCGATTCACGCGCACTCGTGTGGCCGCCGCCATTGGCGTGGCCCTCGCGCTCATGCCGCAGATCATGCCTATCCAGGCCGCCTCGGCTGCACCGCAGGAGGACGTCCAGGGATGGCTGGATGAGGTGGTCGCGAGCGGAGTTCCGGCGATCGCCGTCGTCGTCACACACGGGAACGAGATCGCGGTGGAAGCTGGCGCAGGGCAGGTCGACGGTCGCCCGGTCGATGAGCACACATCATTCCGCATCGAGTCGCTCTCGAAATCGTTTACCGCGACCGCGGTCATGCAACTCGTCGAGGAGAAACGGGTTGACCTCGATGTGCCGGTAACGCAGTATCTGCCGGATCTGCCACTCGATGACGAGCGTGCCGAGAGCATCACTGTGCGACAACTCCTGAATCAATCGAGCGGAATCAGCGACGCGACGCTCGGGTTCGACCAATACGCTGCCGGACCGCAGACTCCGCGAGAAGCAGGCGAACTGCTGTCGCGCAGTCGACTTGCCTTCGACCCCGGAACGGATTGGGCCTACTCGAATCCCAACTACTGGATCTGCGCCCAGCTCATCGAAAAAGTCTCCGGCCAAGATCTGGATACCTATCTGCAACAGAACATCCTTAACCCGCTAGGAATGGATGAGACTACGAGTGCGTCCACCAGCGGTCAGGTTCAGGGTGCTCCGGGGCATGCGCAGGCGTTTGGGGCACCGGTTCGAGTCACCGGTCCCGACAGTTGGGTCGCTGGGGCTGGTGGCGTGACATCCACGGCTCACGACCTGGGCATCTGGCTCCGCTTCCAGCACGGTGTGCTGCCCGGTGGTGGGGAGGTGCTGTCCACGGCAATGCGCGACGAGATGCACCGCCGCCAAGCACCGGAAGGGGGCCTGTATGCGCTGGGCTGGTACAGCGGCCCACCAGCTGATGGCGGCGTCGAGCGGGTCTCACACTCCGGTGTCGGCGCCGGGACCGGTGCCTACCAAGGGCTGTTCCCGGGCGAGACCGGCATAGCAGTCCTGCAGGCGAGTTCGGCACCGGATCCCTACGAGATAGCCGCCTCGCTGTATGAAGCGTCGTCGACCGGGGAATTCCAGGGCCCGCCATCAGCACCGGGGCCGGGCCGCGACATCGTGATCACCCTCGTCACCATTGCGCTTCTCAGCCTTTGCACGCGAGGGATTGTGCGGAGCGCGCGTTGGGCAAGGCGTCTCGGGAAGATCCGCGCCGCCATCACGGTCGGGATCGGCGCTGTCGTGGCAGCGGTGCTGTTCACAGTTCCCGTATGGGGCTCCGCTATCTTGGGGCGCGCCGCTACCTGGCCCATCCTGTTCGCTGCAGCACCGATCCCCGTCATCGCGGTCCTAGCAGTAGCGGTCGGAGTTGGCCTGCTCACCATCGCGCGACTCGCTCACCTCATCGCCTGTGTTGCGACAGATCAGCATGGTCAGTAAACGGAAAACGTAGAACCCTGCTGTCGATCGCGGCGCAGTCACTCTCCCGTCGATGGCAGCCAAGCCTTGCCTCGTCGATAAGCGCTGAATACTCGCCCAACGCAGCAACGCTTCGCTTTCCCTCCTCCGCCCCGCGCAGCCTCCTAGCGGGAATAGAGCGCCATCCGCGGGACCTGCGCCACCATCCAGGGGCTGAACACGAACGGTGTGGCCTCGACCGCGACGCGCACGTCCTCGGGCCGTGCCCAGTGGTGGGCGCACACCTCGTCGGCGCGCGGGTGCAGGTCGGCACGGATGCGGGCGGTGAAGACCGGGCAGATCTCGTTCTCCACCACGCCGGTGTCGTCGACGGCGCGGTAGCGGAAGTCCGGGATCGCGGGTTCGATCGAGTCGACGACCGTGCCCAGCTCCTGCTCGGCCCGCCGGACGATCGCGTCGGCCGGGGCCTCGCCGGGACCGGGGTGGCCACAGAACGAGTTGGTCCAGATCCCGGCCCAGGTCAGC
The DNA here is from genome assembly GCA_019119875.1 of Candidatus Dietzia intestinigallinarum. Classification (GTDB taxonomy): domain Bacteria; phylum Actinomycetota; class Actinomycetes; order Mycobacteriales; family Mycobacteriaceae; genus Dietzia; species Dietzia intestinigallinarum. Next base: position 683 of record DWWG01000113.1, on the reverse strand, counting down.
TTGCCCAGTGCGCGTCGGGTGAGCAGCACGCGCCCGTCGTCGTCGACCAGGTGGCACGAGAAGGCCAGATGCAGCGGGGTGTCGGCGGTGTGGATGACCGCCTTGTCGGCCGACCCGATGGGGGTGCCGTCCTCGTCGAGCAGAACGACGTACTCGGCGGGGGAGGGGGAGTCAGAGTGCGGGGCCATGCGGCCCACCATAGGCGCAGGGCTCAGTTGGACAGGCCTCGTGCGATCACCAGGCGCTGGATCTGGTTGGTGCCCTCGAAGATCTGGGTGATCTTGGCCTCGCGCATGTAGCGCTCGGCCGGGAACTCACGGGTGTAGCCGACGCCGCCGAGCACCTGCACGGCGTCGGTGGTGACCTTCATGGCCGCATCCGTGGCGGTGAGCTTGGCGATCGACGCCTCCCGCGAGTACGGGCGGCCGGCATCTTTGCGGCGCGCGGCGTCCAGGTAGGTGGCGCGGGCGGAGCCGACTGCCGCGGCCATGTCGGCGAGCAGGAAGCCCAGTCCCTGGTGGCCGATGATGGTCTTGCCGAACGTCTCGCGCTCGTTGGCGTAGGCCACGGCATCGTCGAGGGCGCGCTGGGCGATACCGGTCGCGACGGCGGCGATCCCGAGGCGGCCCGAGTCGAGCGCGGAGAACGCGATCCGCAGCCCGTCGCCCTCGGCGCCGATCAGC
>DWWG01000112.1 GCA_019119875.1 Candidatus Dietzia intestinigallinarum | reverse complement strand
CTCCGTGACGAATCGCAGCTCGACATCCGGTTCGAGGCCGAGCGCGTCGACATCGGTGAAGTTGCTGATTCGTGGAAGTCGGATCACCGCGACGCGCACGTCGGCGGTCACGGAGCCGGCGAACGGGGTGCTGCTCGGGGCGGGCGCTGCGAGGGCGTCCTCCGAATCGAGCCAGAGATCGGGATGCCAGGGAAACACCCCGAGGGTGGGCCGGCCGGACAGCTCCTCGAGCTCGCGCAGGCCCGGGGTGAGCAGGGAGACGTCACCGCGGAACTTGTTGAGCACGAACCCTGCCACCAGGCGCTGGTCAGCGGCTTCCAGTAACGCGACCGTGCCGTAGAGGGCGGCGAACACGCCCCCGCGGTCAATGTCGCCCACCACCACGACGGGCATGTCGGCGTGCTGTGCCAGGCCCATGTTGACGTAGTCGCTTCCGCGCAGGTTGATCTCGGTGGGGCTGCCGGCGCCCTCGCAGATCACGAGGTCGTGGCGGGAGGCGAGGTCGTCGTAGGCGGCGAACGCGGCGTCGGCCAGGTGCGCGCGGCCGTCGACGAAGTCGCGGGAGGACACCGTCCCGGCCGGCTGACCCATCACCACCACGTGGCTGCGGCGGTCACCGCCGGGCTTGAGCAGTACCGGGTTCATCGCCGGCTCCGGCGTCGCACGTGCCGCGAGCGCCTGGATCCACTGGGCCCGGCCGATCTCCGCGGTGACCCCCGGGCCGGCCGGATCGCAGACGACCATCGAGTTGTTGGACATGTTCTGCGCCTTGAACGGCGCCACCTTCAGACCCCGACGGGCGAACGCGCGGCACAGGGCGGTGGTGACGATGCTCTTGCCCGCATCGGAGGTCGTACCGGCGACGAGCAGAGAGGCGGCCACGGCCCCCGATCCTAGTCGGACCGTCACCGCCCCCCGGCCACGCCCATAAGGTGGGCACGTGGAGACTGTGCTCATCGTCGTGTCCGTCGTCATCAACACGCTGCTCGTCGCGTGGATCGTCCGAAGGTTGATGGGCGGACCCGTGGGGTGGCCGCGGATCCTCGTGTTCTCGTTCATCGTCAGCGTGATCGCACACCCGGCACTGCTGGCCACCCTCGAACACACGGGGATCGACGACCCCTCGGCGGCCGGCACGGCCGGCGTGGCCGCGGCGATCTCGGTGCTGTTCCTCGCCTGGGTCATCGCGATCGAGATCAGCATCCTGGTGGTGTCAGAGATCCTCATCCCCACCGGGAGCCTGCCCGGGCCGATCACCCTCGCCAGAGGCCTGCCGGCCTGGTCCCGGCGTGCCCGGCGGTTCATCCGGATCTTCAGCATCGCCGCACGGCAGGGACTCATCGGCTACCTGGGGCGCTCCAGCGCCCCCTCCGACCGGCCGCACCGACCCGGCACCGCCGTCGCACTGCGCACCGCGCTCACCGAGGGCGGGGTGACGTTCGTGAAACTGGGGCAGATGCTCTCGACCCGCCCCGACCTCCTGCCACCCGCGTACGTGACCGAACTGTCGCGGCTCCAGAGTCAGGTCCCACCCGAACCGTGGGAGCGCGTCCGGCAGCTCCTCACCACCGAGCTCGGTGCCCCGCCCGAGAAGATCTTCTCCCGCTTCGACCCCGAGCCGCTGGCCGCGGCCTCCCTCGGGCAGGTGCACAGGGCCACCCTGGCCACGGGCGAGGACGTCGTGGTCAAGGTCCAGCGCAGCTCCGCCGTCGCGACGGTCCGCGCCGATCTCGACATCATCACCCGCCTGGCACGCCTGCTGGAAAAGCGCACGGCGTGGGCCCGTCAGATGGGTGCCGTCGGCCTCGCCGAAGGGTTCGGGGCGTCACTGTCCGAGGAGCTGGACTACCGCACGGAACTGCGGAACCTCACCTCGGTGCAGGGGTCCGCCGCGGTCATCGTCCCCGCAGGGTACCGGCGTTTCTCCACCAGGCGGGTCCTCACCATGGACCGGATCGACGGGATCCCGCTCTCCAGCGCACAGCAGGAGATCGAGGCGCTGACCGCCGGGCAACGCGACGAGCTCACCCGCACCATCCTCGAGGTGATCCTGCGTCAGATTCTCGTCGACGGGGTCTTCCACGCCGACCTCCACGGCGGCAACATCCTGCTCACCCCCGAGGGGTCCCTCGCGCTGCTGGACTTCGGGTCGGTCGGGCGCCTGGACCGTCAGGCGCGACTGGGACTGCGGTCGCTGCTCATCGCGATTGACCGTCAGGACGGCGCGGCCGCCACCACCGCGCTCTGCCACATCCTCATCCCGCCCGCGGACCTGGACCTCGTGGCCACCCAGTGGCTCATCGGCGATTTGATCATGCGGATCGACGGCATGCCGGCCGACGCCCTGTTCAACGACCTGCTGCGCGCGGTGGTGTCCGCCGGGTTCAAGGTCCCGCCGGCCGTCGCCGCCGCCTTCCGGTGCCTCGGAGCACTCGAGGGCACGCTCACACTGCTCTCCCCCGACCTGGACGTGGTGGACGAGACACGAGACATCGCCGCGTCGGTCTTCCGCGAGACCATCTCGCCGTTGCACTCGGTGCGCTCCAGCGTGGAGCAGGCCGCGCTGGTGGCGCCGATCGCCGAGCGCGTCCCCGCCCAGCTGTCCTCGATCCTGGGGCGGCTGGACCGCGACAACCTGGGGTTGAGCTTCTCCCCGCTCGCCGACCCGACCGGCCGGGCCGTCGCCAGCCAGTTCGCGCAGGTGATCTCCCTGTCGGTGCTCACGATCGTCGCGGCGTTCAGCGGGATCGCCATGGTGCTCTCCGACGTGGGTCCGCACTGGGCGGACAACATGCGCGTCACCGCCTACATCGGGATGATTCTGTTGCTCATCGCCTACGTGATCGGAAGTCGCCTGGTCATCACGACGTTGCAGCGGGGATTCCAGGAGCGCGCACGGACGCCGTCAGCGCAGTAGTGGACGGACTCGGCCTATAGTGCGGGCACACACCCGCCCCGAGGTGAGGAGCACGGCGTGGACCTGCAGGACCTTCTCGACGCACTGAACGCCGGCGAGACCATCACCGGGGGCTCGCCGCTGCATGCGGTGATGCACCGGGCCAGTCAGGACGCACTGCGTGTGACCGCCGAGCTCAACGGGAGCTACCAGGAACCGGACCGGGTACGGGAGCTGCTGTCCGAGCTCATCGGCGGGCCGGTCGACGAGTCCATGGCGGTGTTCCCGCCGCTGTACTCGGATTTCGGCAAGAACATCCGGCTCGGCGAGCGCGTCTTCATCAACTCCGGCTGCCGCTTCCAGGACCAGGGCGGGGTGACGATCGGCGATGACTGCCTGATCGGGCACAACACGGTGTTCGCCACGCTCAATCACGGCATGGATCCGGCACGCCGGGCGGACATGATCCCGGCACCCATCGTGGTGAGCCGGAACGTGTGGATCGGTTCCAACTCGACGATCCTGTCCGGTGTCACCATCGGCGAGAACGCGGTGGTCGCTGCCGCCTCTGTCGTGACCAAGGACGTGCCGGCGAACAGTGTGGTGGCGGGCTCACCCGCGCGGGTCGTGCGCACGATCGGCTGATGCCCCCGCCGATCGGTGGTCGACCGGTAGTCGATCGGCAGGTGGCGGCGTACGGTCGCCGGCCATGACCTCATTGAGAGCTCGCCTGGTGATGGCGTCGCTGCGCGCACGCCGGAGCAAACGGTTCTACGCCGACCCCGCGTCCATGCGCGATTCACTGCCCCGGGCGCAGGACCCCCACAAGACCGTGCCGCGCGCGTCGTCCTGCAAGGACCTGGACGTGCGTACCGACCGGGTAGCGGGGGTCGGCGTCCACGTGTTCACCCCGGAGCACGCGGCTCAGCGGTCCGGTACCCGGATCCTCCACCTCCACGGCGGGGCGTTCGTCTCCGAGCCCGACAATCACCACTGGGACTTCGTCCGCGACGTTGTGCTCAGCACCGGTGCCGAGGTGGTCTTCCCCGTCTATCCGCTCACCCCCACGGCCGGGCACGAGAAGATCCGCGACTGTGCGATGGCGGTCTACGAGCACTACCTGGCCGACCATCCGGGCCACCGGTTCGTGTTCGGCGACTCGGCGGGAGGTGCACTCGCCGTGTACCTCACCGAGACCCTGCGGGAGCGCGGCGACGGGATGCCCACCGCGCTCGCGCTGCTCTCCCCGTGGCTGGACATGGAGGTCTCCGATCCGCGATCCGAGGAGATCGATCCGCGCGACCCCGAGCTGGACATCGACGGGCTGCGGCAGGCGGGCGAGTGGTACGCCGACGGCGATGACCCGAACGCCCCGGAGATCAGCCCCGTCTACGC
>DWWG01000012.1 GCA_019119875.1 Candidatus Dietzia intestinigallinarum | reverse complement strand
CGGTGGCCACGAGGATGTCCGTGCGACCGTCCTTGAGCGCTTCGATCGTCCGCTCACGCAGGTTCTGCGGGATGTCACCGTTGATCGGCGCCGCCGAGAAACCCCGGGCCCGGAGCCGCTCGGCGAGCTCCTCGGTCGCGGACTTGGTGCGGACGAACATGATCATCGCGTCGAAATCCTCGACCTCGAGGATCCGCGTCAACGCGTCGAGCTTGTCCCGGTGGTGAACGAGCACGTAGCGCTGCTGGATGTTCGGCGCGGTGGAGGTCTTGGAGGCCACCTTCACCTCGGCCGGGTCCGTCAGATACTTCTGCGAGATCCGGCGGATGGCGGACGGCATGGTGGCCGAGAACAGCGCGACCTGCGTCGACTCCGGGGTGTCCGAGAGGATGCGCTCCACGTCCTCCTGGAAGCCCATCGCCAGCATCTCGTCTGCCTCGTCCAGGACGAGATGACGCAGGCCGGACAGGTCCAGCGTGCCCTTCTTGAGGTGGTCGATCACACGGCCGGGGGTGCCCACGATGATCTGCGCGCCGCGCCGGAGCCCCGACAGCTGGATACCGTACGCCTGCCCACCGTAGATGGGCAGGACGTTGACCTGGGGCATGTGCGCCGAATAGGTGACACACGCCTCTGCTACCTGGAGGGCCAGCTCACGGGTCGGGGCGAGCACGAGCGCCTGTGGACTCTTCACCGACGGATCGATCAGCGACAGGATCGGCAGCGCGAACGCCGCGGTCTTGCCCGTACCGGTCTGCGCCAGACCCACCACGTCCCGACCCGCCAGAACCAGCGGGATCGTCGCCTCCTGGATGGCCGAGGGCACCTCGTAGCCCACCTCGCGGACCGCCGTGGCGACCGCGGGTGCGAGCCCCATGTCGGCGAAGGTCACCGAGGTGGACTCGTCGCCGGAACCGTCCCCCGCACCGGACGTCCGGGCAGGGGCGGACCCGGTCCGGGCGGGCCCGGGGGCTTCTGCGGATTCGGGGGCGCTGGCGGCGGTTACGACCTCGTCGCCGTCAGTGGCGGTACGGTCCTCGGCATTGTTGTTCATGAGATCCACCATGCTACGGCGTCGACGGTCCGATAAGCGAGACGACGGCGCAGGTCATTCCCCCGCCGGGGCCCCGGCTCGGGGCCGATGCGTCTCGCTGGCGAAGACCCACGGGACCGCGGCGCTCAGCAGCAGGACACCCGACACGACGAACCCGGTGGTGTAGCCGAACCGGTCCACGATCATCCCCACGACCACCGGCCCGAGGATCGCACCGGAGTCGCTGGCCATCTGGAAGGTCGCCAGGACCTTGCCCCCGGCACGATCGGCGCCGATCACATCCGCCACCGCCGCCTGCTGCGCCGGGTTGAGCACACCCGCCCCCATGCCCGCCACCACGGAGGCGGCGACCAGCAACGGCACCGTGTCGGACCAGCCCAGGGCGATGGTCGAGACACCGGAGACCAGCAGGCCCGCGATCACCATCGGGCGGCGCCCGTAACGGTCCGACAGCCAACCGGCCGCGGAGACCACCGAGGCCGTGCCCACCGCGAACGAGGCCAGAGCCGTCCCGGCCACCCCGGCGCCGGCGTCGAAGTTCGCGGCGGCGAACAGGGGGACGATCGCGACGCGGACCCCGAACGAGGTCCAGCCGTTGACGAAACTCGACACCAGGGCGGAGCGATAGCCGCTGTGCCTGAGCGCCTCCGCGACGAGCAGCGGTTGTTGTTCGTCCTCATCCTCGCCCGGTGTCCGCCGTCGTCCACCGCGGAGGAACACCGCCACCACCGCCGTGGCGACGAGCAGGGTGGCCGCATAGACGAAGAACGGGATCCGCATCCCGAACTGGGCCAGCAGCCCACCGATGACCGGTCCGGCGATGTTCCCGATGAGGAACGCCGTGGCGTACAGACCCGCGATACGGCCCCGGGCCCCCGGCGGCGAGAGCCTGGTGAGCAGCGCCATCGCGGAGATGGTGAACATGGTCGACCCCAGGCCGCCGAGCCCGCGGAACACCAACAGTTGCCAGTAGCCCTGCGCCAGTCCGGTGGCCAGGGTCGAGACCACCACGATGAGCAGGCCGGTCATGTAGACCCAGCGCTCCCCCATCCGGTCGACCAGGACCCCGCCGGCGGGCGCGAACACGAGTCGGAAGAAGGCGAAGGCACTGACCACCACGGACGCCGCGGTCACCGAGACGTCGAAACTCTGCGCGTACTGTGGCAGGACCGGCGCCACGAGCCCGTAGCCGATCGCCACGGCGAACGCGGCCACGACCAGGACCCAGACGTCCGCCGGGAGTCGGGGGCGGGGCGCCGGAGTGGGGTTTCCGCTGAGTGCGCCCCTCACGCCGACCGGAGGACCCGGGCCAGGACGTCGGCACCGAAGTGCAGGGCGTCCACGGGCACCCGCTCGTCGACGGCGTGGAAGTGGCCGAAGACGTCGAAGTGGTCCGGGACGCGCAGCGGCACGAAACCGTAGCCGGAGATGCCCAGTCGCGCGAGATGCTTGTTGTCCGTGCTGGCGGGCAGCAGATACGGGACCACCATCGCCTCCGGGTCGACGTCGCGGACCGCCTCGCGGATGACCTCGACGATCCCCGCGTCGGCGGGGGCGGCGATGGGCGGCTCGAAGATCCAGTCGACATCGACGTCCGGGCCGAGCTCCGCCTCCATCTCGGCCCGGAATGTCTGCTCACCCCCCGGCAGGACGCGGCAGTCGATCTCCGCGTACGCCTCGGTCGGGATCACGTTGGTCTTGTAGCCGGCGGACAGCACCGTCGGGGACGCGGTGTGGGAGAGCGAGGCGGCCACCACCGGCCCGAAGTGGCCCAGGACCTCGAGCTGCCCGGGGAGGTCGGCGACATCACCGCTCCCGCCGATGATCTGTCCGACGGCTGCGGCGAGCGCGGTGTTGGCCTCGGTCGGTTCCACCGGGAAGTCGCGGGACGCCACCCGGTGGACCGCTCCCGCGACCGCCGACACGGCATTGTCCCGGGTCGGTCGGGAGGCGTGCGCGGCGGTACCGTGCGCGGTGACCTTCGCCCACGCCACGCCCTTCTCCGCCACGGCGATCGGATAGAGCCGACGACCCCCGACGGGGACCGACCAGCCTCCGACCTCACTGAGAGCCTCGGTCATCCCGTCGAAGATCTCCGGACGCTCGCGGACCACCCATTTGGCGCCCATGATCCCGGCGGCCTCCTCGTCGGCGAAGAAAGCCAACAGCAGGGTGCGACGGGGGACGATGCCCTCCCGACGATAGTGACGGATCACCGCGATGGTCATGCCGAGCATGTTCTTCATGTCCACGGTTCCACGGCCGTAGAGCCACCCGTCACGGATCTCGCCGGCGAACGGCGGGACCGTCCAGTCCTCGGCGACCGCGGGGACCACATCGACGTGCCCGTGGACCACCAACCCGCCGGCGTCCGGATCCGAGCCCTCGACGCGCGCGAAGAGGCTGCCGCGCCCCGGCACGGACTCCACCAGCTCACTGGAGATCCCGACCTCGTCGAGGTACTCGGCGATCCGTCGGCACACCCGTGTCTCACCGTCTGCGATGGTCGCGGCGTCGCCGGTGTTGGTGGAATCGATGGCGACCAGGTCCGCGGTGATCGCGACGGCCTCGGAGTGCAGACGCTCGCGCGCCTGCCGGGACATCCTCGGGTCGATGGTCATCCGAAACACTTCCCTTCGCCACGGTAGGTGGGCCAACTCTCCACCACAGCGGGCCCCTCAGCAGTGTCGTCCACGACGTGCAGCGTGTCGAACCGCTCGCACACCTCCCCCGCCTTCGCGTGTCGCCACCACGCACGACCTCCGACGGGGACCACACCGCGCACCGGGGTCTGGACCTCGCCCGCGCCCTCACGACCGAGGAAGCGCATGCCGGTCGGTGACGCGGGGACGGGGAGCCGGTCCGGCCCGGGAACCCCCGAGGCCACATAGCCGCCGTAGAGGAAGGTCGTGAGCCCGCGGGCCGGCGTCCGGACCGCCGGGAGCGCGAAGAACAACGAGGGCCGGGGGGTGAATGTGCGGTAGTTGTCGAACAGCCCGGGGACGTAGAGCCCGGACCCGGCGGTGACCTCGGTGACCGCCGGGGCCGCGGCGCTCTCCGCGACCGACCCCGTGCCCCCGGAGTTGATGATCTCCGGCGTCTCCCCGGTGAGCCGCGCGATCGTCGCGGCCACCTCGCCACGAATCGCCACCAGTCGCCGCATCGAGAGCCGCTTGACCACGCCGATCCCCCGGACGTTGTCCGGGACCCCGGCGACCTGCGCCTCGTAGAACATGGCGCCGACCACGCGGAAACCCATCTGTGCCGCCCGCCTGACCAGCGGCTCCACATCCGAGGCGTCCCGCAGCGGTGAACGCCTCACGCCCAGGTGCACCGGCCCCACCCGGAGCGAACAATCCACGTCGACGCAGACCCTGGCCCCCACGGCCCCGGCATCGGAGGCGATCTCCAGCTGGCGTACGTCGTCCACCATCAGGGTGATCGCCGCCGACGCCGCCGGGTCGGCACCCAGCTGCCGCAGTGCCGAACGATCGACCGTGGGGTACCCCATCAGCACGTCGTCGCACCCGGATTCGACCAGCCACAGCGCCTCGGACAGCGAGTAGGCCATGATCCCGCGCACCGCGTCGTCGCCCCGCAGGTCGGGCCCCAGAACGTCGCGTAACACCCCGCGCGAGCGCACCGACTTGCTCGCGATCCGGATGCGGGTCCCCGCGGCCCGTCGCCGCAGGTCGGCCACGTTCGCCCGCAGGCTCGGAAGATGGAGCGCGGCCAGCGGTGCGTCGAGGTCCGCGGTGGCGATCTCGAGCGCGGAGGTCACGTTCGTCAACGGTTCCACCCCCTGATCACGCCCCGTCGACCGGGAGCGCGTCACGAACCACCAGGTCGACGGCGTGGTGCAGCAGTTCGTTCGCCTCGTCGTCGTCGCGGTAGACCTGCCACCTCAGCCCGATCCCCTCGATGATCGACAGGACGACGCGGACCACCTCGTCGAGCCCCATCCCCCACCGCATTCCCGCGGAGGCGGCGGTGCGTTCCAGAACCGATCGCACGATCGCCTCGTTGGACTCGTGCTGGTCGCGGGCCAGGCCCACCTCGGGCAGCCCGTAGGTACGCAGTGAGTACGAGACGATCTCATAGGTCAGCAGCTGACGGTCGGGGGAGGCCGTGATGACCGCCCAGATCAGGTCGATCGCCTCGTACAGGCGCTGCCGCAGACCCTCCGCTCCCTTCGCGCCGGAGTCGAAGTCGACACTGACGAACGCGGTGGCCGCCTGATGGACCTCGGAGTTGACCGCACCGATGAGCTCGCGAAGAAGCTCTTCTTTGTCCGTGTAGCAGTAGTGCACGACGCCCAGTGAGACCCCAGCCCGTTCGGCGACGCCACGTACGGTCACCGCACCGAGCCCGTCGTGTTCGGCGATCTCCAGGGCGGCCCGGAGGAGTTGCGCACGGCGCTGATCGGCAGGAAGGCGTCTGGTCACCCGCCCATCGTACGACGACACCGACGCCGGCAGGCCATATCGCGACCTCGTCACCGCAGCACCAGCGGACGCACCTGCCGGCACCCCGCCTTTTCAGGTCATTTGTCCAGGACGCCCCTCCCGCCCACTCGCCGCGGGTACTGTCTCCTCCCATGACGACATCGGCTGCACCCTGGACGAACTGGGCCGGCAACGTGCTGGCGGACCCCGCCCTCCGGACCGCCCCGACCACCGTCGCCGAGGTCGCTGACACGGTGATCTCCGCCGCCGGGTCCGGCACCCGCGTGAAATGCGTCGGAGCAGGCCACTCGTTCACCCCCGCGGCCGCCACGGACGGTGTCCTCATCACGCTCGACGATCTCACCGGGATCGAATCGATAGTGCCCACCCGAGGCGCCGACGGCCGCGTCGACGGGGCCGACGTCACGGTCTGGGCGGGGACCCGGCTGCACCGGCTCGGGCCCCTGCTGTGGGACCTCGGGCTGGCGCAGCCGAACCTGGGCGACTTCGCGGAGCAGTCCCTGGCGGGGGCGGTGTCGACGGGCACGCACGGCACCGGATGCCGGGCCCCGGGGCTCCCGGCGACCGTGGTGGGACTGCAACTGGTCACCGCGGACGGCACCGTCCTGTCCTGCTCCCGCGAATCCCACCCCGACGTGTTCGAGGCGGCCCGACTCGGGATCGGCGCGCTGGGCGTCATCACCAAGATGACCATCCGGTGCGTACCGGCGTTCGCGCTGCACGCCGACGAGTACCCGTGGACACTGTCGGCCGTACTGCAGGACATGGAGGGCTTCGCCCGGTCGGCCGACCACGCCGAGTTCTACTGGTTCCCCCACACCGACGCGATCAACGTCAAACAGAACACCCGCCTGCCCGGGGACACCGAACTGGAGCCGGTGGGCCGGCTCCAGGAACTCGTCAGCGACGAGTTCCTCTCCAACGAGGTGTTCGACGCCGTCTGCCGTGCCGCGACACGACGGCCCGCGATCACCCCCCGGCTCAACAGGTTCACCTCCAGGGCGCTGTCCGCCCGGTCCTACACCGACCGCAGCTACCGGGTGTTCGCCTCGCCCCGCCGGGTGCGGTTCCGGGAGATGGAGTACGCGGTCCCGATCGCGGCGGCCGGGCAGGTTCTCGGGGACATCCGGGACATGATCGACCGCTCCGGGGTGGTGACCCCGTTCCCGATGGAGGTGCGCTTCGCCGCCGCCGACGACGTCTGGCTCTCGACCGCCCACGGGCGCGAGGTCTGCTACATCGCGGTGCACCAGTACCACCGCATGGACCACACGGAATTGTTCCGGCACGCCGAGGAGATCTTCCTCGCCGCCGACGGCCGACCCCACTGGGGGAAGATGCACACCCGCACCGCCGAGGACCTCGCCTCGATGGTCGAGCACTTCGACGACTTCGTCGCCGTCCGCGACCGCCTCGACCCGGACCGCGTCTTCGGCAACTCCTACACCGAGCGGGTCCTGCCCTGACACGCGGGGCCACGCGCGGCCCGGCGTTTACGTAGCCTGGTTGCCACCGCAGCTCCCCCGCGACCGAAGAAGGTGAGCCCGTGTCAGAACACGACACTTCCCGGCCCGAGGTCTCCGGCCCCGCCGCGGGGGTGGTCACCGCAGCACTGCGTCGGGCGATCAGAACCCAGTCGGGTCTCGCACGGTCGTACGTCCACGCACTCCGCCAGTCGCACCCGGACGAGAGCCCGGCCCGGATCCGCGGCCGGCTGGACTCCATGTTCCTGGGTGCCGTGACAGCCTCCGGTGCCGCGGTGGGGGCCACCGCCGCAGTACCCGGGATCGGCACCCTCGTGGCGTTCGGCGCGATCGGGGCCGAGTCCCTGGTGTTCCTCGAGGCCGCAGCGTTCTACACGCTCGCCGTGGCCGAGGTGTACGGCCTCGACGTACGGGAGGGAGAACACGAGGAGCTGCTGGTCATGACGGTCATGCTCGGCGCCTCCGGCACCGCGCTCCTGGCCCGTGCGGTCAGCACCGAGACCACCTCCGCCCCGGGGGCCTCACTGGCCGGTCGGCTTCTGCGCGTCCCCGGCCTCAAGGAGATCAACACGCGCATGATGCACCGGTTCGTGCGCAAGTTCGCGGTCAAGCGGGCCGGGCTGGCGGTGGGCAAATTGGCGCCCGCAGGTCTGGGCGCGGCCATCGGCGGATGGGGTAACCGTAAGCTGGGGAGGACCGTGGTGGACACCGCCGACGCCACGTTCGGCGCTCCCCCACACCACTGGCCGGCCGGGTGAACCCCGGATGACCGGCGGGTGGCATCCCCCTGTCAGGTGAGATCAAACGGCCCGGCGCGGTCGGAACGTCTAGCCTGAGTGTCATCTACGTGTGAAACCCACCACAGAACCAGAGAGGCCCCACAAGATCGTGAGCAACACCGTCTCACAATTCGGACAGAACCAGTGGCTCGTCGACGAGATGTACGAGCGCTTCGCCAAGGACCCCTCCTCCGTCGACGAGTCGTGGCACGAGTTCTTCAAGGCCAACCCGAGGGCAGCCTCCGCCTCCGGCCGGAACTCGTCGACCGTCACCGCCCCGACGTCCACCGTGGCCGGAGAGAAGAAGCGGGCCGAGTCCCCGACGGGCGGAGAGAAGAAGCGCGCCGGCAACGCCTCGGAGGTGACCGTCGACGACGTCACCCCCACCGCCACCGCCCGTGACGTGGCCGCCAAGCCCGATTCGAACGCCGCCCCGGCGCGACAGGCCCGGGGACAGGGTGTCCCGGCCCCCGTGCGGACGCCGGAGATCCGGAACAAGCCGGACATCCCGGCCCCGGCCAGGTCGGCGCAGCCGGAGTACACCCCGCCCGAGGAGCCGGAGAACACGGTTCTCCGCGGCCCGGCGGGCGCCATCGTCAAGAACATGAACGCGTCGCTGACGCTTCCCACGGCGACCTCTGTCCGCGCCGTGCCAGCCAAGCTGATGATCGACAACCGCGTGGTGATCAACAATCACCTCAAGCGCACCCGCGGCGGCAAGATCTCCTTCACCCACCTCATCGGGTACGCCATGGTGCAGGCCGTCAAGGTCTACCCGAACATGAACAACCACTACAAGGAGATCGACGGTAAACCGAACACCGTCACCCCGACCGGGATCAACCTCGGTCTGGCGATCGACATGAAGACCAAGAACGGTCGCAGCCTCGTCGTGGCCGCGATCAAGAACTGCGAGCAGCTCGACTTCCGCCAGTTCATCGACGCCTACGAGGACATCGTCTCGCGTGCCCGCGTCGGCAAGCTGACGATGGACGACTTCTCCGGCGTCACCATCTCGCTCACCAACCCGGGCGGTATCGGCACCGTGCACTCGGTGCCGCGCCTCACCGTCGGCCAGGGCGCCATCCTCGGCGTCGGCGCGATGGAGTACCCGGCGGAGTTCCAGGGCGCGAGCGAAGAGCAGCTGGCCAACAGCGCGGTCGGCAAGATCACCACGCTCACCTCGACCTACGACCACCGCGTGATCCAGGGCGCCGAGTCGGGCGAGTTCCTCCGGGAGATCCACCGGCTGCTCATCGACGACGAGTTCTACGACGACATCTTCGACGCACTCGGGATCCCGTACGAGCCCGTCCGCTGGCGCAAGGACATCACCGATCCGCGCGTGGACAAGGACGCGCGCGTCCTCGAGCTGATCGCCGCGTACCGCAATCGCGGTCACCTCATGGCGGACATCGACCCGCTCGACGGGATGCACGCTCAGCGTCGCCGCACGTTCCACCCGGATCTGGACGTCAACTCGCACGAGCTCACCCTGTGGGACCTGGATCGCGAGTTCTCCGTCGGCGGGTTCGTCGGCAGGGACCGGATGCGTCTGCGGGACGTGCTGTCCTCGCTCCGTGCCGCCTACTGCCGCAAGATCGGCATCGAGTACACCCACATCCTGGAGAACGAGCAGCGCGCCTGGATCCAGGAGCGGATCGAGGGTGTCGACGACAAGCCGACGGTCGCCGAGCAGAAGTACATCCTGTCCAAGGTCAACGCCGCCGAGGCGTTCGAGACCTTCCTGCAGACCAAGTACGTGGGCCAGAAGCGATTCTCGCTCGAGGGCGCGGAGTCCGTCATCCCGATGATGGACGCGGTGATCGACGAGGCCGCCGAGTTCGGTCTCGACGAGGTCGTCATCGGCATGCCCCACCGTGGCCGTCTCAACGTGCTGGCCAACATCGTGGGCAAACCGTACCGGCAGATCTTCACCGAGTTCGAGGGCAACATGGACCCCTCGGCCGCGCACGGCTCGGGCGACGTGAAATACCACCTCGGCGCCGAGGGCATCCAGTACCAGATGTTCGGCGACAACGAGATCAAGGTCTCGCTCACCGCCAACCCGTCGCACCTGGAGGCCGTCGACCCGGTCCTCGAGGGCATCGTCCGCGCCAAGCAGGACCTGATCGAGGATCCCGAGTGGCGTGCCGAGTTCCCGGTCGTGCCGCTCATGCTCCACGGTGACGCCGCGTTCGCGGGCCAGGGCGTGGTCGCCGAAACCCTCAACCTCTCGCTCATCAACGGCTACCGCACCGGCGGCACGGTCCACATCGTGGTGAACAACCAGATCGGCTTCACGACCGCGCCCGAGGCGGGACGCTCCAGCCAGTACTGCACCGACGTGGCGAAGATGGTCGGCGCGCCGATCTTCCACGTCAACGGCGACGACCCGGAGGCCTGTGTCCGCGTGGCGCGCCTCGCGATGGACTTCCGTCAGCAGTTCAAGAAGGACGTCGTGATCGACCTCGTCTGCTACCGCCGTCGCGGGCACAACGAGGCCGACGACCCGTCCATGACGCAGCCGCGGATGTACGAGGTGATCGACGGCAAGAAGAGCGTCCGCCAGTCGTACACCGAGGACCTGGTCGGTCGTGGTGACATCACCGACAAGGAGGCGGAGAACGCACTCCGCGACTTCCAGGGCCAGCTCGAGCGGGTCTTCAACGAGGTCCGGGAACTCGAGAAGCACCCGGTCAAGGCGTCGCAGTCCATCGAACCCGATCAGCCGCTGCCCAAGATCATCACCGCGATCGACGAGTCGGTCGTCCACGCGATCGGTGACGCCTTCGGCACCCTGCCCGAGGGCTTCCACATCCACCCGCGTGTCAAGCCGGTCTACGAGGCACGCCAGAAGATGGCCTACAACGGCAACATCGACTGGGCGTTCGGGGAGCTGCTGGCAATCGGTTCCCTGGTGCTGGAGGGCCGCACGGTCCGCCTCGCCGGCCAGGACTCCCAGCGGGGTACCTTCACCCAGCGCCACGCGGTGATCGTCGACAAGACCACCGCCGAGACCTACTCCCCCCTCCAGCACCTGGACGGGGCCGAGGGCCGGTTCGATGTGTTCAACTCCGCCCTCACCGAGTACGCGGGGCTCGGGTTCGAGTACGGCTACTCGGTGGGCGACCCCGAGGCGCTCGTGATGTGGGAAGCCCAGTTCGGCGACTTCGTCAACGGCGCCCAGACCATCATCGACGAGTACATCTCCTCCGGTGAGGCCAAGTGGGGCCAGAAGTCCTCGGTCACGCTGTTGCTGCCCCACGGCCACGAGGGCATGGGCCCGGACCACACGTCCGGACGCATCGAGCGGTTCCTCCAGCTGTGCGCAGAGGGGTCGATGACGGTGGCCCAGCCGTCGACCCCTGCGAACTACTTCCACCTGATGCGCCGCCACGCGACCGGCATCAAGCGCCCCCAGGTCGTGTTCACGCCCAAGTCGATGCTGAGGAACAAGAAGGCCGTCAGCGCCGTCGAGGACTTCACCTCGGGCAAATTCCGCTCGGTGCTGGACGATCCCGCCTTCGTGAACGGCGGCGGCGACGCCGACAAGGTCACCACGATGCTGCTCGTGTCGGGCAAGCTCTACTACGAGCTGGCCGCACGCCGGGACAAGGACGAGCGCGAGGACGTCGCGATCGTGCGGCTCGAACAGCTCCACCCGATCCCGCACCGTCGCCTGCGCGAGGCCCTGGACCGCTACCCCAACCTCGATGAGGTGCGGTGGGTCCAGGAGGAGCCCGCCAACCAGGGCGCCTGGAGCTTCCTGGCGCTCGAGCTCCCCGAGCGGATCGACAATTTCCCGCGATTCAAGCGGGTCTCGCGCCGCCCCATGGCGGCGACCTCCACCGGGCTGAGCAAGGTCCACGCGGTCGAGCAGAAGGCACTGGTCGACGAGGCGTTCGCCTGATCAGTCGATGACAGCCGAGAAGGGCCCGTCCACCCGGACGGGCCCTTCTCGTTCAGAGGCGCTCAGTAGCCGTGCTCGTCCAGCCAGTAGTCGGCCAGGGACACAGGCGAGGCCGTGCCGAACTCGATCCCCAGCAGAAGATCCCGGACATCGTCGGTGGTCAGCTCACCGCTGACACGGTTGACCAGGGCGAGCTGGTCCTCCGAGAGCGAGCCCTTACGGAACACCGGCACGATGTTCTGGGCCCTGATCGCGTTGTCGTCGTCGTCCAACACCACCATGTCCTCCGGATGCAGGACCGGATCGGCGGACCGGACCAGTCCGACCCCGATCTGTCCGGCCCGCAGGGCCTCGAACACCACGCGGGGGTTGGGCCCGAGCGGCACCCGGTTGACGAATGCGCAGTTGTAGGTCCGCCCCACCGCCGCTGACAGTTCCGTGTCCTCCAGCATCTCCTGCCGGGCCCCGAGCGTGAACTCGCCGCAACGCCCGTCCAGATCGGACATCGTGCGCAGTCCGTAGGTCTCCGAGGTGTGCCGGGTGACCGCATAGGCCGGCGCGTCCTGCGCCGGGGCCGGGTCCGCGGCGGTGACCCCCTCGGGAAGAGCGGCCATCACCGCCGGGTAGACGTCCTCGGCCGCCACCGCCTGCGATCCCGGATCGAACATCGTCAGCAGTTCTCCGGTGAATCCGACCGTGAACGTGGCCTCGCCGGTCGTCACCGCCTCCACGGCCTCCGCCTGGGTGCCGGACTGGGGACGCGGCTCCACCCTCCAGCCCTGGCGGGTCAGCGCGTTGCCGTAGATGTGGCCCACGATCTCGGCCTCACCGAAGGAGGCGGTCTCGATCACGACCACCGGCGTGTCCACGTGCGCCGGGACTATCGACGACTGCGCTGCACATCCGGTCACCACGACACCGGCGATCACCGCCAGCCCGGCCGTCCGCACAGCCCGCCCCCACGTCCGCCGCATCCGATTCCGCCCTTCCCTGCACTCGTCACCGCGCTCGTACGCGGAACCTTCGAACCCACAGTCTCCCAGCCCCGTCCCCGCATCGTCACGCCGAGCCCCCGCGCGGAGGCTACTGTCGAATCGCACCTGCCGAAGGAGGACCGTTGCCCGCTCTCCCACACCGTCACCCGCGCGTCGTGTCGCCGGCCCAGGCCGCAGCCGGCAACTCCGTGCCCACGGACCGGGCGATCGTGGACTGCGGTGTCTACGTCGACGGGGTGCGGCAACCCGGGGAGTACACGTACCGGGCCGCGATCCACGAGGTCCGGTCCACCGGCCGGGGTTTCGTGTGGCTCGGGCTGCTCGCCCCGGACACCCGCCAGATGGAGGCCCTGTCGCGGGAGTTCGGCATCCACGAGTTGATCACCGAGGACGCCACGAGCGGAGAGCAGCGGCCCAAGCTCGAGGCGTACGACGACACGCTCGTGCTGAACCTCGCGGCGGTACGGTACCTGCCCCACGAGACCATCGCGGACGTCAGCGAGGTCGTCACCACCGGCGAGGTGATGGTGGTGCTGGGGCGGGATTTCGTGGTGACGGTCCGGCACGGGGATTTCTCCGAGCTCGCCGGGATCCGTGCCCAGCTGGAGAAGTCTCCCGACAGGCTCCTCCACGGTCCGGCGGCGGTGATGCACGCCGTGGCCGACCGGATGGTGGACAGCTACCTCGAGGTGGCGGAGGTGATGCGGCGGGACGTCGAGGAGCTCGAGTCGGCGGTGTTCGCGCCACGTGCGGCCGTGGACATCGAGCAGATCTACCTCCTCAAGCGGGAGCTGCTCGAACTCAAGCACAACATCGTGCCCCTCGCCCGGCCGCTGCTGCGACTGTCGGCTGATCGCCTGGAGCTCGTGCCCGAGGAGATCCGCCACTACTTCCGGGACGTGCAGGACCACCACTCGCAGGCCGTGTCGGAGGTGTCTGTGGTGGACGAGCAGATGACCTCGTTGGTGGGAGCGGCGATCGCGATCGTCGGGGTGCGACAGAACACCGACATGCGCCGGATCTCGGCGTGGGTGGCGATCGCGGCCGTGCCCACGATGATCGCCGGGGTGTACGGGATGAACTTCGAGAACATGCCCGAGCTCGATTTCTGGTTCGGCTATTACGCGGTACTGGCGATCATGGTCGGGGTGTGCGTGGGCCTGTTCTGGATCTTCCGGAAGAATCGGTGGCTCTGATCCGTCCGCCTCGTGCCGCCGGCCCCGTGAAGCCTAACGCGTCCGTCCGGGGTTGACCGCCGAGCGGGCGGGATCGGTGACGTCGATCGCGGCCTCCGCCCAGGCCTCCTCGAGTTCGGCCGCGCCCTTCATCCGCACCCAGGCGGCCTCGGTGTGCGTGACCGGGACGGCCCGGAACACCGAGACCGGCGCGGCGTCGCCGGGCAGTTCGACCTCCGGGATCTCGGGGGCGCGCAGGATCACGGCGGTGAACGCCGCGCCCGGCCAGAGTGGCTCGCCGAGATCGATGAGTGCGCCCTCGGCCAGGACCAGGCCCTCGATCGCGGGGGCTGCCGCGATCACGGCGAGGGCACGGACGAGTCCGTCGACCCCGCCGCGCAGCGTCAGGCTGAGTTCGGCGCGCGGGGCCGTCGGGTCCGGGACCAGCGCGGACGGATCGCCCATCGGTTCGGCGGAGCATCCGAGCGTGACGTATCGGACCAGGCCCGTCTCCACGTCCACGAACCGCAGGACGGTGATCGGGTTCGCGCCGAGGAACGTCACCGACGCCTCCTGTGGTTCCGGTCCGTGGTGGCGTTCCAGGTGGGCCCGGACCGTCTCGAGGACCGACGACGACGAGGAGTCCTGCGGCATCACTTGAGTCCGAGACGGGCGAGTTCGTCCCGGACGCGCTCGGCGTTGGCGGGCTCGCAGAGGACGTCGTATCGCCCCGCGACGAGTTGCGACGTGGACGCGAAGTCCCGTTTGCCGCGTGTGGCGGCGTAGGACAGGGAGGCGGAGACGATGCCGAACACCGAGCCGCCGATCAGACCGGTGAGGACGACGCCCCACATGGGCTGGGTGAAGATGCCGAGCAGCAGGCCGACGAAGAGCCCGAGCCAGGCACCGGTGGCCAGGCCGCCGAGGAGGACCTTCGGCCAGGTGAGTCGGCCTGTCACGCGCTCGACCTGCATCAGGTCAACTCCGACGATGGTGACCTCGTGGACCGGGAACGCCTCGTCGGCCAGGTGGTCGACAGCGGCCTGGGCCTCCGCGTAGGTGGAGTAGGAGCCGACGACCCAGCCGGTGGGTGGCGTGGGCAGACCCGGGGTCTGGCCGCCCCGCGTCCTGCCGGTCGCCGGGTTCACTCGAGAGGTCATGAGTTTGTCGTCCTTCCGGGCTCACCCGTTGGTGATGGTCGGGTCCGAGACGGTCATCCCGGCCGCGCGGCCGCGCGCGGAGACCACGAGGGCCATCTTACGGCTGGCCTCGTCCAGCATCTCGTCGCCGAACATCACGGCGCCTCGGGCCCCGCCCTCGACGGACGTGGAGTGCGCGTAGGCCGCGAGGATGCCCTCGGCCTTGTCGAACTCGTCCTGGCGGGGGCTGAACACCTCGTTCCCGGCGTCCACCTGTGACGGGTGCAGCACCCATTTGCCGTCGAATCCCAGGGCTGCGGTCCTGGCGGCGGCGCGACGGAAGCCCTCCTCGTCGCGGACCTTGAGGAACGGCCCGTCGATGGCCTGCAGCCCGTGGGCCCGGGCGGCGACGAGAATCGACATGAGGACATGGTGGTAGGCATCGCCCGGGGTGTAGCCCTCCGGCTGCTCACCCACCGTCAGGGTCCGCATCCCGACGGAGGCCATGAAGTCGGCGGGGCCGAACACGAGGGTGAGGACACGGGGACTGGACGTGGCGATCCCGGTGATGTTGGTCAGGCCGAGGGCGTCCTCGATCTGTGGCTCGATCCCGATGTGCCCGGCCGGCAGGCCCGCGGCCTTCTCCACCTGGGTGAGCACCAGGTCCAGGGCCACGACCTCCGACGCGCTCCGCACCTTGGGCAGCAACAGTGCGTCCACCTTCGAGCCGGCCCGTCCGACGACCTCCGTGACGTCGCGGACCGTGTACTCGGTGTCCCACGCGTTCACACGGACCACGACGGTCGGCGCCGCGAACCCGCCCGTGTGAAGCGCCGCCACCACGTTCTCGCGGGCCTCGTCCTTGGCCGGTCCGGCAACAGCGTCCTCCAGGTCCAGGAACACCTCGTCCACGGGGAGGCCACGAGCCTTGTCGATCATCCGGACGCTGCTGCCGGGCACGGCCAGGACGGTCCGCCTGGGCCTGGCCCGGAGGTCGGCGATCCTGGCGACGGGGTCCTGCGCCGACGGCGGCGGAACCTGGCGGGCGTCGGTCATCGTGGGTGCCTCTCCCTCTCCATCCGGTTCGGCGGGCGGGCGCCGCCGAACGGTGACTAGCCTGGTCCGCATGGCGAACCTCAACAAGGCCTTCGTCGCCAGGCTAGCCGGGCTCCCGGTGATCGGACCTGACGGGGATGACATCGGACGCATCCGCGACGTCGTGGTGACGATGCGGTCCGGGACCAGGCCTCCCCGGGTGATCGGCCTGGTGGTGGAGCTGCCGACCCGGCGCCGGATCTTCGTCCCCATGCTGCGTGTGGCAGCCATCGATCCCCGGTCGGTCTCGCTGGTCTCAGGGACCATCAACCTGCACCGTTTCCAGTCGCGCCCCGGCGAGAACCTGGTGTTGGGGTCCCTGGTCGACTCCACGATCGGCGTGGAGGTCGAGCAGTCGACGCCGGGGGTGAACCCGGCCCCTGTGACCGAGCGGCACCGGGTCGTGGACGTGGAGATCGAGCGCCAGCGGTCCAGGGACTGGCTCGTCTCCCGGGTCGCCACCCGGGTGCGCCGTGGCCGCACCCCGCTGGCTCGGCGTGGGGCGGTCTCGATCCACCCGTGGAACAGGACCAGAGGTCTGGACGACTCCGCGATCGGCGCCCCTGATCACGGTGCCGAGAGCCTGGTCGAGCAGTACGCGGATCTGCGGCCGGCCGATGTGGCCATCGCGCTGCGCGAGCTGCCCGAGGTCCGGCGGCTGGAGGTGGCGCGCACTCTCGACGACGAGCGGCTGGCCGACGTCCTCCAGGAGCTGCCCCACGACGAGCAGACCGAGATCGTCACCCGTCTCGAACTCGAACGCGCGACGGACGTTCTGGAGGCGATGGACCCCGAGGACGTGGCGGACCTCCTCGGCGAGCTGCCGGAGAAGGACGCGGAGTCGTTCCTCGAACGGATGCACCCCGAGGATTCCGCACCGGTGCGGCGGTTGCTGACGTTCGACGCCGACACCGCCGGCGGTCTGATGACCCCCGAGCCGATCATCCTGTCCCCTCAGACGACGGTCGCCGAGGCGTTGGCCCATTGCCGCAACCCCGATCTCAGCCCCGCCGTGGCCAGTCTGGTGTTCGTCGTCCGTCCGCCCACCGCCACCCCCACCGGCCAGTACCTCGGCTGTGTCCACATTCAGGCACTGCTGCGGGAACTGCCGTCGATGATGGTCGCCGAGACCCTGGACACGAGCCTGTCCTCGCTCCGCCCCTCCGATTCGGTCGACGCGGTGACCCGGTTCTTCGCCACGTACAACCTCGTGTGCGGCCCGGTCGTCGACGACGCGGGACATCTTCTCGGCGCGGTGGCCGTGGACGATCTCCTCGACCACCTCCTGCCGGAGGACTGGCGAGACCTGGACCTGCACGACGAACGGGAGAAGAGCCGGTCATGACCGATCAGTCCCCCCGCTCCCCGCTGTCGACCCCGGTCACCTCACGCCGGGTCCGCATCAGTTTCGACGCCGATGCGGTCGGGCGCTACAGCGAGGCCGTGGCCCGCTTCTTCGGCACCGGCACCTACCTGCTCATCCAGACCGTCGTGGTGATCGCGTGGATCATCGTCAACGTCGCGGTGGTTGCACTCCGGTTCGACCCGTACCCGTTCATCCTGTTGAACCTCGCGTTCTCGACCCAGGCCGCGTACGCGGCGCCGTTGATCCTGCTCGCCCAGAACCGGCAGGAGGACCGCGACAGAGCCTCGCTCCGGGAGGACCGGCTCCGCGCCACCCAGACCAAGGCGGACACCGAGTTCCTGGCCCGGGAGCTCGCCTCCGTCCGATTGTCGGTGGGCGAGACGGTGACCCGGGACTATCTCCGTCGCGAGCTCGATGACCTCCGTGATTCCGTCGAACGCATCGAGGCCCTGCTCGCCGGAGGTGGCGGTGGCGCAGGTAACACCGAGCGGGGTAAAACCGATTCAGACACCAGGGGCCGGGGGTAACCTCGGCAGGGACGGATCCGCCCGGGGGGCGTGCCATTCGCGTGCGGGATCCGCAACCGAGCACTAGGGGGAAGCTTGCGCAGAGTTGTTCAGAGCGCTGACCGCAAGGTGCTGACCAGCGCCGCGGTGACCGCGACCGCCATCGCGGTGGTGGCCACCGTCGGCCTGTCCATGGACACCAGTCCACCCGATGCTCCGGACATCACCCCGCTCGCCGAATCCGCCCCCGGGACCACCTCCTCCGCCACCGCGGGTCCCACCACGACGAGCACGGAGGAGGCAGAACGTTCCCCCGAGGAGGAGCCCGCGCCCGCAGATGACCCGGCGGCCGCGCACATCCAGCCGGCCACGATCCCGGACGGCCCCCTGGGGATCCCGGGAATCGCTCTCGACGCCTACCAGCGGGCCGCCGACCGTCTGAACGCCGAGCAGCCCGCGTGTGAGATGGACTGGACGCTGCTCGCGGGGATCGGGCAGGTCGAGTCCAACCAGGGCGGTGGCAGGTTCGACGCGCAGGGCAACACGATCGGCCGTATCCTCGGGCCGCGCCTGGACGGCTCGCTGCCCGGCACCGCCGTGATCACCGACACCGACGGCGGCCGGTTCGACGGAGACCCCGAGTTCGATCGCGCGGTCGGCCCGGTCCAGTTCATCCCGTCCACCTGGAAGCGTCTGGGACGCGACGGGAACGGCGACGGTGTGGCGGACCCCAACAACATCTACGACGGTGCGCTCGCCGCCGCGACCCTGCTGTGCAACCAGGGTGGCTCGATGGCCGACCCCTCGGCGCGGACCCGCGCGGTGCTCGCGTACAACAACTCCCTCGCCTACGTCGCCAACGTCAACGCCTGGGCGCACGGTTACGCGGTGAACGCCTTCCCGCTGCCCTCGGATCTTCCGGAGATCCACCAGCCCAAGCCCACGGTCGAGCCGCCCGAGGCACCGGAGCACTGCCCCGAGGGGTGGACGGGGACGCCGACCGCCGCCCCTGAGCCTGCGGAGCCCGGCCAGCCCGAGCCCCCGGTTCCGGGCTGCACCGAGACCCCTGCACCGTCCGAGCCCCCGTCTCCGGAGCCGCCGGCACCCACCCCGCCCGCGCCGGTGGCCGAGGAGACCGAGGTGGCCCCGGCCCCGCCGCCGCCACCCGCGGCTCCGGGGTTGCCGGTGATCGAGCTGCCCTGCATCCCGCCGTTCTGCGTTCCGCCTCCGGCCTGAATCGTCACCACGTGCCGTGACGCCTAGACTCGGGGCATCATGAGTGCACCCAGCGAAGAATCGATCCGTGCCGCGCTGGCCAAGGTCGATGATCCGGAGATCCGTAAGCCGCTCACCGAGCTCGGCATGATCAAGGGCGTCGAGGTGGATCCCGCCACCGGCAGGGTCGACGTGGGCATCTACCTGACGGTCGCCAGCTGCCCGATGAAGGACACCATCGCCGACCGGGTCCGGGACGCCGTGTCCGACGTCCCCGGTGTCGGCGAGGTCAACGTGGACCTCGATGTGATGAGCGACGAGCAGCGCACGGAGCTGCGCAAGCAGTTGCGCGGCGACACCGCCGAGCCCGTGATCCCGTTCGCCCAGCCCGGCAACCTCACCCGCGTCTACGCGGTGGCCTCCGGTAAGGGCGGGGTCGGCAAGTCCACCGCCACGGTGAACCTCGCGGCCGCACTCGCCGAACGCGGCTTGTCGGTGGGAGTTCTCGACGCAGACATCTACGGCCACTCGATCCCGCGGATGCTGGGGACCGACGCACGCCCCACCCAGGTCGAACAGATGATCCTGCCGCCGGTCTCCCACGAGGTGAAGGTCATCTCCATCGCCCAGTTCACCAAGGGGAACACTCCGGTCGTGTGGCGTGGGCCCATGCTCCACCGAGCACTGCAGCAATTCCTGGCGGACGTCTACTGGGGCGACCTGGACGTCCTCCTGATGGACCTGCCGCCCGGCACCGGCGACGTGGCCATCTCGATCGCCCAGCTGATCCCGTCCGCGGAGATCCTCGTGGTGACCACTCCGCAACAGGCCGCAGCCGAGGTGGCCGAACGTGCGGGCTCGATCGCGCTGCAGACCCGTCAGCGGATCGCCGGCGTCATCGAGAACATGTCGTGGTTGGAGCTGCCCGACGGCACGCGGATGGATGTCTTCGGCAGCGGCGGTGGCGAGGAGGTCGCGGCCAACCTGTCCCGGTCCGTCGGTGCGCCGGTCGCGCTCCTGGGGCAGGTCCCGCTGGAGCAGGCGGTCCGCGAGCACGGCGACGAGGGCACGCCCATCGTCCTGGCCGAGCCGGATTCGCCCTCGGGTAAGGCGTTCCGGGAGATCGCCGACGGACTCGCGGTGCGTCCGCGGGGTCTGGCCGGCATGAACCTGGGGATCGACACCACCCGACACCTCTGACCGTCACCTCTGAAGGCTCTGGAGAATGTGAGCCGGCGCGGTGGCCCGCACCGCCGCGGTCGGAGCGCCCGCCGGTCAGTGCGCGGTCAGGTGGCGTCGGTGTCCCAGAACTGCCCGTCGGTCTGCGCCGACTGGGCGGGAGGCGCCGGATCGGCGGCCGGTCGGGCAGGCGGCTCCGACTGTGGCGCGGTGGACCGACGGGGCTCGCCGCCCTGCGCACCTGCCACGGCGGCACCGCCCGCGGGGGCGGCGGAGTCGAAGTTGCCGGTGAACAACGAGTCGTCGCCGTCCAGCAGATGTTTGGTGACCATCGCACGCGGACTCAGGCCGCGCAGCTCGTTGAGCTGTTTGAGCGGCTCGCTGAACTCCTCGAGGTCGGTCCCGTAGTCGTCCTTGAGCTGCTGCTGGGCGTTGCCCGCGAACTCCTTGACCTTGCGGATCATCGAGGCCAGCCAGCGGGCGGCCTCGGGGAGACGCTCGGGCCCCAGGACGACCAGCGCAACCACCCCGAGCACCAGGAGCTCGGACCACCCCACGTTCGTGAACATCGCTGTCGAGGATACGTCGTCCGGGCCGGCGGCGGGAACGGGACGCCACCGCGGGGGGCGCGTCTACCCCAGGACCGGTCGTACCGTCAGTTCGACCCTGGTGCCGCCCCGGATGACCTCGACCGGGACGTCGACGTCCGCGCCGGCCTGGCGCACGGCCACCACGAGCTCATCGGACGAGCGGACGGCGCGATCACCCACCCGGGTCACCACGTCGCCCTCGCGGAGGCCCCCCTCCTGCGCGGGAGAACCCTCCCGGACGTTGACGATCTCGGCACCCTCGACCGACCCGTTGTCGGCCTTGCGGGCGTTGACGCCGATGGTGGCGTGCTGGATGGAGCCCTCGGTCATCAGCTCGGTCACAACGGTGCGGACGTCGTTGACGGGGATCGCGAAACCCAGTCCGATCGATCCCCCGGTCTGGGTGAAGATCGACGTGTTGATCCCGATCACCGCGCCCGAGCCGTCGATGAGGGGCCCGCCGGAGTTGCCGGGGTTGATGGCGGCGTCGGTCTGGATGGCGTCGATCACCACATCTCCGTCGGAGGTGGACTCGCCGAGCGCGATCGGTCTCTGGATCGCGGAGACGATCCCCCCGGTCACCGTGCGGACCAGCCCGAGCGGGGAGCCGATCGCGATGACCTGTTCGCCGACCTCGACCTCGTCGGAATTGCCGAGGGTGGCGACGGTGAGGTTCTGCACGTCATCGACCTTGAGGACGGCCAGGTCCGTCGCGGGGTCGCGACCCACCATCTCGGCCGGCGCCCGGGAGCCGTCGGAGAAGACCACGTCGATGTCCGCACGGTCGGCCGCGCCGTCCATGGTCACCACGTGGTTGTTGGTGACGATGTAGCCCTGCGGGTCGATCACGATTCCGGATCCCTCACCGCGCGCGGACGCGGTGGACACCTGGATGCTGACCACGGCCGGTTGGACCTTCCCGGCCACCTCACCGACCGTGTTCTCGGGCCGCAGCACGTTCTCCGGGGCGTCCGAGATCCGGACGGTCGAGGTGGTGAGGACCCGGGCGTTGTCCGCGACGACGGCACCGATGGCGCCGCCGGCGAGGGCGACGACGGCGAGGACCGCGGTCGCCCCCGCCAGCGCCTGCCTGCTCAGTCGGCGTTCGAACAGCGCCTCGGACAGTGAGAGCCGGGGCGCCGGCGGCTCCGCTGCCCCGGTCAGGTCGACGGGTCCGGGAACGTCGGCAGCCTCCACGGCCGGCGCTCCGAAACCCACCGGGGCGTGCGGATCGCGCCACGGGTCCGGCTGCGGGGGCTGGGGTGCGGCGACCTCGTCCTGCCAGTCCGGATGGCGTTCGATACCGCGCTCCGCGCCCGGCGGCGGGCCGAAGGCACGGGCCAACGCCGGGTCCGCCTCGGGCGGTCCTCCGGGCTCGACGGGGGTGTCGGTGGCGGTATGACGGGGGTCGAATCCGCCGGTGACGCCGGCGGGACGGGAGAAGCGCGCGGCGACGTCGTCGTCGACCCCCGGGCGGTCGATGGGCGCGGGCTCACGCAGCGGGCGGTCGGGGCCGTCGTCCCCTCCCGCGCGGCCGGGCACACCTGTCTGGTCCTCCACCCGGCCCACCCTAGTGGCCGGGACCGCGGAGTCGTCGCAGCAGCCTCGACCACGGGCCGCCCCGGCCGACGTCGCCGGTGTCCTCCTCGGGCCGCTGCCGCCCATCGTCGGGTTCAGGGTCCGGCGCGATCCGACCGAGCCCCTCGAGGTCGCGAAGTCGGTCCCGCAGGTCGCTGGGCATGCGGATGGGGCCGGAACCACGGAGCGCGCGCCGGGCCTCGCGCTGATCGTCGACCTCCCGTCGACACTGGTCGCAGAGTTCGAGATGGGCGTCGGCCCGGAGCCGGCCCCCCTGCGGAAGCCGGCCGTCCACATACGCGGCGGCGGCCTCGGTCGACAGGTGGTCTGTCGACAGGAACGTCCGACGCGGGCGTGGCGGGCCGGTCTGATCGGTCACGCGACGGGCGGCGTCCCGGGAGAGTCGGAACTCGGGGGCGGGTTCGCCTCCCGGCTGTCGTCGTTCCACCGCACGCTCTCCTGTCCGCTGGCATCCGTGGGCCGCCAGAACCTCGTCGGCAGGAACAACGTCCGGGGGCCCGCCCTGGTTCCCGACTGCTCGGGCCCTGTCAGTCGACGCGGCTGTGTACCCCGGTGACCCCGGCGGCCTCCAACTCGGCCCGCAGCGCAGCGCGACCACGGTGGATGCGGCTACGAACGGTCCCCATCTTGACGCCCAGAATCCGACCCACCTCCTCGTAACTGAGGTCCTCGATATCGCTGAGCACCACCGCTGCGCGGAACTCCGGCGAGAGATTGGCCAGCGCCGTCTGCAGGATCGGGTCGAAGCTCTCCTCGGAGAGGACCTGCTCCGGGCTGCGGGCACGACCGGGAACCCGCTCGGCATCCTCGGGAAGCGACTCGAAGCGGATACGCGCGCGGCGGCGGGCCATGTCGAGGAACAGGTTGGTGACGATCCGGTGCATCCAGCCCTCGAACGTTCCCGGCTTGTACCTGTCCAGGGACCGGAACACCCGGATGAACGCCTCCTGGGTGATGTCCTCCGCGTCGTGCGCGTTCCCGCAGAGTCGGAAGGCAAGACGGTAGACGCGGTCACCGTGCTGGGCCACCAGCTCCGACCAGGAGGGCATGTCCGCGGACACGCCTGTGGCATCGAACCGGGCGGTACCCACGACCGCCTCGCGATCCGCCTCCGAGTCGATCATCGTTCCGTGCACGGTCCGTGAATACATGCCGCTGCTCCTCCGGCGCGGCCCGGTGGTCCGCGCGGTGTTCAACGCACCCGCGTGGTGCGACGGTTACCACCCTCCCTCATCGATCTGTCCTCACGGTATACCCGTACTGAGATGTGTCTGAGAGTCTTGTACCGATCAGATCACCGCGCGTTGGACACCGTCCGGTGCCGCTCGCCGGATACGCTGATCAGGTGTCCGATTCCTCTGATACCCCCGCCACCGACCGTTCCGGGCTCGACGGCATCGCGCGCCGGAGCGCCGAGCTCGTCGACGACGCCCTCTACGCCCCCGCCCGCGCCGAGGCGGCCGAACTGGGCGCCGCGTCCCCCGACGCGTTGACAGCGGAGGCGATCCGGCTGGTGGCCCGACTCACCGGCGCCCGCGCCGCGGTGTGCATCTCCCCCGCCCCCGGCGTACCCGCACTCGCGATCCTCGCCGCCGCCGGCCCGGGTGCCGGCGCGGTGGTCACCTGCATCACCGACGACCCCCACCACCTCGACGCCGCGCGGTCTGCGGTCCGGGCGGCGGGCCACCCGTCCTCGTCGGCCAGGTACATCGCGGCCCGCCCGCTCGAGGTCGCGGACAAGCTGGCCGACGGGGCCTACGACCTCGTGGTGGCCGATGTTCCGACCCACTCCGTGTCCCGGGTCGTCTCCCGCTCCCACCAGTTGCTGCGCCCGGGCGGAGCACTGGTCCTGATCGGCGAGCACGCGCCCCTCCCCGAGGACGCGGAGCTACCCGAGCACGCCCACGTCACGGTGCTGCCGGTGGGCTCCGGACTCACTGTCGTCACCCTCTGACCTCGCCCCGGACGACTCGCCGCCGCCCGCGCGAGCCGGCCCCGGGCGGGGACCGCGAGCCGGGCGAGCAGCACGCACAGGGCCACCTAGTTGGGCAGCGAGGTCACGGAGTTCTTGGCCACGCTCACCACGCCACCCGCGCTGATCGGGAAACGACGACTGTCGCGCTCGTGGTCCACCCCGATGAGGTCACCGTCGCCGATGTGACTGTTCTTGTCGACGATCGCCTTGCGCACGACGGCACCGCGCCCGATCCGTACGCCGGGTAGGAGGACACTGCCCTCGACCACCGCGCCGTCCTCGACGAGAACGTTGTTGGCCACCACGGAATTGCGCACCGTCCCCGCCGAGATGATGCTGCCGGCCCCGACCATCGATTCCTGCGCCATCCCGCCCTTGACGAACTTCGCCGGCGGGAGGTTGTCCTGCTGCGTCCGGATCGGCCACAGGGAGTTGTAGAGGTTGAAGACCGGGTGCACGGACACCAGATCCCGGTGGGCGTCGTAGAAAGCGTCGATCGTGCCCACGTCACGCCAGTAGCCGCGGTCCCGGTCGGTCTCGCCCGGCACGACGTTGCGCGCGAAGTCGTACACGTACGCCCGCTCCTGCTCCACGAGCGCCGGGATGATGTCCCCGCCCATGTCATGTGAGGAATCGGGCTTCTCCGCGTCGGCCTTCAGCCCCTCGATGAGCGCGTCGGTGGTGAAGATGTAGTTACCCATCGAGGCGAACGTCGCGTCCGGATCATCCGGGGTCCCAGGGGGCTCGGCGGGCTTTTCCACCCAGCCGCGGATGAGGTCGTCCTCCCCGGCATCGATGCAGCCGAACGCGAACGCCTCGCTGCGCGGCACCCGGATCCCGGCCACGGTCACCGCGGCACCGGTGGCGACGTGATGGTCGAGCATCTGCCGGGGATCCATGCGGTACACGTGATCGGCACCGAACACCATGATGTGGTCCGGTCGCTCGTCGTACACCAGGTTCAACGACTGCAGGATGGCGTCCGCCGAACCCGTGTACCAGCGCGGGCCGAGCCGCTGCTGTGCGGGCACCGGGGTGATGTACTCCCCGCCCATCCCGCTCATGTGCCAGACCTGGGAGATGTGACGGTCCAGTGAGTGCGACTTGTACTGGGTGAGAACGCAGATCCGCATGAAACCGGCGTTGACCAGGTTGCTCAACACGAAATCGATGAGCCGGTAGGACCCCCCGAACGGCACGGCCGGCTTCGCCCGGTCCGCGGTCAGCGGGAAGAGACGCTTGCCCTCGCCCCCGGCGAGGACGAGTGCTAGGACGTGTGGCTGGCTCCTCACGCCCCCACCGTAACCACATCACGACCTCCGCACCGGGCAACGTGAGCATTGCCCCCGCCCCGCACCGACTCGCCATCCGGCGGACGCGCGGTGTTCACCGGGGCCGCTCCGGGAACGCCGTGGAGCGGCTAGGTTGACGACTGTGCGAGTAGCGATGATGACGAGGGAGTACCCGCCTGAGGTCTACGGCGGGGCGGGCGTCCACGTCACCGAACTGGTGGCGACGCTACGGCCGCTCTGCGACGTCGACGTGCTGTGTATGGGTGCGGACAGGGACACCGCCCGGGCGTTCCGGCCCGACCCGGGGCTCGGGGCGGGTGCCAACCCGGCGATCCAGACCCTGTCTGCGGGCCTGCGGATGTGCATCGGGGCCGAGCGCGCCGACATCGTCCACTCCCACACCTGGTACACGGGCCTGGCCGGGCACCTCGCCGGTGAGCTGTACGGGATCCCCCACGTCGTGTCGGCGCACTCGCTGGAACCGAGCCGCCCGTGGAAGGCCGAGCAGCTGGGCGGCGGCTACCGGGTGTCGTCGTGGTCCGAACGAAATGCGTTCGCGAACGCCGACGCGGTGGTGGCCGTGAGCGACCGGATGCGGAACGAGATCCTCCACGTCTACCCCGAGATCGACCCGGCCCGTATCCACGTGATCCTCAACGGGATCGACACCTCGGTGTGGTCTCCCGTCGATCCGCACACGCACGAGGACTCGGTGCTGCGTCGTCACGGCGTGGACCCGGACCGGCCGATCGTGGCGTTCGTCGGCCGCATCACCAGGCAGAAGGGGGTACCTCACCTGGTGCGAGCCGCCCGTGATTTCCACCCGGACGCCCAGCTCGTACTGTGCGCCGGGGCCCCGGACACCCCTGAGATCGCGGCCGAGATGGAATCACTCGTCGGCGAACTGCGCGCGGTCCGCCGGGGGGTGTTCTGGTTGCGCGACATGCTGCCGCGACACGAGGTGATCGAGATCCTCTCCGCTGCGTCGGTGTTCGCGTGTCCGTCCGTGTACGAGCCACTGGGCATCGTCAATCTCGAGGCCATGGCATGCGAGACCGCGGTGGTCGCCTCCGACGTGGGCGGGATACCGGAGGTCGTCGTGGACGGCGAGACCGGAACACTCGTCCACTACGACGCGCACGATCCCGGGGCGTTCGAGGCGGGTATCGCCTCGGCGGTCAACGAGTTGATCTCCGATGCGGGCAGGGCGACCCGGTACGGGCGGGCGGGGCAGGAGCGGGCCCGCACCCGGTTCTCGTGGCACGTGATAGCCGAGCAGACCCACCGGCTCTACGCCTCGCTGCTGCGCTGACCGGCGCGGCGGCGGGCCGCGCCGTCCGGGCGTGCGCTACCGGGCCGGGCGGAACGTGCGCACCTCCACGTGCAGGCGCACCTCGCGATCGGACGCGCCGAGGGACCGTTCGAGGTCGCCCCGGTCCAGGTGGACGCCGCTGGGCCCCATGAGCGCGAGGTCGGCGGCCACCGCGCCGGACACCCGCACGATCTCGTCCACCACGTGGACCCGGCCGGGCGAGAAGAACCGGGCGAGCCCTGATTCGAGCCGGTCGGCCTTGTCCGGTTCAGGGGTGAGCATCCCGGCATCCGAGCGTAGGGGTTCCAGGTGTCCCGGCCCGGGCGCCGCCACGACGAGGATCCCGTCGGGACGCAGGACCCGGGCGAACTCCGAGGCGTTCCGCGGCGCGAACACCACCTGGACCAGATCCACCGATTCCTCGGCCAGCGGCAGTCCGTCCCACGTGTCCGCTACGAGGGCCACCGCGTCGGGATCCGCCCTGGCCAGGCGCCTGGCGGCGGCGACGGAGAGCTCCGTGCCGATGCCGAGCGGGGCCTGTGTGCCCCGTGCCCGACCCGGTCCGCCCGCCGCGCGGACCCCGTCGAGAACGCGACCGAGGTAGAAGCCGGTCCCGGCGCCGACGTCCAGGACCACCGGGCCGCCGCCCCGGGCCCTCCCGCCGGCCACACCGCCCACCGGGCTGACGCCCCCGACGATCTGCTCGCGGGCGATCCCGGTGAGCACCCCGGCCACGGTGTCGAACACCCCGGAGCCCAGCACCCGCTCCCGCGCGAGAATCTGGTCGGTGGTGTCGCCGGGAAACCGCCGGCCACGGGGGCCGAAGAGCGTGAGATAGCCGTGCCGGGCCCTGTCGAAGGAGTGTCCGGCACCGCAGCGGATCCCGGTGACGCCCGAGCCGCGGAGCCGGGTGCCGGGACCGGCCGCGCCGACAGCGGCCGACGCGGCGGTGTGTGCTTCGACAGGCCCCGAGCACTGCGGGCACCGCAGCAGCGGGACCGCGCGCGTCAACGCCCCCGGGTCCCCGGTCACGCCCGCGGCCGGAGCGCGAGATCCCGAAGCAGTCCGAGCAGGGTCCGCGTCGCGAACCCGGTCGCCACCGGACCCACCTCGTCGATCTCCTCCGGAGACCGTGCCGGACCCGCGATGTCCAGGTGCGCCCAGGGCGTTCCGTCGACGAACCCCTCGAGGAACAGCGCCGCGGTGATCGCACCCGGCCCCTTGGGGGCCTGCTTGAGGTCGGCGATATCCGAGCGGACCGCGGAACGAAGGTCGTCGGGCAGCGGCAGACGCCACCACCGCTCCCCCGCCGCGGCGCCGGCGCCCGAGACCCGCTCGGCCAGGTCGTCGTCCGAGGACATGACCGCGCCGGTCCGCATCCCGAGCGCGACCTTCATCGCGCCGGTCAGGGTGGCGACGTCCACCACCACGTCCGGGTCGGCCTCGGCGATCCCGTGGGCGAGGCCGTCGGCGAGCACCATGCGTCCCTCCGCGTCGGTGTTGGAGACCTCCGTGGTGGTGCCGTCGACATGCGTCACCACGTCGCCGGGCCGGTAGGCCGAGCCCGAGAGCATGTTCTCGGCCGACGGCACCACCACCGTCAGGTCCAGGTCGGCGTGTGGGTGCCGGTCGTCCGCGCAGAACGCGGCCGCCGCCGCGACCACGGCCGCCGAGCCGGCCATGTCCGTGCGCATCAGGTGCATCCCCTCGGCCGGCTTGACCGAGATGCCTCCGGTGTCGAACGTGACGCCCTTGCCCACCAACAGCACGCGGGGTCCGTCTCCCGGCCGGCGGGCGACCAAGACCGCGGGCGGCGCCTCCGAACCACCGCCGACCGCCAGCACGCCCCCGAAACCGCCGGCTTCGAGCCTCTCCCCGCTGAGGATATCGGTGTTCATCCCCGCCGCCCCCAGCGTCTCGGCCATCCTGGCCACGAGCCACTGCGGCGTCTTCAGCACCGAGGGCGCACCCGCGAGATCCCGGGCCAGCGCCGTCGCTCGAGCCGCCTCCCCGGCCGCCGCGACGATACCGTGGACACAGTCCCGGAGGTCCCCGTCGTCGTCGCCCCCGGGGCCACCGTCGCCGGCGACACCGGCCCCCGCACCGTCACGGCCTCGCGAGGCCGATCCCACCCGCACGACCAGCTCCGGCGCCACCGGGACCGGCTCGGCGGCGAACACGTCCTGGCCCCGCGCGCCGAGCAGGTAGCCCAGGAGCAGGTCACCCAGGCGGTCGGCGGACAGGACGGTGGGCACGTCCACGACGACCGGAGCGGTGGAGCGGGCATCCCGCAGCTGCCGGGCGGCGGCCGCGCCGGCCCGCCGGTGGCCGAGGCCGTGGTCGACGGCCCCGGCCCAACCGGCGCGGGGCGCGGCGGTGTCGAGCTCCACCTCGAGCACGGTGTGGCCGTCCCGCACCGTCACGCGGGCCTCCTCCGCCGCCCCGCGTGGGGCGCGGCCGGGCTCGGGGGCGCGTGTCACCAGCGGCGTCGCGGCGTCGGGGACGGAGTCGGCGGCGGAGACGACACGCACGACGGGCAGGGGACGACCGGGCACGGGACGGCCGGTTTCAGCGGGCATAGAAAGACCTTCCGGACACATGAGTCGGCGCATCCGCCACGAGGGTCGGATGCGCCGGCATCGGTGGGTGTGCGTTTACGAGGTGGCCTTGGTCAACTCCACGCCCAGCGACTTCGCCTCATCGGGGGTCAGCTCGACGACCAGCCGTCCGCCGCCCTCGAGCGGGACGCGCATGACGATCCCACGGCCCTCCTTGGCCGCCTCGATCGGTCCGTCACCCGTCCTGGGCTTCATAGCCGCCATCAGGTAGATTCCCTTCGTCCTTGTCCGCGGGGCGACGCCGTGTGAAAAAGCGACGGACCCACGATCGGTACTACTGAGTGGATATCGACGATTCTAGCGTGTCCGGCGTTACCCTGACGCCGTACTGGGTCGACTGTCCGACCGCGGCGACGGATCGACCGCCAGATCGCCTTCTCCGAGACGTGCCCGCAGGACATCGATCTCGCGCGCGGCCTGCTCGAGGGCCCAGTCGACCTCCGCCATCCGGTAGCCCCGCAAACCCATCGAGAAGCGGACCGATCTCAGGTCCTCGCCGTCGATCGGACCGGCCGGCAGGTAGGTGATCGTGTGGTCCTTCCGCACCGGCGGTAGCAGCTCCGACCGGCCGAACACGACGACCGACAGTGCGAACAACGCGGCCGCGACGATGAAGGTGACCACGACGTAGACGACGACGGTGAGCATGTATTCCCGTTCCCCTCCGCTGGTGGCGACCTGATCTGTCGAGTCTGGCATACGCCGCGCCTGCACCGGGGGTGACCGGGGGTCGGTTCAGGCCAGGCCTCGCACCGTCCGCGCCGGCGGCCGGGTGCCGACGATCGAGGCCACCATCTCCAGCGTCCGCAGCGTGCCCGGCACGTCGTGGGTGCGGAACACCCGGGCGCCGGCCATCGCGGCGACGGCCGTGGCGGCGAGCGTGCCCTCGGCGCGGCCGTCGATGTCCGCATCGAGGGTCTCACCGATGAAGTCCTTGTTGCTCAGCGCCATCAGGACCGGGTGGCCGACCGCCACGATCTCGTCGAGGCGCCGCAGCAGTTCCAGTCCGTGGAAGGTGTTCTTGCCGAAGTCGTGGGTCGGGTCGATGAGCACGCCGTCCGCGGGCACCCCGGCCGCCAGCGCGCGCCCGGCGGCCGCGGTGAGCTCCCGCACGACGTCGGCCACCACGTCCTCGTACCCCACCCGGAACGGTCGTGTCCGCGGCACCGCTCCGCCGGTGTGGGAGCAGACGAACCCGGCGCCCGCCTCTCCGGCGGCGACGAGCACGCCGGGATCGTGGCCGGCCCAGGTGTCGTTGACGAGGTCGGCGCCGGCGGTGACCGCGCGGCGGGCGACGTCGCCGCGCCAGGTGTCCACCGAGATGAGCACGTCGGGATGCCGCCGGCGGACCTCCTCCACGAACGGCACCACCCGGCGGGTCTCCTCGGCGGCGTCGACCCTGTCCCCCGGTCCGGCCTTGACCCCGCCGATGTCCAGGATGTCGGCCCCGGCGTCGACCACCTCGTCGACCCTGCGCATCGCGGCGGTGTCGGTGAAGGTGGCGCCGCGGTCGTAGAACGAGTCCGGCGTACGGTTGACGATCGCCATCACCAGCGGGCGTCCCACCGGCACCGCGCGACCGCACAGGGTCGGCAGCGGCGTCGGAACGGCAGGGGTCACCGGCGGCCTCCGCAGGCGTCGAGAGCGGCGTCCAGGTCGTCGCGGACCACCAGGCAGTCGAGCGCCTCCTCGTGCACCAGTCCCTGATCCGCGAGGGTCCGCACCCAGTCCAACAGGGGTGTGTAGAAGCCGATCGGGTCGTAGAGGACCACCGGCTTGTAGTGGAATCCGAGAGAGGCCGAGGTCCACATCTCGAACATCTCCTCCATGGTGCCGATCCCGCCCGGCAGGGTGAGGAACGCGTCGGAGCGTTCCTCCATCTCGCGCTTGCGTTCCCGCATGGAGGTGACGACGACGAGTTCGTCCGCCGAGACATCGGCCACCTCGCGGACCCGCAGACCCTCGGGGATCACACCGACCGTGCGGGCGCCCCCGGAGCGGGCCGCTTCGGCCAGCGCCCCCATCATCGAGACGTTGCCCCCGCCGGAGACCAGCGACCAGCCACGGCGGGCGATCGCGGTGCCCACGTCGGTGGCGATCTGCAGCAGCGTCGGATCGTAGGAGGACGAGGCGCAGTAGACGCAGACCCTCCGCCCCGGGACGGGTGACATCAACGCTCGACCCCCCGGTGCTCCTCGCCGTACAGATCCTCTCGCTGCTCCGCGCTGGTCGCGGCACGCTGGTGCGCCTCGCGGATGTGCTCGACGGTCTCGGTGACCGAGTCGGTCACCAGGAACAGGTCCGTGTCCGCGGCCGAGATCATGCCCTCCTCGACCAGCGTGCCGCGGATCCAGTCGGCCAGCGGCGCCCAGAAGTCCGCACCCAGCAGCACGATCGGGAAGCGGGTGATCTTGTCGGTCTGGACCAGTGTGATGGCCTCGAAGAACTCGTCGAGAGTGCCGAATCCACCCGGGGTGCAGACGAACGCCTGCGTGTACTTGACGAACATCGTCTTGCGGATGAAGAAGTACCGGAAGTGCAGGCCCAGGTCCACCCACCGGTTGAGGCCCTGCTCCATCGGGAGCTCGATGCCCAGCCCCACGGAGCGGCCGTTGGCCTCCCAGGCGCCCTTGTTGGCGGCCTCCATCTGTCCCGGGCCACCGCCCGTCACGACGGCGTACCCGGCATCCGTGAGCGCCCTGCCCAGCTCGACCGCCTGCTCGTAGACGGGGTCACCCGGGCGCGTACGCGCCGAACCGAACACGCTGACCGCATCGGCCAACTCCGCCAGTGCCCCGAACCCGTTGACGAACTCACTCTGGATGCGCAGCACCCGCCACGGGTCGGTGTGCAGCCAGTCGGTGTCCTGGTTCTTGTCCAGCAGTCGCTGGTCGGTGGTCGTGCGCTCGACGTCCTTCTGACGGCGGACGAGCACGGGGCCGCGCATGTGCACGGGGTCGGTAGGGGCCATGGGCCGGTTTCTCCTTGTCGAACTCGGGTCGTGGTGGGCGCGGCGGCGGTGCCGGATCAGGCGGTCGCGGTGAGATAGGAGCGCAGCGTGGCGCACACCTCGGTGATCTGCCCGGCGGGACAGTGCTCGTCCCGGGTGTGGGCGAGCCCGGGGTCTCCGGGACCGAGATTGACCGCGGGAACGCCCAGTGCGGCGAACCGGGACACGTCCGTCCACCCGTACTTGGCACGCACCCGTCCCCCCGCGGCACGGACGAGGTCCGCGGCGGCCGGGACCGACAGCCCCGGGAGAGCCCCCGGTGACAGGTCGGTCAGCTCCCAGTACAGCCCCGGCGTGTCCGGCGGGCTCTGTCCCTCGGCCGCCTGCGGCGCCCCGGTCAGACCGAGCGCGTCGAGGGTGTGGGCGAGTGCGGAGCCCGGATCCCGGTCGGGGGCGAAGCGGTGGTTCACGTCCAGCCACGCCTCGTCGGGGACGGTGTTCCCGGCGATGCCGGCCGACAGGCGTACCGCCTGCAACCCCTCCCGGTACACGCAGCCGTCGATGTCGACCGACCGCGGGGCGTACCGCTGCAACGCGGCGAGCACCGGAGCCAGGCGGTGCGCGGCGTTGTCTCCCAACCAGCTGCGGGCGGAGTGCGCGCGCACGCCCCGCGCGTGAACGCGGATGCGCAGGGTGCCCTGGCAGCCGGCCTCGATGAGTCCGGCGGTCGGTTCACCCAGGATCGCCACGTCACCGGTCAGCCAGTCCGAGCGGGTCCGTTCGAGGTGACCGAGTCCGTTGGCGGTGGCCTCGATCTCCTCGCAGTCGTACAACACCAGGGTCAGGTCGTGGGACAGCTGTGCGGCGTCGGCGAGAGTGGCGAACAGGTGCAAAAAGACCGCGGCGCCCGATTTCATGTCCACCGTGCCGCACCCGTGCAGAACCCGGTCCGCCCCCGTTCCGGTCACCCTGCACGGCACGTTGTCCGCGATCGGGACCGTGTCGAGGTGCCCGGCCAACACCACCCGACCCGGCAGTCCGCGGCGGGTGCGCGCCAGGACCCTGTTGCCGTCCCGGAGCACCTCCGTCCGGCCCGCCGCCGGGCCGGTGAACCGGGCCGTCGCGGCCAGCAGTGAGGCGTGGACGATGCCGGCGATCTGGTCCTCGGCCCGGGACGGGCTGGGGATGTCGACCAGGGCGCGGGTCAGGTCGACCGGGTCGGCGTTCAGGTCGAGGGCGGCGGTCACGGCCTCCACCTTAGATGCCGGTGCTCGGTGCGTGTCGGGGGCGAGTACTAGCATCGAGGCATGAGTGCACAAGGAGCAACGGCCATCGGAATCGCCACCCTGACGTCCGAGCACGCCGTCCTGGACGTGTGGTATCCCGAGCCCGCGCTCGGAGCCGCCTCATCCGGCGGCCACCGCGTCCTCTCCGGTGAGGAGATCCCGGCGGAGCTGCTCCCGCTGACCGGCCCCGATGCCGACCGTGGGGTCGAACGTGTGGCGGTGCGGGTCGAGATCGCCGACCTCACCGAACCCCCTGCCGATGCGTATGACTCGTACCTGCGGCTGCACCTGATCAGCCATCGTCTGATCAAGCCGCATTTCGCCAATATGGACGGGCTCTTCGGCACCCTCACCAACGTCGTGTGGACCAACTTCGGACCGTGCGCCGTCCCGGGGTTCGAGCTCGTGCGGGCCAGGCTCCGCGCCCGGGGCCCGGTCACCGTGTACGGGGTCGACAAGTTCCCCCGGATGGTGGACTACGTGGTGCCGTCGGGCGTCCGCATCGCCGATGCGGACCGTGTCCGGCTCGGGGCGCATCTGGCCGAGGGCACGACCGTCATGCACGAGGGGTTCGTCAACTTCAACGCCGGCACGCTCGGCGCCTCGATGGTCGAGGGGCGTATCTCCGCCGGCGTCGTCGTGGGCGCGAACTCGGACGTCGGCGGCGGTGCCTCGATCATGGGAACCCTGTCAGGTGGCGGCACGGAGGCCATCGCGATCGGCGAGCGTTGCCTTCTCGGCGCAAACTCCGGTGTCGGCATCTCGCTGGGAGACGACTGCGTGGTGGAGGCGGGACTGTACGTCACCGCCGGGACGAAGATCGAGATCCGTGCCGGAGCCTGGGCGGACAACGAGCCGGTCAAGGCCGGTCAGCTGTCCGGTCGGGACAATCTGCTCTTCCGTCGCAACTCGATCACCGGTGCGGTCGAGGCGGTGCCGTGGAAGCGCGAGGGCGTCGCGCTCAACCCGGACCTGCACGCCAACGGCTGAGGCGGCCATCAGGACAGCCGGCGGACCGCCTCCTCGATGGTGGCGTCGCTCGCCGTGAGCGCGATCCGCACATGCCGTGCCCCTGCCGGCCCGTAGAACTCCCCGGGCGCCACGAGCACGCCGCGCTCGGCGAACCACTCCGCGGTGTCCCGGCAGGGCTCGCCGCGGGTGGCCCACAGGTACAGGCCGGCTTCCGAGTTGTCGATCCGGAAACCGGCGGCGGCGACCGCCGGCCGCAGCTGTTCGCGTCGCACCCGGTACCGCTCCCGCTGCTCGACCTCGTGGGCATCGTCGGTCAGGGCCGCGGTCATGGCCGACTGCACGGGCAGCGGCATCATCAGCCCGGAGTGCTTGCGCACCTCGAGCAGTTCGGCCACGAGCGCCGGGTCACCGGCCACGAACCCGGCCCGGTACGAGGCGAGATTCGATGTCTTGGACAGCGAATGCAGGGCCAGGAGACCGGTGTGATCCCCCTCCGAGACCCGGGGATCCAGGATCGACGGCGCCTCGCCCTCCCAGGCCAGCCCGAGATAGCACTCGTCCGCGGCCACGATGACACCGCGTTCGCGAGCCCAGCCCACGACCTTCCGCAGGTGCGGGGTCCCGAGGATCTTGCCGGTCGGATTGGACGGCGAGTTCAGGTAGAGCAGGGTCGGCGACGAGGGGCCGAGTTGCATGAGGGAGTCCGCGCGGATCACCGTGCAGCCCGCCAGCAGCGCGCCCACCTCGTAGGTCGGGTACGCCACCTCGGGGACCACGACCGTGTGGCCCGGCCCCAGCCCGAGCTGGGCGGGCAGCCCGGCGATGAGCTCCTTGGTGCCGATCGCCGGCAGGACGGCGTCCGGCGTCAGACCGGTGACCCCGTAACGTCTGGCCAGTGCGTCGACGATCGCGCGGCGCAGCGGCGGGGTGCCCGCGGTGGCGGGGTAGCCGGGCTGCGCCGAGTCCGCGGCGAGGGCCTCACGGATGACCGGTGCCACGGGGTCGACGGGCGTGCCGACCGTGAGATCGACCAGCCCGTCGGGGTGTGCGCAGGCCCGCGCCCGCGTCTCGGTGAGGGTGTCCCAGGGGAACACCGGTAGTACATGCCCGGGCGGGGTGCGCTCCGGGCGTGAGAGCACCGGTATCACTCCTCGTTCATGGGAGGCAGCGCCTTGACCAACGGCGCGTCATAATCGACCTTGCCCACCTTGGCGGCCCCGCCGGGCGACCCCAGCTCCACGAAGAAGTCAGCGTTGGCCGCGTTGTACTCGGTCCACTCGTCCGGGACGTCATCCTCGTAGAAGATGGCCTCGACGGGACAGACCGGCTCACAGGCTCCACAGTCGACACACTCGTCGGGGTGGATGTACAGCATCCGGCCACCCTCGTAGATGCAGTCGACCGGGCACTCCTCGACGCAGGACTTGTCCATCACGTCGACGCACGGCTCTGCGATCGTGTAAGTCACGTCAGCCACCTTCCTCGTAGCGATATCGTCTTGTATCGTAGGCCACTTCGGGTTGGCCACGCGAAGCCGACCCACCTGGGAAGGCGCTAAGTGACGACGGTCACGCCGACGGGTTGCGGGGCCGGCCCGTACAGCGTGCTGCGACGACTCACCGGCCGACCGATCCCCGTGGCGATCTGCTCGATCTCCTCCGGGGTCTTGGCCGAGCCGTTGTCCGCCCCCGCCATCCGCGAGATGGTCTCCTCCATCAGCGTACCGCCGAGATCGTCGGCGCCGGACCGCAGCATCGTGCGTGTGCCCGCCACGCCGAGCTTGACCCAGCTGGTCTGCACGTGGTCGATCGCACCGTGCAGCATGATCCGCGCCAACGCGTGGACGGCGACGTTCTCCTCACGGGTCGGGCCGGGCCTGGAGGCGCCGGCCAGATAGAGCGGCGCACTGCGGTGCACGAACGGCAGCGGCACGAACTCGGTGAAACCACCGGTGCTCTCCTGGATCGCGCGCAGGGTCCGCAGATGCGCCACCCAGTGGGCCGGCGTATCGACGTGCCCGTACATCATGGTCGCGCTCGACCGCAGTCCCACCTCGTGGGCGGTGGTGACGATGTCGATCCACTCCGCGGCCGGGAGCTTGCCCTTGGTGAGGACCCAGCGGACCTCGTCGTCGAGGATCTCCGCGGCGGTGCCGGGGATGGAGTCGAGGCCGGCGGCCCGCAGCTCCGTCAGCCACTCACGGACCCCGGACCCGGAACGCGAGGCACCGTTGGAGATCTCCATCGGACTGAACGCGTGCACGTGCATCGACGGCACGCGCTCCTTGACCGCCCGGACGAGGTCGGCGTAGCCCGACACCGGCAGGTCCGGGTCGATACCGCCCTGCATGCACACCTCGGAGGCGCCGGAGACGTAGGCCTCGAACGCCCGGTCCGCCACCTGGGCCGCGGACAGCGAGAAGGCATCCGCATCGCCCTTGCGCTGCGCGAACGCACAGAAGCGGCAGCCGGTGTAGCAGATGTTGGTGAAGTTGATGTTCCGGTTGACCACGTAGGTCACCGTCTCGCCCACCACGTCGGCCCGGATCCGGTCGGCCAGCCCGGCCACCGCCGCCAGGCCGTCACCGCCGGCCGTGGCCAGCGCCAGATACTGGTCATCGGTCAATCCGGCCGGGTCGGCCTCCGCCGCCCGCAGCGCCGCGAGCACCTCCGAGTCCGCGCGTTCCGGCGTCAGCGCGGCCGCCCCGACCTCTGCGGCCCGGGCCCGGATGACGTCCCAGTTGCCGAACGCCTCGCCGATGTCCGAACGGGTGTCCGTGTTGCGCCCCTCGGAGTCGATCGCGGTGTGCAGATCGGTCCGTCCGGACGAGTCCCAGTCGTCGTCGGGTTCCTGCCACGGCAATCCGGTGGGCCGGACGATGTCGTTGTCGTTGTCGTCGTTGTGGTCGGCCGTCCCCACTGCCGCCAGGCCGCTGGCGGGATCGGCCAGGGCCCGCACATGGCCCGCCACCCGCGGGTCTATCCACGCGTCTCCCCCGGCGACGTGGCGCGGATGTACGGTCAGTCGCTCACGCAGGGTCCACCCGCTCTCGGCGAGGTCCGCGGCGAGCTCGTCCAGGTGCGGCCAGGGACGCTCGGGGTTGACGTGGTCCGGGGTCAGCGGCGAGATGCCGCCCAGGTCGTCGACACCGGCGCCGACCAGCGACAGCACGTCCGCCCTGTCGACCAGGTTCGGCGGCGCCTGCACCGCCACGCGAGGCCCCAGGACCAGGCGGGCCACCGCGATGGCGGCGAGGAACTCATCCCGGTCGGCGTCGTCCACCGAGCGCATCGCGGTGTCCGGCTTGGCGCGGAAGTTCTGGACGATCACCTCCTGTAGGTGCCCGAACTCCCGGTCGAGCGCGGCGAGCGCCAGCAGGCTCTCGGCGCGCTCGGTCCGGTTCTCGCCGATCCCCACCAGGATCCCCGTGGTGAACGGCACGGCCAGCCGTCCGGCGTCGGTGAGGGTGCGCAGCCGCACCTCGGGGTCCTTGTCGGGGCTTCCGTAGTGGGCCTCGCCGGGGGTGGTGAACAGGCGGGTCGCGGTGGTCTCGAGCATCATGCCCATCGACGGGGCGACCGGCTTCAGCCTGGACAGCTCCGCCCAGCTCATGACGCCGGGGTTGAGGTGCGGGAGCAGGCCGGTCTCCTCCAGGACGCGGATCGCCACGGCCCGGACGTAGTCGAGGGTCGTGGAGTAGCCGCGCGCGTCCAACCACTCGCGCGCCTCCGGCCACCGCTCCTCAGGCCGGTCCCCCAGGGTGAACAGCGCCTCCTTGCAGCCGGCCTCGGCGCCCCGGCGGCACAGCTCCACCACCTCGTCCGGCTCGAGGTA
Source organism: Candidatus Dietzia intestinigallinarum (assembly GCA_019119875.1). Classification (GTDB taxonomy): domain Bacteria; phylum Actinomycetota; class Actinomycetes; order Mycobacteriales; family Mycobacteriaceae; genus Dietzia; species Dietzia intestinigallinarum. The sequence continues at coordinate 68,541 of DWWG01000012.1, read as the reverse complement.
CATCCCCTCACCCGCAGCACGCAACTTGCCCGGCACGGTGACGAACGTGCAGTAGTGGCACCGATCCCGACACAGGCGGGTCAGCGGGACGAACACCTTGCGCGAATACGTGACAACCCCGGACCGCCCCTCGTCGACCAGGCGCGAATCGCGGCGTGCGGCGGCCAGTCGGGTGAGCCGGTCCAGATCGTCGCCGCGGGCGGCGAGCAGAACGGCCGCCTCCGTGGCGTCCAGCGTCAGTCCGTCGGCGGCCCGGCGCAGCGCGCGCCTCATGGCCGACGACGTGGGCTCGGGATCAGCGGGTGTCGGGGCGGAAACCATATCCGCGATGATGCCCCACCATCGCCCCGGCGCGCGCGGGCCACCCCACTACTGTGGACCTCATGTCCGATCCCGCCGCGGTCCTCCGCACCAACGGTGACCCTCTGGTCTCCAGCCCGCCCTCCGCCCCGACAGGTGCGCACGCCCTGCGCGAACCGGCGCGGCGAACCGCAGCCCCCGAGGTCCCCGACACCGGCGACGAGCTGCTGACCAACAACCGGATCCTCATCACCGCGCCCCGGCACCGGATCGAGAAACGCACGCCGTTCCTGTTCATCATCGAGGGGATCTGGTCGTGGGCGATCCTCGCCGGACTGCAGGTGGCCTGGTACTTCTGGGGCGACAACGTGATGGCGTTCTGGAACTGGGTGGCGCTGGCGGCCACCATCCCGTTCGCGTTCATGGCCATCGTCGTGGCGCCGTGGTGGCGCTACATCGTGGCCCGCTGGGACGTCTCCGACACCGCCGTGTGTTCACGTAAGGGCTGGTGGACCACCCAGTTCCGCATCGCTCCCCTGGCCAGGCTGCAGACGGTCTACACCACCAGGACGCTGTTCGAGCGGTGGTTCGGGCTGGCCACCGTCAACGCCTCGACCGCCTCCGCGCAGGGCACGGTGGAGATCCGGGGGCTCAACCTGGCCGATGCGGAGGCGCTCGCGCAACATCTCATCGCGATCGCCAACCTGGACGCGGAGGACGGGACGTGACGACCGGGGCGGGCGGGCCCGGCACGGGGTCCGCGCCCGCGAGTACTCCCGGCGTGGTGACGGACGTCGGGGTCGACGACGACGAGGCCGGCACCCCGCTGTCGCCCACGAGCGCCCCCACCGACGAGGCCTCCGAGGCGGCCGGGGCCACCGGGACCGTGGCGGCCGCGGCGGATCCGGAGGCCCCGTGGGAGCGACTGTCGTGGCGCATGCTGCTGGTCGACCCGCTGGGGTCGCTCACACGCCTGGCACCGCTGTTCCTCATCTCCCTGTGGCTCGGCTCCAACCGCAGCAACTACTGGTTCGAGATCATCGTCATCTCCCTGGTGGTGCTGGTGGGGGTGCTGCGCTGGCTGTCGACGAGCTACCAGATCGGCCGGACCCACATCATCCTCAGAAAGGGCTTCTTCAGCCGCCAGGTCGTCACGGTCGCCCGCAACCGGATCCGCAGTGTCGACACCGAGTCGGATCTGTTCCACCGGGTCATGCGTGTGTCCATCGTGGAGGTGGGCACGGGCCGCGCCGACTCCGGCAAGTCCGGTGCCGAGCGGTTCCGGCTCAACGCGATCGACACGAAACTCGTCGAGCCGCTGCGTGACGAGCTGCTCAAGCACCGGCGGGCGATCGACCCCTCGCTCAGCGTCGCCGACGAGGAGCAGTGGGGCTCCAGGTACGGCGAGGACATCGCGCGCTGGCGTGTCACCTGGTCGCGGTTCGCGCCGTTCTCCTTCATCGGGTTCGGTGTCCTGCTGTCGCTGTGGCTCATCACCTGGCAGATGGGCGACATGCACTCGCGGATCATGGATCTGGCGCTCGTCGAGGGCACCATCGCCTGGTTGGACTCCCTCGGCGAGCCCTTCGCGACCGTGGGCAAGGGCATCGGCATCTGGCTGGTCGCCGGCGTGCTGGGGACCATCACCTACGCCATCCGCTACGGCAAGTACGCGCTGACCGAGCGCGGGTCGGTGCTGTACGTGCAGAACGGCATCCTGCGCCGCAAGCACCAGGCCCTCGACAAGGCCAGGCTGCGTGGCGTGGAGATCTGGGCCCCCGTCTATCTCCGGATGGTCGGCGGTGGTCGGCTCGAGCCCGTCATGACCGGCACCAAGAAGGGCGCCACCGCGTCGACGCTCCTGCCGCAGGCCCCGACCCGCGACGTCCGCCGGGTGGCGGTGCGGATCCTCGGTGACGAGACCCCGGTGACGGTGCCGCTGCGCCGACACCCGTGGAAGGCGGCCCGCCGTCGGATCACCCGTGGGCTCCTTCCGTTCTGGATCGTGGCGGGGCTCATCGTCCTGGTGCGTATCGACTCCGGCCCCTCGGCGGACGTGTGGGTCCACTGGGGCATCCCCGCCGCGCTGGTGGTGTTCCTCCTGCTGTCGATCGACCGGATCCGCATGCTCGGGCACGCGCTGCTCCCGGGGATGCTGGTCACCTCGCACGGGTCGTGGAGCAACAAGCGCACCGTCCTGGAGGCCGACGGGATCATCGCCTGGACCGTCAGCCAGTCGGTGTTCCAGCGCTCGGCCGGGGTCGCCACCGTCACCGCCGCGACCCCGGCCGGCGCCGGCGGTTACTCGGTGATGGACATGGACGCGGACGAGGCCTGGGCACTGGCCGAGGCGCTGACCCCGGGGATCACGGACGTGTGGCAGTTCGAGGGTGATGCCGACACGGTCGGTCGGGTCTCACCCTCGATGGGCGTCCGGCGTCAATGAGCGACCGTAGGCGGCCACCCACAGCGGGATGAGGCCGCCGAACACCAGCAACGCGAGGCCACGGAGGCCGATCGGCACCGGCATGTCGCCGCCGGGGCCGAGATCGAGCGCGATCAGCGTGAGGATGAACACCAGCGGCGGGAAAGCCGCCACCATCCTCCGGTCCGACCACATCACGGCGACACGGACCAACAGCAGCGACCACGCGCCGGCCACCAGGACCGTGATCGGGAACGGGACCGGCCCCACCCACATCGTCAGCCAGGCCGCGGCCAGGACACAGCCGGTGGCGGCACCCACCGCCAGCAGGAGGAGGGCGACGGTCAGTTCCACCGTGGACGCCGAGGTCGCGCCGGAACCGCCACCCGTGTCGGTTGGGCTGTTCACCGCTGCCGCGCTCACGGGTGATCTCCCAGCCCGGCGAGAAGGTGCGCGGTGCCCGGACCGCAGCGCACGTAGCTCCCGTCCTGCTCGTCGAGGTCGTGACAGATGAACCACTCGACCTGCGCGACCGGCTGCAGCACGCCGTTGGTCAGGGCCAGGAACCAGGGCTCGCCCTCCGCCCCCCGGACGAGCTCGAGCTGGGTGGCGTGCCCGGTGAGCGCCTCCAGCTTGGCCGCGTAGTCGGCGTCGTCCAGCGGCACCCGGTGGGTGAGCCTGCTGTCCGGGACCGAGGGCAGCTCATCCGCTTCGGCGTGGCGCAGGTGCGACGGCGGTGCCGGGTGGGTGCGGGAGAGCTCGGATCGCGCCGTGACCGTCCACGCCAGCCTGTCGGGTCTGTGCGTCCCCTCCTCGACCGCCGCGTGGACGATCTGGTGGGCCCGGATGTGGTCGGGGTGCCCGTAGCCGCCGCCCGGGTCGTACGTGACGACGAGGTGGGGGCGGAACTCCTCCAGCACGGTGGTCAACTCGTCCACCGCCTCGCTTCCGGAGTGCACGAATGCTCGCGGGTGCCCGGCGGACGGCGTGCCCGCCATGCCCGAGTCGCGCCAGCGTCCCGCGCCGCCGAGGAAGCGGGGACGGCCCACACCGAGCGCGCGCAGCGCCGTGGCGAGCTCCGAGATCCGGTACCCGCCGAGCTGGTCCGCCTGGCCGACGACGAGTCCTGCGAACTGCTCTCCGAGGACCTCCCCCTCCTCCCCGAGAGTGCACGTGACCACCCGCACGTCCGCGCCGGCCGCGACCAGGGCGGCGATCGTCCCTCCGGTGGTGATCGCCTCGTCGTCGGGGTGGGCGTGGACGAACAGGGCTCGCATGCCGTGCGCGGGTGGGGTGACGGGTGTCGGGGTCATCCGGGCCTCCTCCAGGTGGGTGCGGTGTCGAAGAGCTCGGTCACGGTACGCGGGGACGCCGCGTCGGCGTCGTCCCCGGCGAAGTCGCCTGTCAGGTCGACCCCGTCGTCGGCGAGCAGGAGGGTCGGCCGCACGAGTGGGACGCGGAGGGCCTGCTCGACGACGAGACCGCCGGCGATCTCGAGGTCCACGGGTCCGGCGTCCGCGCCGAGTCCGAGAGCGGCGTCGATCCGCGGGTCGCAGATCCCCGCGACGTCGGCCGCCCGCGCCGGTGCGGCGGTGCCGAGTGTGCGCGGCGGGGTGGTGGGCACGGTGGTGGGGTCGGCATCCGCTGACGGGGTCGGCTCGTCGACCGTGGTCCGCCCGGTGGGCGACGGGGTCGAAACGGGCCTGCTCGGCTCGGGTGGGGTCAGACTGGTGACCGTTGTCCGCGGACGGATGGGCTCGGAGGTCGTGGACGCGGGGCCCGTCGGATCCACGGCGCAGGCGAACCGCGACACGGCGGATAATTCGGGCTGCCCCTGCACGGCCTGCCAGCCCACGACCGCGTCCACCAGCCCGTGCGGTAGGGCGTCCGCGTAGAGCGCTGTGGGGTCCATCTCCCACACGTGTGCTCCGATCCCGGCGCCGCGGAGCTGGTCCGCCACGGTGTATGCGGCGGTCCGCGCCCGCTCATCGGCGGCCTCCACGCCGAGGGTGACGGCCAGCGGTTCGTCCCCGAGCCGCCACTCGCCCTGCACGCGGGTGTAGCCGGCGGCGGTGAGCTCGGAGCGGGTGAGCTCGGCATCGTCGGTCGGGGTGGTGCCGACCTCCGCCGGGAACGGGTAGGAGGTGACGCCGGGGGTGGCCTCACCGGTCACGATCCGGCCCACGGCCTGTGGCTTCATCGCGGCGGCCAGGGCCCGCCGGACCCGGGGGTCCGACACCGCCGGGGCGACGGTGTTGAAGCCGAGCTCCAGCTGGATGGTCGCCTCGACGGTGGTGGCGCTGATGCCGGGGACCGAGTTCGACACGTCGGCGGCGACCGGGGTGTCCGCGACGAGGGCCACCACACCTGGTCCGTCGCGCAGGGCCGCCCCCAGCTGTCCGGGTCCCGTCGCGCGCCGGGCCACGATCTGGCCGATCTCGGGGGCGCTGGCCCAGTAGCGGTCGTTGGGGACGAACTCGATCTCCCCGCGCCCCAGGTCGGCGGCCCGGATCATGTACGGGCCCGCGCTCATGACCGGCAGTCCGGACATCGCGCCCTCGAATCCGTCGGGGGCGTCCTTGAGGATGTGGGCGGGCAGCAGGTTGGAAAAGAGCGTGCGCCAGTGTGTCGGCTCGGTGTCGAAGACCACGTCGACGACCTTGCCGCCCGCCCCGGAGCGCACCGCGACGATCTGCTCGTAGCCCGCCGGGTCGACGACCCCGGGCTGGGTGGTCATCTGGCGCCACAGGTATTCGAAGTCCTCGGCGGCCACCGGCACACCGTCCGACCACTGTGCCTGGGGGTCGATCGTGTACCGGATGGTCGCCGGCGCGTCGGGCAGGGGCGCAGCGGAGACCAAAAGGTCGTGGTTGAGCACCGGCTCACCTGCCGGACCGGGGACGAACGCGCTGGGCAGGAGGAGCGAGGCCACCAGGTCGGTGTCGACGCCCTGGTCAGTGAGCAGGTGCGGGTTGAAGCCCTCGTCGACCCGGTCGAGGCTGAGCAGCAGACCACCGGCGGCCAGGTCGACGTCCGCCCCGTCGGCGGTGTTGTCCTCGCCGCCGACCACGGTGGGGGGTGGCGGGTCGGCGACGCAGCCCGTGACGACGACGAGGACGGTTCCGGCCGCCACCAGCAGCGCCCCGGCCCGGCGGCGCACCGACGCCCCCTTCGTCGCCATGTGTGTCCCCCCGGGTCCGCCGTCTACTTGTCGCGTGCCTTGGAGCGGCTCCGCGCCTTGGCCCTCTCTGAGGCCGTGAGCAGCACCTTACGGACCCGGATCGCCTCGGGGGCCACCTCGACACACTCGTCGACGGCACAGAATTCCATGGCCTCCTCGAGGGACAGGCTCTTGTGCTTGGACAGGGTCTCGGTGGCGTCGGAGCTCGCCGCGCGCATATTGGTGAGCTTCTTCTCCTTGGTGATGTTGACGTCCATGTCCTCGGAGCGGGGGTTCTCCCCCACCACGACGCCCTCGTACACCTCGGCGCCGGGCTCGATGAAGAAGTCGCCGCGATCGGCCAGCCCCAGCAGTGCGAACGTGGTGGCCTTCCCCGCCCGGTCGGCGACCAGCGAGCCGGTGTGGCGGGCGCGGATCTCTCCGGCCCAGGGCTCGTAACCGGCGGAGACGGAGTTGGCGATACCCGAGCCGCGGGTCTCGGTCATGAAGGTGGTGCGGAAGCCGATGAGACCACGTGCCGGGACGATGAACTCCATCCGCACCCACCCACTGCCGTGGTTGCTCATCTGCTCCATGCGGCCCTTACGGGCGGCCATGAGCTGCGTGACGGCCCCGAGGTGCTCCTCGGGGACGTCGATGGTCATGTGCTCGAACGGTTCGTGGAGCTTGCCGTCGATCGTCTTGGTGACGACCTGTGGCTTGCCGACGGTCAGTTCGAAACCCTCCCGACGCATGGTCTCGACGAGGACGGACAGCGCCATCTCGCCGCGGCCCTGCACCTCCCAGTCGTCCGGCCGCTCGGTGTCGAGCACCTTCAGCGAGACGTTGCCGACCAGCTCCTGGTCGAGCCGGGCCTTGACCATCCGTGCGGTGAGCTTGGTGCCCCCGTTGCGGCCGGCCATCGGCGAGGTGTTGACGCCGACGGTCATGGAGATCGCCGGCTCGTCGACGGTGATGGCGGGCAGCGGCACCGGGTTCTCGGGATCGGCGAGGGTGTCCCCGATCATGATGTCGCCTATCCCGGCCACCGCCACGATGTCACCGGCCACGGCCTCGTCGGTCGGGACCCGCTTGACCCCCTCGGTCTTGAGCAGCTCGGAGATCTTGACGGACTTGGTCACCTGCTCGCCGTCCGGCGTGTTGTGGATCCACGCGACCTGCTGGCCCTTGCGCAGGCGGCCGTTGTGGATGCGCACCAGACCGATACGACCGAGGAAGTTCGAGGCGTCCAGGTTGGTGACATGGGCCTGCAGCGGGGCCTCGACGTCGCCCTTCGGGGCCGGGATCACGTCATAGAGCAGCGTGAAGAGTCCGTCGAGGTTCTCGCCGTCCGGCTCCCGGCCGTTGGCCGGCTGGGTGGTGGAGGCCTTGCCCGCGCGGCCGGAGGCGAACACGACGGGCAGCTCGAGCGCGCGCTCGGCGGCGGCCTGGGCGGCGGGGTCCTCGAGGTCCGCGGCGAGGTCGAGGAGCAGATCCTGTGCCTCCTCGACGACCTCGTCGATCCGCGCGTCGGGACGGTCGGTCTTGTTCACCACGATGATCACGGGAAGCGAGGCGCCCAGCGCCTTACGGAGGACGAAGCGGGTCTGCGGCAGCGGCCCCTCGGAGGAGTCGATGAGCAGCACCACGCCGTCGACCATCGACAACCCACGCTCGACCTCGCCACCGAAGTCGGCGTGCCCGGGGGTGTCGATGATGTTGAGCACGAGGTCCGCGCCGCCCGCTCCGGCGCCCTGCCGACGGACCGCGGTGTTCTTGGCGAGAATCGTGATGCCCTTCTCGCGCTCCAGGTCGCCGGAGTCCATGACGCGGTCCACCAGCTCCGCCCGTTCGTCGAACGCCCCCGACTGACGCAGCAGGGCGTCGACGAGGGTCGTCTTACCGTGGTCGACGTGCGCCACGATGGCGACGTTACGGAACTCGGTCAGGGCCATACGCTGGGTTCTCCCTCGGAGAAGTTCGGCGCCGGGCGGCTCTGACCGCCGGGCGCATGACGGGAATCGGCGGAGGTGTTCCACAAGATCCACAGGCGCGTGTCGAAAGCCGGACCGCGCGTGCGGATCCACATTACCCGCTCCCGGGGTCTCCTCCCTATCCGACGGAGTGCCGCACCGCGAGCGCGCCGCCCCGTCCCCGCGCATCAGCGGCGCCCGGTGACCACGCCGATCCGACCACGTGTTATTTACATCACGCGCACCATCTGTAACACTGGCCCCAGATCGCACCTGCCAACGAATCCCAGGTGTCCGCGCCTCGGGACATTGTGAGATTATCTAGCGGTCGACCGGACGGCCCGTCGCCGCCCGATCCGCCCGCCTCATCCGAAGAATGGACTCGCCAGTGATCCGCCACTCGCTCAGGACCTCGTTCCGGACCCTCGGCATCGGTGCCGTCGCCGCCATGGCCGTGGGCCTCGCCGCGCCCGCCACCGCCAGCGCACAGTCGCTCGACGAACTGGGACGCCCGACCGAGCCCGTTCTCCAGGCCATCGAGAACCTGGCGGACCAGCAGTGGCTCCCCGAGGACACCCGCGGCACGATCCTGCGTCTCGTCGGCTTCTTCCGCGGTACCGGCGAGCCGGGCACACCGCTTCCCGAGAACGGCCCGGTCATCGCGCAGTTCGCGTACCCGACCCTCATGCAGAACTGCATCGGCGGCGAGCAGACCGCCGTGGGCGCCGCCACCGCCGTCCCCGGACCGGCCGACCTCCCGCTGCCCGGCATCCCCGCAGGCCAGCTGGGATTCGTCTTCACCGCGCTGGGCACCGAGGGTGTCGCCGAGCACCAGGTGCAACCCATGACCGTGGACTGGGTCAACATCCACAACGGCCGCCACGGTTCGACCGTCCTGACCTACAACGGCATCAACGAGGGCGGCCCCGCCACCCTGAACGGCGTCGCCGACACCGGTCCCGGGCACGTGCTCATGGTGCTCCAGGGTGGCGTGACCACCGAGCTCGAGAACGGCGGGACCGCCAACTGCGTGCCCTTCCCGACCGTGGGGTCCGCCTTCGTCGGCTGACGAGCGCTGAGCATGACCTCCGGTGAAGCGGAGACCCCCGGTTTCCGTGAACAGATGAGCAAGGCCCGTCAGGCCCTCTCCGGCCACGGGCCTCTCGTCGTGCTCAGCGGTGCCGGGATGAGCGCCGAGAGCGGCGTGCCCACGTTCCGGGACGCACAGACCGGACTGTGGGAGCGCTACGACCCCACCGACCTCGCCACACCGGAGGCCTGGCGCCGCGACCGGGACATGGTCTGGGCGTGGTACCGCTGGCGCGAGCACCTGATCTCCGGCGCCCGGCCGAACCCCGGGCATCTGGCCGTGGCACGGGCACAGGACCACCGGGACGTCGTGGTGGTGACCCAGAACGTCGACGACCTCCACGAGCGCGCCGGTTCGACACTCGTCCACCACGTGCACGGCAGCCTGTTCGCGCACCGCTGCGACACGTGCGGCACCCCGATGGACGCGGGTCCCCCGCCGCCGGAGCCGGCGGACAGTCTCACCCCTCCCACCTGCACGAGGTGTGACGGGAGGGCCAGGCCCGGTGTGGTCTGGTTCGGCGAGATGCTCCCCTCCGCCCCCTGGGAGGCGGCGGTCTCGGCGGTCTCCTCGGCCGCCGCCGTGCTCGTGGTGGGGACCTCCGGTCTGGTCCAACCGGCGGCCTCGCTCCCCGGCGTCGCCGCCGATGCGGGGATCCCCGTGGTGGAGGTCAATCCGGGCGCGTCGGGCCTCGGACGCGAGGTGTCGGTCCATCTCCGGGCGCCGGCGGGCCAGGTGTTGCCGGGGCTCCTCGCCCCCTGAGCGGTTCTCCCCCTCCGCGTCTGCGCCTTTCTCCGCCCGCCGCGGCGGCGAAACCGGCGTTCTTGAACCGCCGAAGACTCCTGGGCGCTAGCGTCACTGTCCCGACGGTATCGCCGTGACGCCGCCGGCCCGGGGCTCCGGGAACAGGGAAGAAGGGAAAGACGCATGTCGGATGAATCTTCATCACCGTCCACTACCTCTACCGTGGCCGCTGAACTGATCGGCACGTTCTGGCTTGTCCTGGGCGGCTGTGGCACGGCGGTATTCGCCGCGATCCAGATGACCCAGGCCAACGATCTCGACATCGCGGTGGGCGTCGGCTACCTCGGTGTCGCGATCGCCTTCGGCCTGACCGTCCTCACCGGCGCCTACGCCGTCGGCCACATTTCCGGGGCCCACTTCAACCCCGCCGTGACGGTCGGCGCCGCCGTTTCCGGCCGGCTGCCCTGGGCGAAGGTTCCGCTCTACATCATCAGCCAGGTCATCGGCGGCCTGATCGCCGGCGCGCTGATCTACATCGTGGCAGGTGGGAAAGACGGCTTCGAGGCCACCGGCCAGATGGCGGCCAACGGTTTCGCGGAGCACTCCCCCGACGGTTACAGCCTGGTGTCCGCGCTGATCATCGAGATCGTGCTCACCGCCGTCTTCGTGTGGGTCATCCTCGGCGCCACGGACCACCGTGCGCCGATCGGGTTCGCGCCTGCCGCGATCGGCCTGACCCTGACACTGATCCACCTCATCTCGATCCCGATAACCAACACATCGGTGAACCCCGCCCGATCCACGGCGGTGGCGTTCTTCAACGGTGATGGTGCCCCCGGGCAACTGTGGCTGTTCTGGGTGGCCCCGATCGTCGGTGCGCTCATCGCGGGCGCCCTGTACGGTCCGCTGTTCGGCGGGAAGCCGCGAACCTCCGCTGCGGCCTGACCTGACGGGTCATGCGAGCGCCGGGATCACCTCACGCTCGAAGAGCTCGAGCCCGGAGGTGTCCGCGGCGATCTCCGGGAAGTAGAAGATTCCGTACTCCATACCCAGCGCCTTCAGCTCGGTGAGCTTCTCGATGATCTGCTCGGGAGTGCCGACCGCCGGCATCCCCTGGTAGGCCCCGAGCTGCCGGTCGGCCTCCTCCACGCCCGCGTGACGGGTCATCCGGTCGTGCAGGAACGCCAGTCGATCGGCCACCTCGCGCTCGGTCTCCGCGATCGCGACGTTGTAATTGGCCGTCCGGGTGATCTCCGCCGGATCACGTCCGATGTCGGCGCAGTGCCGGTGCAGGACCTCGGACTTGCGGACGAATCCCGCCGGCGTGCCGTCGAAATTCGTGTAGTCCGCGTGGCGGGCGGCGATGCGCAGCGTCTTGCGCTCACCGCCACCGGCGATCCACATCGGGATCGTGTCCTGAAGCGGCCGGGGTCGCACGATCGCGCCGTCGACCCTGTAGTGCTCACCCTCGAACGCGACGACGCCGTCCGACCATGCCTCGAGCATGATCTGGACGCCCTCGTCCAGCATGGCCAGCCGCTGGCCCCCGGAGGGGAAGCCGAATCCGTAGGCGCGCCATTCGTGCTCGTACCATCCGGCGCCGATTCCCATCTCGACCCGCCCTCCGGAGATCGCGTCGACGGTGGCGGCGATCTTGGCGAGCATCGCCGGGCTCCGGTAGCCGATACATGTGCACATCTGCCCCAGGCGGACGCGGGAGGTGACCGCCCCGAGCGCCGACATGAGGCTCCACGCCTCGTGCGTGGCCTCGGTGTCGGTCAGCGGCGCGGTGTGCATGTGGTCATAGACCCACACCGACTCCCACGAGCCGGTGTCGGCCCGGGTCGCGAGACCAGAGATGGTCGACCAGTGGTCGACAGTCGGGATATCCACCAGGTCGAGACGCCACCCCTGAGGGAGGAAGAGACCGAATCGCATGTCCGGGAGCCTATCCCCGAACCGGTGTCGCCGCCCCGGACGGTCCTGGTGGGACGAGGGCCGGCGACGATCCTGCAACCGTCCTGACCCTTCTGAGAACCGGGGCCCGCGGAGCGGCCCGCACCATCTCCGGGCACCGCCCTCCCGCCTGACCGCCCACCCTGCTTTGCACCCCACGAGTCGCTTAGGTTAGGTTTGGCTAAGCGTGCCCGGCGTCACGTGGGGCGACGCACTCCCGGTCTCAAGAAAAGCAAGGAAATCATGACTTCGACACGACTTCGTATCGGCGCGGTCCTCAGCGCTCTCGCCCTCGGTCTCACGGCCTGCGGAACCTCCGACTCGGATACCTCGGCCGCAGCCGATGTCGAGACCACGACCATCGAGGTCGAGGACAACAACGGCACCCAGACAGTGACCGTTCCGCCCCGCTCGGTCGTCGCCACAGACAACCGGACCTTCGAGACCCTGTCCGACTGGGGAGTCCCGCTGACCGCCGGCGCGGTCTCGCTGATGCCCACCACCATCGCCTACAAGGACGACGATTCAATCATCGATCTCGGGAGCCACCGCGAGCCGGATCTCGAGGCCGTGGTGGCCGCCGAACCGGATCTGATCATCAACGGTCAGCGCTTCACCCAGTACCAGGACGATTTCGTCCAGCTGGTCCCCGAGGCCACAGTCCTCTCCCTGGACCCGCGCGACGACCAGCCGTTCGACGAGGAGCTCAAGCGCCAGACCACCGTTCTGGGCGAGATCTTCGGCAAGGAGGCCGAGGCGGAGCAGCTCAACGCCGACTTCGACGCGTCGATCGAGCGGGTCAGGGCCGCCTACCAGCCGGGCGACACGGTCATGGCCCTCATCACCTCCGGTGGTGACATCGGCTACGTCACGCCGGGCACCGGCCGGACCATGGGCCCGATGTTCGAGATCTTCGACTTCACCCCGTCGCTTGAGGTCGAGGACGGCTCCGACAACCACCAGGGTGACGACATCTCCGTCGAGGCGATCGCCGACTCCAACCCGGACATCATCCTGGTCATGGACCGTGACGGCGCCCTGGCCACAGCCACCGAGGATCCGTCGTACCGCCCGGCCACGCAGATCATCGCCGACTCCGAGGCGCTCCAGCGTGTGACCGCGGTGCAGGAGGACAACATCGTCTACATGCCCGCCGACACCTACACCAACGAGAGCATCCAGACCTACACGGAGTTCTTCAACGCCCTCGCCGACCAGCTCGAGGCGCAGAACTGACCACCGACGAGACCTCGGTCGAGGGTGGGACCGCCGAATCCGGTGGCCCCACCCTCGACGTCGTCCCACCAGCTGCCCGCCCGCCGGGCCACCCTCTTCCCCGTACCTGACGAAACCGATTGACGGCCAGACGTGACGACCTCCTCCACACGCTCCACCGCCGCACTGGACGACCCCCCTGCGCGGACCAAGGGCAGACTCTTCGACTGGAAACTACTCATCGGCGTCCTCGTCGTGGCAGCCCTGTTGGCGCTGTCCCTGCTGACCGGCGTCTATGACATCTTCGGCGCCGACGACGGCTCAGAGATGTTCGGCATCACCCGGGTCCCCCGCACCATCGCACTGGTCCTCGCCGGAGCCGCGATGTCGATGTCCGGACTCGTCATGCAGCTGCTCACCCAGAACCGGTTCGTCGAACCGACCACGACCGGCACCACCGAGTGGGCGGGCCTGGGGCTCCTCGCGGTTCTGATCTTCTTCCCCGGCGCCGACATCCTCACCCGGATGGTCGGAGCGGTCATCGCCGCCTTCATCGGAACGATGGTGTTCTTCCTCTTCCTGCGCAGGGTCTCCCTCCGCTCCTCACTCATCGTTCCCATCGTCGGCATCATGCTCGGTGCCGTGGTGGGGTCGGTCTCGACCTTCATCGCGCTCCAGACCGACTTGCTCCAGAGCCTGGGGATCTGGTTCGCCGGCAGCTTCACCTCAATCCTTCGCGGGCAGTACGAGGTGCTGTGGATCGTGGCCCTCGTCGGCCTCGCGGTGTTCCTGGTCGCCGACAGGTTCACCGTCGCCGGCCTCGGCGAGGAGATCTCCACGAACGTCGGCCTGAACTACAACCGGATCATGCTGATCGGTACCGCGCTCATCTCCGTCGCCACCGGGGTCGTCACGGTGGTCGTGGGCAACCTCCCGTTCCTAGGCCTCATCGTGCCGAACATCGTCTCCCTCATCCGTGGTGACGACCTGCGCAGCAACCTCCCGTGGGTGTGCCTCCTCGGCATCGGCATCGTCACCGTCTGCGACCTCGTGGCCCGGACCGTGATCATGCCCTTCGAGGTTCCGGTCTCGCTCATTCTCGGGATCGTCGGTTCGATCGTGTTCGTGGCCCTGCTCCTGAGGCAGCGCGCCAATGGCTAGCCCCGATACGGCCCTGGGGGCCTCTGACAGCCACGAACCCTCGCGACGCGAGTCCGGACCGCTGCCGTCCCCGGTCGCGAGACGCCGATACTGGATCGTCCTGTCGGTCCTCATCGTTCTGGCCGCCGGCTTCGCCGTCGGCATCCTGGCCTGGGACAACCCCATGCCCTTCGGCTCCGGTGGATTCTGGCGGGTCGCCGAACTCCGCGCCACGACGGTCGTCGTCATGGTCGTCGTGGCGATCTGCCAGGCGATCGCCACCGTGAGCTTCCAGACCGTCGCCAACAACCGGATCGTCACCCCGTCGATCATGGGGTTCGAGGCGCTCTACGTCGCGGTCCAGACCTCGGCGATCTACTTCCTCGGCGCCGCCGGGCTGATGGCACTGACCGGTCTCCCCCAGTTCATCCTCCAGGTCGCGCTCATGGTGGCCCTGTCCGTGGCCCTGTACGGCTGGCTCCTGTCCGGCAGGTACGCCAACATCCAGGTGATGCTGCTCATCGGCATCGTGATCGGCGGCGGGCTCGGCTCGATCTCCGCCTTCATGCAGCGCCTGCTCACCCCGAGCGAGTTCGACATCCTCACCGCCCGCCTGTTCGGATCGATGGCCAACGCGGAGGTCTCCTACCTGCCGGTCGCGATCCCACTGTGCATCGTGGCCGCCACCATGCTCATCCTCAGCGCCAAGCGGCTCAACGTGATCTCGCTGGGCAAGGACATCACCCAGAACCTGGGCCTGGATCACCGCGCCGAGGTCATGCGCACCCTCTTCTTCGTCTCGATCCTCATGGCGGTCTCCACCGCCCTGGTCGGCCCGATGACCTTCCTGGGATTCCTCGTCGCAACGCTGGCGTACCAGTTCGCCGACAGCTACGACCACCGTTACATCTTCCCGATATCGGCACTGCTCGGATTCGTCGTGCTCTCCGGTGCGTACTTCATCATGAAGCACGTCTTCTACGCCCAGGGCGTGGTCTCGATCATCATCGAGCTCGTCGGCGGGTCCGTCTTCCTCTACGTCATCCTCAGAAAGGGCCGCCTGTGATCTCGCTGGACAAGGTCGCACGAAATTACAGCGACGAAGTCACCATCGGACCCGTGGACCTCCAGATCCCCCGCGGAGGCATCACCGCGCTCGTGGGGCCCAACGGCGCGGGCAAATCCACCCTGCTCACCATGATCGGTCGCCTCATGGGACTCGACGAGGGCTCGATCGAGATCGCCGGATACGACGTCGCCTCGACGAAGTCCAAGGACCTCGCCAAAATCGTCTCGATCCTCCGGCAGGAGAACCACTTCATCACCCGGCTGACCGTCCGGCAGCTCGTCGGGTTCGGCAGATTCCCCTACTCGAAGGGGCGTCTGACCGTGGAAGACGAGAAGATCATCTCGCGCGCCATCGACTTCCTGGACCTGACAGCACTGGAGAACCGGTATCTCGACCAGCTCTCGGGCGGTCAGCGCCAGCGCGCCTATGTCGCGATGGTGCTCTCCCAGCAGACGGACTATGTGCTGCTCGACGAGCCGCTGAACAACCTCGACATGCGGCACTCGGTGCAGATGATGAAGCACCTTCGTCACGCCGCCGAGGAACTGGGACGAACCTTCGTCGTGGTGCTCCACGACATCAACTTCGCCTCCCACTACGCGGACTACATCTGCGCCGTGAAGAACGGCAAGGTGGTGGAGTTCGGCACCCCGGACGAGATCATGACCGACGAGGTGCTCAGCCGGGTGTTCGACACCCCTGTCACCGTGATCGACGGACCGGACGGCGCGCTCGCCTGCTACTACTGATCGACGTCCACCGGATGCGAGCGGCCCGCGTCTGTCGCAGACTCCCTGACATGGACACCCAGCACGAGGACGACCGCGAACGCGACTACGACCAGGACACCGTCGGCGACCATGACGAGACCACGCTCGACGGCAGCGAGGGCCTTGACGCCGACACGCTGACCACCGACGGGGAGGACCTGCCCGCGGAGGCTCCCGAGACGTGGATCCCCGCAGAGGAGCACCGGGATCTCGACGACAAACTGTCCGCCGAGCGCCCTGACGTGGGCGAACAGTCGGCCGGGCCGGGTGGGGATCAACCGGGCTCGGCAGATGAGCGCCGCGATGCGATCGACGAGCTCGATCCGGAGGGCGAGACCCGCGTCCTCGGAGAGGACTAGGCTCGGGGCGAATCCATCCCCGGAACGGAGGTCGGCGATGCGAGGCACGAGGCGGCGGGAGATCGCCGAGGCCATGCGGTTACAGGACCGTCGGCGTTTCCTTCCCGCCGAGGTCGTGGACGACCACGATCGCGACCGACCCCTGCCCATCGGGTACGGACAGACTAACTCGCAGCCCTCGACCGTGTCCGCGATGATCGAACTCCTCGAGCCCTTCCCCGGGATGCGGGCCCTGGACGTGGGGTCCGGCAGCGGGTGGACGTCAGCCATCCTCGGGGAGCTCGGCGGGCCGGATTCGCGGATCTTCGCGGTGGAGCGCATCCCGGAGCTGGTCCAGCGCTCCCGCGAGGCGATAGACCAACCCTGGGTCAGCGTGCATCAGGCCGTGCCCGACGTGCTCGGACTCCCCGACCAGGCGCCGTTCGACCGCATCCTCGTCTCGGCGATGGCGGAAGGGCCACCCACCTCGTTGATCGACCAACTCGGCGACGGCGGGATCCTGGTGGCACCCTGGGCCGACACCATGCACCGGGTGCGCAGGACCGGTGCGGAGACCGAGATCACCGATCACGGCGGCTACTCCTTCGTGCCCCTGGTCCACACCCGATTCTGACCTGCACGTTCCGGCGCTTATCCTGAAGGACGGTTTCATCCGTTCACAGAACCAGGAGCGTCAATGGCCGAGTTCGTCTATGAGGACCTCCTCCCGGTCGGGGAGGACACCACGGAGTACCGCCTCCTGACCACCGAGGGCGTCTCCACGGTGGAGGGCCCGGACGGGACGACGTTCCTGCGTGTGGAGCCCGAGGCGATCCGCCTGCTGACCGAGACCGCGATGCACGACATCTCCCACTACCTCCGTAGTGACCACCTGCAGCAGGTCGCACGCATCCTCGAGGACCCCGAGGCCAGTGACAACGACAAGTTCGTCGCCCTGGATCTTCTCAAGAACGCCAACATCGCCGCCGGGGGCGTCCTGCCGATGTGCCAGGACACCGGCACGGCGATCGTCAAGGGCGAGCGCGGCCAGCACGTGCTGACCCGGGGCCCGGACGAGGAGACCATCTCGCGCGGCGTCTACGACGCGTTCACGCGCCTGAACCTGCGGTACTCGCAGAACGCCCCGCTGACGATGTGGGACGAGAAGAACACCGGGTCGAATCTCCCGGCACAGATCGAGATCGGTGCCGACACCACACCCGGCAACGAGAACTCCTACAAATTCCTGTTCATGGCCAAGGGCGGCGGGTCCGCCAACAAGTCCTTCCTGTACCAGGAGACCAAGGCGATCCTGAACCCCGAGCGGATGATGCAGTTCATCGAGGAGAAGATCCGCTCGATCGGCACCGCGGCATGCCCGCCCTACCACCTGGCGATCGTCGTGGGCGGCACCTCCGCCGAGTACACGGTCAAGACCGCCAAGCTCGCCTCCGCGCACTATCTCGACGAGCTGCCCACCACCGGCGCCATGTCGGGTCGCGGCTTCCGCGACGTGGAGCTCGAGGAGAAGGTCTTCGAGCTCACCCAGAAGATCGGCATCGGTGCCCAGTTCGGAGGCAAGTACTTCTGCCACGACGTGCGTGTGATCCGGCTGCCCCGCCACGGCGCCTCGCTGCCGGTCGCGATCGCCGTCTCCTGCTCCGCCGACCGCCAGGCCAAGGCCAAGATCACCCCGGAGGGCGTGTTCCTCGAGCAGCTCGAGTTCAACCCCGGTCAGTACCTGCCCGCCACCACCGACGCCGAGCTGGACGCCGCCACCGACGGTGTCTCCGGCACCGGCAAGGGCGCCGCGGTGAAGATTGACCTGAACAAGCCGATGCCGGAGATCCTGGCGGAACTGAGCAAGCATCCGGTCAAGACCCGGCTGTCGCTGACCGGCCCGCTGGTCGTCGCCCGCGACATCGCGCACTCCAAGATCAAGGAGCGCCTCGACGCCGGCGAGGAGATGCCGCAGTACCTCAGGGATCACCCTGTGTACTACGCAGGGCCGGCCAAGACCCCCGAGGGGATGCCGTCGGGCTCGTTCGGCCCCACCACCGCCGGCCGTATGGATTCGTACGTCGAACAGTTCCAGGCCGCCGGCGGATCGATGGTGATGCTGGCCAAGGGCAACCGCTCCAAGCAGGTGACCGACGCCTGTGCCAGGTACGGCGGCTTCTACCTGGGGTCGATCGGTGGGCCGGCCGCGCGCCTGGCCCAGGACTGCATCAAGCACGTCGAGGTCATCGAGTACGAGGAGCTCGGCATGGAGGCGGTGTGGAAGATCGACGTGGAGGACTTCCCGGCGTTCATCGTGGTGGACGACAAGGGCGAGGATTTCTTCGCCCACACCGGTGAGGTCACGCTGACGATCGGCAAGCGCCCCGGCCTCTGATCGGACAGCCAGGTCAGACCGCGTTTATCAAATGGTGATACACAAGGATCCCATCTGTTACTCATCAGCGAATACCGTTGCTGCGGTAAGCATCTGACGTGAGCAACGGAAAGGATTCTGATGCGCAAGACCATCATCGCCGCCTCCGCGGCGACGCTTCTGGCACTGTCGGCCTGTGGCGCCGAGGACGGCGGGGTCGACGTGGACAGCGCCACCGACGCCGTCGCGACCGAGGTCGACCGACTGACCGAGGGTGCCGGGGACGCGGGCTCCGGCGACACCGCCGGGTCCGGTTCCGAGGCGGGTGCCGGAGATGGTGAGAACGCCGACGGGGCAGAGGCCGGTCAGAACGGCAGCGAGACCACCGCCATCGCTCTCTCGGACGGCTCCGAGGTCCCGGCCCCGGCCGGCATCGCCGAGAAGTACGAGGAGATCCAGGCCACGAGCGGCCACCTCGGCGCGCCGGTCGGTGAGACCCAGGAGGTCGGCGGCGGTCAGATGCTCGAGTTCGAGGGTGGCACGCTCATCCAGAACCCGGACGGCGAGGCCTACCTCGTCCAGGGCGTGATCCTGCAGGAGTACCTCGCCGGCGGTGGGCCCACCGGAGAGCTCGGATTCCCGACCACTGACGAGACGCCGACCGCGAACGGCTTCATCTCGACGTTCGATTCCGGCGAGATCACCTTCGACCTCGCCACCGAGGAGGCCACCGTCGAGCAGGGCTGACGCCTCACCCCGACGACATGACCGTCCGGCCGGGCAGGCCGTCCGCGAGCCCGCAGCTCCACGCGCCTGCCCGGCCGACGCCTGTCGCTGAACGTACTATCCTCGACGCGAGAGGCCACCGGGCCAGTCGAAGGGAAGGACTCGCCATGTCCAGGATCACGCGCACCCTCGCCACTGTCGCCGTCACGGCCCTCACCGGTGTGGGGATGGCCGCGTGCGCCTCCGGTGGGGACGGGACCTCCGGCGACACCGCCGCGCCCACGACGGTGGAGGAGATGACGACGACGACCTCGGTCGCCGTCCCCGGCCCGGCGGACTCCGAGTTCGATCTCGCCTCGGCCATCGCCGAACGCTGGCACCAGCTCGGCGGCCTGGAAGGGGATCTGGGGGCGGCGACCGGCCCGGCGGAGGACGTCGACGGTGGCTCGATCACGCAGTTCGAACGGGGCGCGCTCGTCCTCACGCCGGCCGGCCGGGTCTTCGTCGTACAGGGCGAGATATTGACGGCCTATCTCGACGCCGGGGGCCCTGCCGGAGATCTCGGCTTTCCCACCGCCGACGAGGCCAGCACGGACGGCGGCTGGATCTCGACGTTCGACGGTGGCGTGATCACTTACCTCGACGGCGTGGCCGAGGTGGAGCTGAACTGATCCCCGGCCGGGCGGTCCGCAGGGGCGAGACCGCGGCGACGGGGGTGACTTCGGGTTGGTGCCGCGTCCTCGAGCAGGCGCGGCGGCGGTAACGTGCCCCCTCGTGACCTCGACCCCCTCCCCCGGCTCTAGACCGGCTCCCGCTTCCGAACCGCCCCTCGACCCGGCCGCCTCCCGCACGGTGCCCGGCACGATGCTGGTCGCCCTGGCGCTGAGCGGCGCGATCGGCCCGTTCGCCACCGACACCTATCTTCCCGCGCTGCCGCTGATCGTCGACGAGTTCGAGGTCTCGGCCTCGACCGCGCAGCTCACGCTCACCGCCTTCATGGTGGCCCTCGCCGTGGGGCAGCTGGTGATCGGTCCGCTCTCGGACCGCCTGGGGCGGCGCGGTCTGCTCATCGCGGGATCGGTCGGCACCATGGCCGCGGCGGTGGCGTGCGCGCTGGCCCCGTCGATCTGGGTGCTGGTCCTCGCCCGGGTCGCCCAGGGGTTCTTCGGCGCCGCCGGGATCGTGCTCGGCAAGGCCATCGTGGTGGACGTTGGCCGGGGCCCCGGCGTGGCCAAGGCGTTCGCCACCCTGATGGCCATCCAGTCGGTCGCCCCGGTGATCGCCCCGTTGTTCGGTGGTGCGGTGGTGCCGTTCGGCGGCTGGCGTGGTGTGTTCTGGCTGCTCGCCGCCCTGTCCGCGGTCACCCTCGTGGGTGTGATCGCCGCCGTGCCGGAGTCGCTGCCGATCGGCGACCGCCGGGGCGGGGGCCTGCGGTCGACGCTGGCCGACATGCGCGCGGTGGCCTCCTACGGACCGTTCGCGGCCCGGGTGACCGCCTTCGTCTTCACGTTCGGCGTGCTCTTCTCCTATATCTCGGCCAGTCCGTTCGTCTATCAGGACATGGTGGGACTGTCCCCGAGCGCCTACGCGGTGGCGTTCACCGTCAACGCCCTCGGCATCCTGGCGTCGTCACTGGCGGGTGCGCGGCTGGTCGGCAGGTTCGCGCCCGAGAAACTCCTGCTGACCGGGATGACGGGAATGGTGTCCGCGATCGTCTACCTCGTCGTCGTCGCCCTGTCCCCCGCCGGGACGCTGGCACTGGCCCCCGTCACCGTGGGGTTCGTCCTTCTCACCCTCTCCGTCGGACTGGCCATGCCCAACGCCGCGGCACTGTCCATGCAGGCCACCCGGGGCCGCTCCGGATCCGGATCGGCACTGCTCGGCGCCGCCCAGTTCGGCCTGGCCGCCGTGGTCTCGCCGCTGACCGGCCTGGCCGGCCCGCACTCGGCGATCCCGATGCTGCTGGTGATGGGCACGTGCGCCGCGATCGTGCTGGGCGCGGTGCGAGGGGTGTTCAGCCTGCCACTGCGCGCCACGTGAGCGCCGCCGCCAGCGCACCCACGGCGTTGAACGCCCAGTGCAGGCCGATCGGCGCCAGCAGGCTCCGGCTTCGACGGCGGAACCAGATGAAGCCGGCGCCGGCCGCCGACGTCGCGACCACCGCGAGGCCGATCCCGGCCAGCTGACCGATCAGACCGGTGCCCAGCAGCTCCGACAGCCCGGCGTTGCCCGCGGTCAGCCCCAGTGACGTGGTGACGTGCCACAGCCCGAACGCCAGTGACCCCACCACGAAGACGCCGGTCGTACCGAAGGCCCGCTCGAGTGCACCCTGCAGCACCCCGCGGAACGCGAACTCCTCCGGCAGGACGGTCATGAGCGGGATCAACACGAGAGCGGAGAACACCGCCATCCGCAGATCGGAGTAGCGCTCGGACAGGAAGAACGGACTCGTGGCCGGGATCAGGCAGCCGGCGGTGACCACTGCGGCCACACCGACCGTGGCGACCACACCGTACGCCAGGCCGCGCGGCATGTGTCGCAGCGACAATCCGAGCTCCGACCAGTGCATACCCCGCGCCTTGACCACGGCCACGAGGGCGAGGACCGAGATCGGGATGACCCACTCGCGGTGGGTGAGATCGGCGAGGTTGGCGGTGAGGTTGATCGCCACCAGCGCCCCGAGGACCCCGGCGACCCCGACCACCCCCCGGAGGCGGTGGCGGCGGAACGAGACCGGATAAGGCGTAGTCATCGAGCGCGACGATACCGCGCCCGGCCGCGATGCCGGGGACATGGTGACCCACACGACCCCATTTCGCGAGGTGGGCGGCGACGCATGTCGCTGCGCGGCGTTACCCTGTGACGGTCCGACCGCTACCCGGCCGGGCACACCATCGCGGGTGAACCCCGCCCACACCACGTGAGGACACGATGGCCGGAGGACTGGCAGCGCTGCTCGACGATGTGGCGGTACTCGCACGGATGGCCGCGGCAGGTGTCGACGACGTGGGGGCCGCCGCCGGGCGTGCGTCGATCAAGGCCGCGGGTGTGGTGGTGGACGACGCCGCGGTGACGCCGCAGTACGTCCGGGGAGTCGAGCCCTCCCGGGAACTGCCGATCATCCGCCGGATCGCGACCGGCTCACTCGGCAACAAGGCGATCATCATCGTCTTCGCCCTCCTGCTCAGCCAGTTCGTGCCGTGGCTTCTCACCCCGATCCTCATGTGCGGTGGCCTGTACCTGGCCTACGAGGGCGCGGAGAAGGTCTGGGAGCGGGGCACCGGGACGCACGAGGCCCACACCCCGGTTCTCGACGAGGGGCCAGAGGCCGAGACGAAGCTGGTCCGCAGCGCCGTCACGACCGACTTCATCCTCAGCGCCGAGATCATGGTGATCGCGCTCAACGAGGTCGCCGGTGAGTCGTTCTGGTCGCGGGCGATCATTCTCGTGGCGGTCGGCCTGGGGATCACCGCGCTCGTCTACGGCGTGGTGGCCGTGATCGTGAAGATGGACGATGTCGGACTCCACCTCGCCGGACGGGAGTCCCCCGGCGTCGCCGGGTTCGGCCACCGACTCGTCAGGTCCATGCCCACCGTTCTGGAGGTGATCGGGTTCGTCGGGATGCTCGCCATGCTCTGGGTCGGCGGACACATCCTCCTGGTGGGTCTCGACGAGCTCGGGATCACCGCCCCGTACCACCTGGTCCACCTTCTGGCCGACCCCGCCGCCGGCGTCCCCGGTGTCGGCGCGATCCTGGGGTGGCTCGTCAGCACCGTGTGCGCGGCGCTCTCCGGCCTGATCGTGGGCGGGGTGATCGTCGCCGCCACCCGTCTCCTCCCGGGCCGCGACCGCCGCGAGGACGCCCACGGCCGGAACGGTGCCACGCTCTGATGTTGCTCACCGTCGGACACGGGCGCCTGGACCGCGAACAGCTGGCCACGCTGCTCACCGGGGCCGGGGTCGAACTCCTGGTGGACATCCGGCGCTTCCCGGGCAGCAGCACCAACGCCGCCGCTTCCCGCGGCGCCGTACCCGAGCTCACCCGTGGCGCCGGGATCGACTACCGGTGGGAGGAGGACCTCGGCGGCCGGCGAACCCTCGACGCCGCCGGGCGCCGCGCCTCCCCCGACACGTGGTGGCGGGTCGAGGCGTTCCGCGCGTACAGCGCGTGGACCCGCGACCCGGCGTTCCGGGCCGCTCTCGGGCGTGTCGTCACCGACGCGCGGCGACGCCGCACGGCGGTGATGTGCTCGGAGTCGGTGTGGTGGCGCTGCCACCGCCGGATCGTCGCGGACGTCGTGGCGACGGTCCACGACCTGCCCGTGGGACACCTCATGCACTCGGGGCGGATCACCGCGCACACTCCGAGCGAGGGACTGCGCCTCGACGACGCCGGTGAACCCGTCTGGGACGGGTGAGTCCACGGTCCGACTGTGAGCGGGAGGAGGGTCGCCTACTGTCGAGGACATGGACACCCCTGCCGATCTCGCCCCCAATCTAGCCCCCGTGGCGTCGCTTCTCGGCACCTGGAGGGGCGAGGGCGCGGGCTCCTACCCGACGATCGACGACTTCTCCTACAGCGAGGAGATCACCTTCACCGACGTCGGCAAGCCGTTCCTGCACTACGTCCAGAAGACCCGCGGTCCGTCGGGGGCACCCATGCACACCGAGACCGGGTACCTGCGCATCCCCGGAGACGGGACCGCCGAGTTCGTGCTGGCCCAGCCCACCGGTCAGACCGAACTGTGCGAGGGCACCGTGCACGCCGACGGCGACACGGTGGTGCTCGAGTTCCACGCCAGTCTGCTCAACAGCGCCACCGCCAAGCAGGTCAGCTCCACGCACCGGCGCTATGAGTTCACCGGCGACGCGGTCACCACCACGTTCGCCATGGCCGCGGTCGGCCAACTCATGACCCACCACCTGCGTTCGGTGCTGCGGCGGACCTGAGACCTCGATCCGGGTCGGCTCTCCGGCCGCCCGCGTACGACCGGTGGCCCGGCCGCGGCAGTCCTGATAGACCCGAGGATGTCCACCAGCACGGCGCGACGAGAAGGAGGACGCCATGCCCGAGGAGTCCGACCAGCAGTCATCGAGTGTGAAGGACGAGGAGGTCTACGAGGCGCTGCGTGATGACGGCGCGAGCAAGGAGAAGGCCGCACGCATCGCCAACGCCTCGGCCAACGAGTCCCGGTCCGAGGTCGGCCACCGCGGCGGCAAGGCCGGGTCCTACGAGGACTGGACCGTGGACGAGCTGCACGAGCGCGCCCGCGAGTTGGATATCGAGGGCCGCTCCTCGATGAACAAGGACGAGTTGATCAAGGCCCTGCGCGACCACTGAGCACGTAGAGGGACGTGCGAGGGAGGGGCCCCGCGGAGACGACCCTCGACGGTCGCGGCCGCGTGGCGCACTCACCGCGCGGCGCCGCCGCGAAGCAGCAGTCGGGACAGTGAATCGAGCGCGAACCCGAGCACGCCGATCACGAGGATCACCGCCATCACCTGGTCGTATGCGAGCTGGTCGCGGGCGTTGAGGATCTGATATCCGAGTCCCGACCGCACGCCGAGCATCTCGGCGGGCACCAGCACGATCCAGGCGGTGCCGAGCGCCAGCCGGATGCCGCCGAGGATCGAGGGCCGCACCGCGGGGATCACGGCCCGGGTCAGTCGCTCCCAGCCGTTCGCCCCCATGGTCCGGGCCACGTCGAGAAAGCCCGGATCCACCGCGTGCACGCCGGACGAGGTCGAGAGCATGATCGGCCAGACCGCGGCTGCCGCCACGAGGAAGATCACCGGCTCGCTGCCGATACCGAACACCGCGATCGCCACGGGGGCCCACGACAGCGGGGAGACCATCCGCAGAAACTGAACGAGGGGGCCCGCCACCGCCTCGGCGCGCCTGCGCAGTCCGAGCCAGAGACCGAGCGGGATCCCGAGCAGCGAGGCGACCGCGAGCCCGGACACCAGTCGGTAGAGACTCACCGCCGCATCCGAGAGCAGGACCCCGCGGTCGAGGAGATCAGCGAACCCCGACCAGGTCTTCACGGGCGACATCCCGGTGATGACCGGGTCGTCGGTCACCAGTCCGGACGTCAGCACAGCCCACACCCCGAGCCCGAGCAGCAGACCGAGTAGACCTGCACCCCATCGGGCCACCGGGCTCGATCCGGAAACGGCGCCGCGGTTCCGGAACCGCACACCGCGGGAGGGCGACGCCGGGCCGGTGACCGACGACACGGGGGCGGGCGTGGAGAGCTCAGCCGTGCCGGGACCGTCCCCCGAGGGGGAGTGCGCGTGCGTACCAGTCATCTAGATCAGCCGTTCGTGTCGGGTGAGCGAGGTGGGGAGTCCGAGGGCGGCCGGACCGCCGTGTCGTTCGATCGAGGCCCGGACGAACCGGTCGTCGACGAGTTCGCGGTGAACCGTCGCCGGGTCGAGACCGTCCAGGAATCGGGTCTCACCGTCGACGACCGTCTGGCGCATCTGGCGGACCAGTTCCTCGGTGAAGCTCGGGAACGGGTACGGGTGAAAGTCGATCCGGGGCCGGTCGGGGCCTCCCGCGGGATCGGCGACCGTCCCGGCCATGGCGACCTCCACGGCCGCCGGGGGCTGCGGGAGGTAGCCGTGACCGGACAGGATCGCGGCGGCAGCCGAGCGATCGGCCCGGATCCCCAACTGCGCGGCGACCGCCGAGTCGACCAACGCCTGGACCGTGTCCGGGCGTTCGTCGACGAGACGCTCCTGCACGACCGTCACGCAACAGGCGTGGTCGCGCCACACCTCGTCCAGGAGCATGTGCAGGGAACCGACGCCCCGGGCGACGGCTCCGGCGTTGAAGGGGTCGGCGACGGTGAACGCGGAGATCGACCCGGTGGCCAACGCCGGGATCATGTCCGCCGGGCCCATGACGACCAGTTCGACGGTGCCCTCGGATCGGCTCGGGGACCTCCGGGCGACCGGCGTGAGTCCGTTCGAACGCAGCACCCGCTGCAGGAGCATGTTGTGGATCGACCACCAGCCCGGGATCGCGACCTGCGTGCCGGCGAGCTCAGAGACCTCGTTGATGTGCGGAGCGACGGTGATCGCGCCGCCGCCGGTGTGGTTCCAGCTCACCACCTTCACGTCCGCGCCGAGGACGTAACGCAGCTGCACTGCCGACGGCATCAGCAGGTGGATGAGGTCCACCTGCTCGGTGAGGAAGGCCTCCATGAGTGACGACCAGGAGCGGAAGAGCACCGGTCGTCCGACGATGAGCTTCTGCTGCTCGAAGTAGCCGTCGCCGTGTGCGACGAGAAGCGGCGCGGCGTCGGTGATCGGCAGGTAGCCGATCCGCAGTTCCTCCGTCGCGGTCCCACGCGGGGCGGTCGCCGCGGAGACGAGGTTGCCCAGCGTCGCCGCGCCGCCGAGGGCTCCGGCCCCCACCGCGAGTGCGCCGCCGGTACGCAGTAGCGAGCGTCGGTCGAGTACGGGGCCGCGCGCCCCCGGATCCTTCTTCACAGCCGCGCTCAGGCCGTTCGGTAAGCGGCCAGGATGTCCTCTCGGAGGACCGGATCCGAATCGCCGGTGCCGTGGGAGGGGTTGGCCCACTCCTGCTGAACGCGGCCGGACGAACCGAGCAACGCGATGCGGGAGCCCACCACCAGAGCCTCGTCGACGTCGTGGGTCACCATTATCGTCGTGACGCCGAGATCGGCGGTCACGCCGACCAACCATCGCTGTGAGTCCGCGCGCGTCACCGGGTCCAGTGCACTGAAGGGCTCGTCGAGGAGAAGGATCTCCGGACGCGTCGCCGCTGCGCGGACCACCGCGACCCGCTGGGCCTGGCCACCCGAGATCTGGTCGGACCGGGCGTCGGCCAGGTCCGAGATCCCGAAATGGGTGAGCAACTCGTCGACGTACGAGGAGTCCACCCGGCCGCGAAGTGCGCGGAACCGGCCGCCCAGGGCGACGTTCTCGCGCACCGACAGCCACGGGTAGAGCAGGGGCTTCTGGAACACGACCGCGTACGAGTGCCCACCGCCTCCGCCCGTGGGACGTGAGCCCATCCGCAGCTCTCCACCGGCGGGGTGCTCGAGTCCCGCCAGCAGTCGCAACAGCGTCGACTTACCCACTCCCGACGGGCCCAGGAGCACGAGCGACTCCCCCTCCCGGACCCGCAGCTCGAGATCGTCGAACAGTGTCCGTCCCCCGGGGAGGCGGTGCTGCAGACCGGTGACACTGACGGCAACCGGACGCTCGAGGACCGCCGAGCTCACGCCTCCACCCCGAGTCGGTCCAGCTCCCAGCGCAGCTGCGACTGCGACGGGGACTGCACCGGGAGAAAGGCCGCCTCGCGCATACGGCGGTTGGCGGGTGCCCCCTGCGCGTACCCCATGCCGCCGCACAGGACCGCCTCGAGCCGTGTCGCGGCGGGGGCGATCTCCGCGCCGTCGAGGCGCAGGAGGAGCAAGTCGGTCAGCATAGCCTCCGTCTCCGCATCCGTCTCCGCCGGCGCCGCGGCGAGTCGATGGAGCTCGGAGTGCATGTGGTCATGCCGTTCGGACAGCGCGGCGTGCTCGTCCGAGTAGAAGGCACCGAGCCCCTCGAGTCGTCCGGCGGCCTCGGTGAGCGAGCGTGCACCCACGCCGGAGCAGAAGGCGGCCTGCAGGACGAGGAACTGCGGTCGCACGCCGGACAGGAAGTCCCCCAGATCCTCCCCCAGCACCTGCTCGTGAGGAACCACGACGCCGTCGAGTCCGATCATCGTGGAGGCGGTCGCGTTGAGCGCCAGAAGGTCCGGAGCGGAACGGATCTCGACGCCGGGGGTCGAGGCCTCGAAGGTCAGGACGAGGCTGCGGCCGTCCGCGGTGTTGGCCGCCAGCACGATGGTGCTGTCCGGGTACACGTTGGACGCCCACGCGATCGGCCCGTCGATCTGGTAGCCGCGCTCGACCGGGGTGGCCGTGATGGGTACGTTCCCGAGTCCGACGACCTGCCGCTGCGCGGCGGCCATGCCGGTCACGCCCGGTCGGGTGCCGTCGGCGACCGCCCGGTAGCTCCGCTGGGCTGCCTCGGACCGGTCGGCGGCGTGCCGCAGGTAGGCCGCGGTCATCCGCTGCGCCCAGGCGCCGAACGCCACGGCCAGACTCTCCGTCGCCACGGCTTCGATGATCGTCGCGGCGACGGGGACCGGCGTACGGTCCACGTCGAAGAGACCGAGACCGGCGAGTGCGGAGATGTCCTCCCGCAGGTCCGCGTCGGCGCGGTCCAGGGCGGAGGCCCGCGCGGCGATCGAGTCGATCACCGCGCGAAGCTCCGCCGCGTCGACGGAACCGAGATCGCCGGCGATAAGACGCGCCCGCGGGGCGCCGAGATCCGGGGTGAGAGTGCTGGCCGTGGGCGCGCTCATGCCAGCTCGTGCAGACGCGAGATGGGAGTGGACACGATCTCACGCGCCCGGACCACCGCGTCGGTGTCGGGAGCGTTGTAGAAGCACAGGCACTTGTCCGTGTCCTCGCGGACATAGGTGCGCAGGAACGAGACCTCGGGGATCTCGGCGTACTTCGGGGACTTCTCCTTCTTGCGCGTGAGGTAGGTGTCCATGTCGATCTCGGCCGGGATATCCCACTCCACCAGGTAGCCGGCCTCGGGGCGGGCGGCCTTGATGGTCTCGAGGTCGGTTCCCACCAGGCGGACCTGCGCGGGCTCGGTGACCTCAGCTGCGCCCAGCTCTGCGGCGTCCAGGGCCGGTGCCTCGGTGGCGCAGGCGCCGTCCGGGCCGTCGGCCAGTTCGACGATGGTGAAGATCCGGGCGGCGCCCTTGGTGATCTGGGTCTCGATGACCTCGGCACCCGCACCCGTCAGCGCGGCGCCGATGGCGTCGATGAGCGCAGAAGGATCGGCCTGCTGCTCCTGAGAGGGGATCGTCTCGTACAGGAAGAGGGTCATCTCATGTCCTTTCATTGACGGCTCGGTGCCCAACCGTAGCCACGAACAGACCGTTCTGTCTATCCTGCCGCTCCGCAGGCCGCTCCGGGTGCCCCCGCCAGGTGGTCTGCCGGTGAACACTGGGAGAACGACGCCGCCGGTCAACACTCGTTTCACTACAGTTGTGGCATGCGTACCGTCTTCCGTTCCAAACTCGACGAATTCTCTGATCAGCTCGTTCGCTTCTGCGAGACGAACACCCGACTGCTCGATCGTGCGACCGTAGCCCTACTCGAACGCGACGAGACCGCGGCGACAGAGGTGATCGACGGGGCCGCCGAGTTGGAGGAACTGCGCGAGGTCAGCGAGCAGCACGCGTTCGAGCTGCTCCTCCTCGAGGCGCCCGTCGCGCGCGACCTGCGCCAGGTGGTGTCGGGGATCTACATCGTCGAGCACTTCACCCGCATGGCCGCGCTCGCCGGTCACATCGCCCGGGTCGCGCGCCGCCGCTACCCCAATCCTGTGGTCCCCGAGGCCGTCGTCCCCCTCATCCGCGAGCTCGCCGAACGGGACGGGGCCATGGCTCGACAGCTGACCGACCTGTTCGCCGAGCGCGACGTGGAGAAGGCGCTCATGCTCGACGCCCAGGATGACGCCGTGGACGGACTCCACTCCAACCTGATGCAGCAGGTCTCCGACGAGGACTGGCCGTACGGCTCCGTGGCCGCCGTCGACCTCGCCCTGCTCGCCCGGTACTACGAGCGTTTCGCCGACCACACGGTGAGCATCGCCAACCGGCTGGTGTACCTCGCCACCGGCGAGTTGCCCGACAACGGCTCACTGTCCCACCTCGACGACGGTACAGTCCTCGACTGAGCCCCTACCGGGGCCGGAACGGACAGGAACATGACCACAGGCGACACCGCTCCCACCGCGATCATCACCGGGGGCGGCCGGGGCATGGGGCTTGCCACGGCCGCGATCCTGGGTCGGGACCACCACGTCGTGCTGGTCGACCTGGACAGGGCGGTCCTCGACCGGGCAGTCGAACACCTGGCGGAACTCCACGTCGACGCGACAGGCATGGTGTGCGACATCACCGACCGGGCCGCGGTGGACACGGTCTTCGCCGGTGCGCACACGCTCGGGACTCCCCGGGCGGTGGTCCACGCCGCCGGGGTGAGCCCCTCCATGGGCGACGCGGAGGCGATCGTCCGGATCAACGCGCTCGGAACCGTGAACGTCACCGAGGCCGCCCTCGCCTCTGCACGTCCCGGGTCGGCGCTGGTCAACGTGGCCTCGGTGGCCGGCCACATGATGCCCCGAGCTCTTCTTCCGACTCCGGTCTTCCGAACCGCGCTGACCGACTCCCACCGGATGGCCTCACGCCTGACCCGGATCGCGGAACTGACCGGACGCGGTGCGAGCGGTACCGCCTATTCGCTGAGCAAGGCGTTCGTGATCTGGTATTCCGCCCGGATGGCGGCCGCGTTCGGCGCCCGGGGCGCGCGCATCCTGTCCGTCTCCCCCGGCAGCTTCGACACCGACATGGGCCGGCTGGAGAAGAAGACCGGGTCCGAGGAGATGCTCCGGTTCGCCGCGCTCGAGCGGTTCGGGCAACCGGAGGAGATCGCCGAGGTGCTCGCGTTCTGCGCGAGCACCAGACCCGGATACCTCACGGGAACGGACATCCTGTGCGACGGCGGCACCCGGGCCGGACTCACTCTCGCCGGTCTCGTGGCCATGGCCCGGGGCCGCTGACGGCCGACCAGCGCATCCGCCGGTCTCCGTCGAACCCCCGTCAGCGACAGATGGCGCCCTCGGAGGCCGACTGCACCAGCTTCGAGTACTTGGCCAGCACGCCGCGGGTGTAGCGCGGGGGAAGCGGCTCCCATCCCCGCTGACGATCGGCGAGCTCCGCCTCGTCCACCAGGAGCTCCAGTGTGCCGTTCGAGACGTCCAGCCGGATCCGGTCGCCGTCACGCACGAACGCGATCGGGCCGCCGTCGACAGCCTCCGGCGCGATGTGACCGACGCACAGTCCGGTCGTCCCTCCGGAGAAGCGCCCGTCGGTCATGAGCAGGACGTCCTTGCCCAGCCCCGCCCCCTTGATCGCTCCGGTGATGGCGAGCATCTCGCGCATCCCGGGGCCGCCCTTGGGCCCCTCGTACCGGATGACCACCACGTCGCCGGAGGTGATCGTCCCGTCCTCGAGCGCGTCCATCGCGGCGCGCTCCCGCTCGAAGACGCGCGCTGTGCCCTCGAAGACATCCGAGTCGAAGCCCGCGGATTTGACCACGGCCCCCTCGGGGGCGAGCGAGCCGTGCAGAATGGTGATGCCACCGGTCGGGTGGATGGGCTCGGTCATCGCACGCAGCACCAGTCCGTCCGGGTCCGGAGGTGCGATGTCCGCCAGGTTCTCCGCGACGGTCCTGCCCGTGACGGTCAGACAGTCACCGTGGAGGAGCCCGGCATCGAGCAGAGCCTTCATCACCACGGGCACTCCACCGATCCTGTCGACGTCGTTCATCACGTGTGCGCCGAACGGTTTCACGTCGGCCAGGTGCGGGACCTTGGCGCCGATACGCGCGAAATCGTCGAGACCGAGGGCGACCTCGGCCTCGTTGGCGATCGCCAGCAGATGGAGAACGGCGTTGGTCGAGCCGCCGAAGGCCATGACCACGGCGATGGCGTTCTCGAACGCCTCCTTGGTCATGATGTCCCGGGCGGTGATCCCGCGCCGCAGCATCTCGACCACGGCTTCGCCACTGGCCTTGGCGAAGCCGTCGCGTCGGCGGTCGGGCGCCGGCGGCGCGGCACTGCCGGGCAGGGACATCCCCATGGCCTCGGCCGCGCTGGCCATCGTGTTGGCGGTGTACATCCCACCACAGGCACCCTCACCGGGACAGATGGCCCGCTCGATGCTGTCCACGTCCTCGCGGCTCATCAATCCCCGCGAGCAGGCCCCGACGGCCTCGAACGCGTCGATGATGGTGACCTGACGCTCGGACCCGTCCGCCATCCGGGCGAAGCCCGGCATGATCGAACCGGCGTAGAGGAAGACACTGGCCAGGTCGAGACGGGCGGCGGCCATGAGCATGCCCGGCAGCGACTTGTCGCATCCGGCGAGCAACACCGACCCGTCCAGGCGCTCCGCGCTCATGACCGTCTCCACGCTGTCCGCGATCACCTCGCGGGACACGAGCGAGAAGTGCATCCCCTCGTGGCCCATCGAGATCCCGTCGGAGACCGAGATGGTCCCGAACTCCAGCGGGTAACCACCGGCGGCGTGGGTGCCCTCCTTGACACGCTTGGCCAGCCGGTCGAGCGGGAGGTTGCAGGGCGTGATCTCGTTCCACGACGAGGCCACACCGATCTGGGGCTTGGCCCAGTCGTCGTCTCCCATCCCCACCGCGCGCAACATCCCGCGGGCCGCGGTCTTCTCCAGGCCGTCGGTCACGTCGCGGCTGCGGGGCTTGATGTCCACGTCGGGCGTCGTGGCGTCGTCAGGTCGGGGGCTGTCGGTTCCGGGGCTCATACGTCCCACCCTAGGGACTGCGGGTGTCTCCACGTCGCCAGTCGGCCATCTGGCCCTGCTCACTCGCGTGCCGCCCCGGTGGCTCCAACCCCCGCACGGGGTGGCGCCCCTCGCCGTCCAGTGCGCGGAAATGGGGCACGACGTGCTCGGCCAGCTCGTCGATCACCTCGCGGACCGGACGGGTGCTCGCGCCGATGCCCAGGAGCACGTGGTTGACCCCGATTCCCTGCAGGTCGCCCAGGTGCTCGATCAACGCGTTGCGTCCGATGCGGAATCCGAAGCTGATCGGGGACGCGGTCTCCCCCGGGTTCTCGGACAGGTCGATCTGCAACGATTGGGCGAACGGCGCGAATGCCGCCGTCAGCTCCCTCCACCGGGCAACGGTGCGGCGTTGCGCGTCGAAGTCACGCGGGTAGGTCATCCACCCGTCCCCGTGCTCGGCGAGGTAGGAGATGCTCTGCTGGCACGACCCCACCATCAGGATCGGCACCGACGAGGCGAGGGGCTTGGGCACCACGTCGGCGCTGTGCATCCAGCCGCCGGACCAACGGACGCCGCGCATCTCGGTGGTCAGGGCGTGCCGCATGACGTGAAGGTTCTCGCGGAACCTCTCGCCGCGTTCGCCCTGTTCGAGACCGAACGCCCGGAACTCCTCAGGGCGGTCGCCGGACGCCAGGCCCAGCAGGAGACGTCCACCCGTGATCCTGTCGAGGCCGGCGGCGGCCTTGGCCACGTGTAGTGGATGCCGCACCGGTAGCACGATGCCGGCCGTCCCCAGGGCGATGCGCGAGGTGTGCGCCGCCATGTAGCTCAGGTGGGTCCACGGGTCGAAGACCTGACCGACGTCGCCGAAGGACGGCACGCGCAGGGGGATGTCACGGGCGTAGAGGGCGGCGAAATCCGCGTCCTCGGCGGCGCGGGCCGCCGCCACCTGCGCGTCCAGTTCATCGGCGGCCGCTGCGTCGCCCCGGGTGCGCAGAGGGAAGCCGAGTCCGAGCGTGAGGCGCCCGGGCGCATAGGTGCGGCGGAAGCCGGGTAGCCGGCGGGGGTCACCGTCGGAGCGGGTGCACAGCGAGGACGTCATGTGCCCACCCTGGCACGTCGCCGGGGTGGAACCGTGCGGGGAACCAGACCCGTTCGGGGGCCTGCCGCCGGTTCCGCTCTGGTGCAGCGCGGGCCCGGCACCCCTGCACTAGGCTCACGTTTCACCCCTCGACTGGAAGGCCGGACGTGACCACCACCCTCCTGGCTGCGGCGACCTCCTCGGCGGAACTGCTGTCCCTGTTCTGGATCGTCCTGGTCATCTGCCTGGCACCCGTGCTGTCCCTGATGACGCGATCGTTCATCCCGGCTGTCGTGCTGCTGCTGGCCGGGGGGATGCTGATCGGCCCCGACGGGTTGGGCCTCGCGGTGGAGTCCGGCGGGGTGGCGATGTTGTCGGAGATCGGCCTCGGGATGCTGTTCCTGCTCGCGGGCCTGGAGTTGAAGCCGGACACACTGACCGGTCGCCGCGGTGCGGGCGCCACGGCGACCTGGCTGGTGAGCCTGGTTCTCGCGACCGGTGTCGGGTATCTGGTCACGGACCGCTGGGAGACCGCGGTGGCGGTCGGTCTGCTGCTCACCTCCACCGCGATCGGCACGCTGTTGCCGATCCTCAAGGGCGGCGGGCACGACACCACCCCGGTCGGCGGCGCGGTGCTCACCCACGGTGCGGTCGGCGAACTCGGTCCCGTTCTGGCCATGGCGCTGTTGCTCGGTACCCGCGACATCGGCTCGTCCGCAGTGGCCGTGGCCCTGTTCCTCATCGCGGCCCTGCTGCTTCTCGCCGTTCCCCGGCGCCTGCTCTACATTCCGGCGATGGGGCGTGCGCTCGCCCGCGGCAACACCTCCACGGGCCAGATCGTGGTGCGTATGGTGTTCCTTCTCCTGGCCGCGATGATGGCGGTGGCGTCCGTGTTCGGCCTGGATGTGGTGCTGGGTGCGTTCGCGGCGGGCATGATCCTGCGCAGCCTGGTCGAGGCCTACGGCAGGCGGCTGACGTCCACGACGGACGGCTCCGGGGGCGCGCCGCGCGACCTGCTCCACGAACTGCTAGGCCGACTGGACATCATCGGTTATTCCCTGTTCATCCCGGTGTTCTTCGTGGTGTCGGGGATGGGGATCAGCGTGCACGCGGTCGCGGCGGCGCCGTGGCTGCTGGTCGCCGGGGTGGCGAGCATGCTGATACTGCGTGGCGGTGGCGTGTGGCTGTCCGAGACGTGGCTGCGGTTGAGCCCGGGGCTGACGACGACACGCGACCGGGCCCGGGTCGGGTTGTACGCGGCAACGGGTCTGCCGATCATCGTGGCGGTCACCGATGTGGCGGTGAAGAGCGATCTGATGCGGTCCGGGGAGGCTGCGGTCCTGGTGGCCGCCGGCGCGGTGA
Source organism: Candidatus Dietzia intestinigallinarum (assembly GCA_019119875.1). Taxonomy (GTDB): domain Bacteria; phylum Actinomycetota; class Actinomycetes; order Mycobacteriales; family Mycobacteriaceae; genus Dietzia; species Dietzia intestinigallinarum. The sequence goes on along the minus strand of DWWG01000012.1, from coordinate 33,392 downwards.
CGGTCCTGCTGTTTCCACTGGCCGCCGAGGTGCTCCACACCCCCGACACCGGAGGCGAACGCGTGGGGTCGGACGCGCCACCGAGCCGGTAGCGGGCCGGTGGCGCAGCGGCGCCTACCGGCCGCTGCGGGGTGGTCTCACCCGTCCACGTCGTACAGGTGGTGTTCGACGTCGTGGACGATGTACTGACTCAGCGTGGCGATGGTGAAGACGAATCCGTCGCCCCGACGCCCGGTGCGCTGCCAGTCGGCGCCTGCGACGCCCGCGAGCACCCGGCGGGTCCGCTCGGTCTCACGGGCGAGCTGCTCGGCGAGCACACCGGGGTCGGCGCGCCAGTACTCGCGTTCGCGGACCGCGGCCTCGCCGTCGAAATCCGCGTAGGTGGGCTCCTCCTCCGCCAGCATCGCCCGGAGCCGATCCCCCAGCACCTCGATGAGATCGCGACAGTGGCCTGCGTATTCCAGGGGCGACCACACGCGCGGTGCCGGTCGCCGGTCGACGTCGGGACCGGCCAGTACCGCGTTCCAACGCTCGGCCGCTGACGCGAGTCGAGCGGCGGTGTCCGGCGGGTCGTGCGGCCGGTAGCCGCATTCCCCACAGCCGGCCTCCAGCACGGTGGTCCAGTCACGGTCGTCGGGCATTCCCGGTTCTGGAGCGTCCATTCCTCCACTGTCCCACCGGATCAGTCCACGTGCAGGCGAAGGCGCGAGCCGATGGCCGCCGTCGGCTCGCGGTCCGTGCTCGACCCGGGCGCAGCGGCCTGACGAAGCGGCGACATCAGTCGGTGGCGTCCGCGACTTCTTGCCGATAGTGGTCGAGGAACTCCTGTGCCAGAGCCAGGAAGGACTCGGAGTCCTGTGGCGTCATCTTCCGCAGCGCGGCGGCGTACGCGCCGAGCGAGCGGGCGGTGTCCGCCTCGAAGACCCGGCGCCCCTCGTTCGTTCGCACGAACTCGTGGGCGTTGCCACCCACCCGGCGCCGCCGCTCCACGTACCCCGAGTTGAGGGCCGCGTTGACCTGACGGTTGATCGTGGACTGTTCCAGATGGAGTTCGTGAGCGATCTCCCTCAGGGTGCGGGCCCGGCCGTCCGCCAGGAGCCACAGCAGCCGCAGATCCGCGGTACCGAGATGCATGCTGCTCTCCATGACGCGGCGCTGATCGTCGAGTCGGAAGAGAACCGCCGCGAGCCGACGTTCCGCGGGCATATCGGCCCCCAGCCAGTCCTCGCGAGGCTCCGTCACCCTGCGTTCCTCCTCCAGCGACTCATCCCGCACCAGCCCACGGCCCGGCGGCCGGCTGCCGGATTGCCAGGCCCGGATGCGATATGTACTCTACACAAATCCAATATGTATGTTACATACACAGAGCCGGGCGACGTGCCCGAAAGGAACAGATGAACCACCCCCGCGACCGCGCGACGGCCCCGTTGGCCGTCATCCTGGTCCTCGGCTTCTCCAGCATGTGCGCCTCGCTCATGCAGTCGCTGGTGATCCCGATCCAGCCCGAACTGCCCCGACTGCTCGACACCGCACCGGACAACGCGGCGTGGGTGGTCACGGCGACCCTCCTCGCGGGCGGCGTGGCGATGCCGGTGGCCGGGCGCCTGGCCGACATCCGAGGCCGTAAACCGGTTCTGGTCGCCTCCGCACTCATCCTGCTGGCGGGCTCACTCATCTGCGCCGTGTCGTCGTCGCTCGTCCCGGTCCTGGTCGGGCGCGCCCTCCAGGGCCTGGCGATGGGCTATGTCCCCGTGGCGATCAGCTTCGTCCGGGAGATCGCCCCACCCACCATGCAGAACTCCGCGGTCGCCGGTATCAGCGCCACGCTCGGCGTGGGAGGCGCGCTCGGGCTCCCCCTCTCCGCCTGGATCGCCCAGGATCACGACTGGCACACCCTGTTCTGGGTCTCCAGCGCACTCGCCGCCGTCATGGCCGTGCTCTCCCTGGTCGTGTTGCCCCACCGGCGGCCGGTGGCCCGGGCCCGGTTCGACCCCGTGGGCGCCATCGGCCTGGCGATCGGCGTCGTGGCGGTCCTCGGCGGCATCTCCAAGGGCGGCGACTGGGGGTGGACCTCACCGGTCACGCTGTTCGCGGTCATCGGCGGCGCCGCGGTCCTGCTCGCGTGGGGCCTCTACGAGACGCGGCACGACCAGCCGCTCGTCGACCTGCGGACCACCGCCCGCCGCCCCATCCTGCTCACCAATATCGCCGCGCTCCTCGTCGGGTTCGGCATGATGGCGCAGTCGATCGTCGTCCCCCAGCTCCTCCAGCTGCCCGAATCCACCGGCTACGGACTCGGTCAGTCGATGCTCGAGGCCGGGATGTGGATGGCCCCCGGAGGCCTGATGATGCTCGCGTTCACCCCGATCTCCAGCCGGATGCTCACCCGGCTCGGCGGCCGCACCACGCTCGCCCTGGGCGCGGGGGTGATCGCGGTCGGATACCTCGTCGCCGCGTTCTTCGCCCACGCACCGTGGCAGCTGCTCGTCTCCACGTGCATCGCCTCCGCCGGTGTCGGAATCGGCTACGCCGCCATGCCCACGCTGATCCTCGAGAACTCCCCGGCCTCCGAGGCCGGGGCGGGTGTCGGCCTGAACTCGTTGATGCGTTCCATGGGCACGACCATCGCCGGCTCGGTGATGGCCATCGTCCTCACCAGCCGCTTGATCGACATCGGCGGCGGCGTCCAGGCCCCCACCCAGGAGATGTTCCGGCTGTGCTTCCTCATCGGCGCCGGAGCCGCCGTCGCCGGCGCCCTCGTGGTGTTGCTGATCAGGAGCGGACACCGGCCGAACCACACCGCCACCGGGGCGCCGACCCCGCCGGCAGGAGATGCCGGGCCGAAGGATCTCGCCCGCGCCCGCTGAGCGCACCGTGCGGCCGTCGCCGCCACGACGCCCGCTCCGGGCGACCGCACCGGAGTCCACTCCCTGCGGGACCTCGCCACCCACCGAAGAGGCGTAGAGTGATGTTCATCACACCCGAGGAGGGCATCGTGAACCGGATCTACAACATCACCGAAATCGTCGGATCCTCCCCCGAGAGTTCCGACCAGGCCGTCGCCAACGCGGTCGCAGAGGCCTCCAGGACGCTCCGCAACCTCGAGTGGTTCGAGGTCCAGTCCGTGCGGGGCAAGCTCGACGAGGGCACGGTCGCCCACTGGCAGGTCACCGTCAAGGTGGGATTCCGGCACGAGCCCTGAGCCCGGCCCCACACCGGCGGGACGAGGCCCGGTCAGTCCGCGATCTCGCCCACCACGTCGTAGCGCAGCCACACGCTGCCGTCGTCCAGTGCCTCGACGGAGCGGAGCGCGAACTCGACGGGGATCGGCCGGGCGCCATCGGTCGCGCGGAACAGCGGGGACGTGTGCGGCTCGGCGTCGGCGGTGGGCATCAGCACAAGACTGATCTCGTCCACCAGACCCTGCCTGATCATCGACCAGTTGAGGGTCGGGCCGCCACCCAGAATGATCTCGTCGACCCCGAACGTCCGGCCGATCCGGCGCACGGCCTCGGCCATGTCGAGCTGCTCGTGACCGACGATCAGGTACGACACCCCCCGTGCCCGGAGAAGGCCCGGTCCGGCCCCAGCATGAGATCGAAGTACCGGCGTTGGGCGCGCATCCCGACCTCGGTGATGTTCGCGATCCCGTCCACCTTGCCGTCGAGCAGGGTGTGCATATGGCAGATGATCCTCGGTCGGTGCATCCGGAACTCCTCGTCGTCGTCGTCACGCCGGCGCGTCGCCGAGCCTAACCGGTTACCGACAGACCCTCGCGGGGGACGACGACGACGTCGTCCCCTCCCACCCTTGACGCCCCGGGCGCGGCCCTCTCGACCGGCCCTCCTGACAGACGCCCCGGGCAGCGGCCCGGTTCCCGTTGATCCCGGTCCTCCACAGCGGGGACCGGTTGTCCACAGATCACCGTCGCGGGCTGTTCCGGCAGAAGCTCGTGGCCGAGACTCGACGGCATGAGATTCGAGAACCTGCCCGAGAACTGGACCACCCTGCCCCTGGACGACGCCCCGCTCGCCGCCGGCGTCATCGACCTGCTGATGGGATACCGGGACCGCCTGCTCAACTCGCTGCTGATTCTGCCGTGCGATGACCTCGACCGGGGGATCCCCTCGCCGATCATGGTGGCGGAGACGGACTGGGCCGAACCCGCCACCACCCGTCGCGAGGTCATGGATTTCCTGCCCCAGATCCCGGCTCCGGGTCTGCTCGTGGCCGTCTCCTCCCGGCGCCGCCTCCCCGACAGGCTCGTCCGGGGCTGGCTGCGCACGATCGAGGACACCCTCGACGCCTCGGGACAGGCCCTCCTCGCGTTCGGGGTGGCCGATCTGGACCGGGTGGAGATCGTCGGCGGGCGGGCGGCCCACAACGGCAGCCTACGGGGCGTGGCGAGCTGACTCCCCGGGCGGCCGACGATTCCGGCAGGTCAGGCGCTCGCGCGGCGGGCCGACGCCGGGGCGGCGGTAATATCGACCCCCATGCCCGACAACCTCTCAGACACCGGGCGCGCGAGCACCGTCGACTACGCGGCGCTCCCCGGCCCGGGCGGGCGAAGGTCACTCATCCCGCCCGTCGACGCGCGCTGGTGGACTCTCAAGGTCGCACTGTCCCAGCGGCCGTGGAGCTTCCTCGCCTCCGGGGCGATGGCCCTGGCGTTCGTGTGCAACGGTGTGACCCCGGTCGTGGTGGGCCGCGCCGTCGACGACGCCGTGAGCACCACGTCAGCGGGGCGCCTGGTGCTCTGGATAGGGGTGCTGGCGTGCGTGTTCCTGGTGTCGATCATCGCCAACTGGACCGCGCGCTTCATGCTCGTGCGCAGCCAGCAGCTGGTGAGCCACGACCTGCGCACCCTGGTGACCGACCGCATCCAGGACCCACGCGGGTTCGCCGGCCGCGACCGCACCCCCGGCGGGCTGCTGTCCATCGCCTCCTCGGACACCACCCGGGTCGGCGACATCGTGATGATGACCGTCATGCCGGTGGCCGAGGCCGCGGCGATCATCTACGGCGCGGCCGTGATGTACACGATCAACCCGTGGCTCAGCCTGGGCACCGTCATCGGCGGGCCACTGCTGGCGGTGGTGGCGCTGCGTGTCGCCCGCCCCCTCCAGAAACGGTCCGTGGCCCGGCAACAGGCGATCGCCGAGGCCGCCGCGACCGCCACCGACGTGGTGCAGGGACTGCGGATCCTCAAGGGGCTGGGCGCGATCGTCACCGTCCGCGGCCGCTACAACGAGGTCTCGGACGCGGCCTACGAGCGCACCGTGCACGCCAACGCCGCCGAGGCCAGACTCAACGCGGCCACGGATGCGGCCGGCGCCCTGTTCGTCTCCACCCTCGGGCTCACCGCCGGCTACCTGGCGCTGTCCGGGCACGTGAGCGTGGGCGAGCTCATCACCGTGGTGGGACTGACCCAGTTCCTCGTGGTGCCCATGACCATGTTCGGCCGGAACCTCGCCTCGCGCTGGGCCTCGGCCGAGGCGTCCGGCCAGCGCATCCGCGAGGTTCTCGGGGCGGATTTCGAGCGCCCCACCGAGCTCGCCAGCGAGTGCGCCGACGGGGTGATCGAGGCGCTGCCCACGGGGATCATCGCCGTCCACGGCTCGGACCCGGAGCTGGTGCACCGCCTCGAGGGCCTGCCCCGCACCCGCGTGATCGTCGCCCCTCACGCGGCCGACCTGTTCGACGGCACCGTGGCCGACAACGTCCACCCCGACCGGGCCCGGGCCGAGGAGGCCCTGCACATCGCCGCCTGCGACGACATCCCCGAGGGGCCGGACAAGCGCGTCGGCGAGAACGGCCGCATGCTCTCCGGCGGGCAGCGGCAACGGGTCGCCCTGGCACGGGCGCTGGCCGCCGGCGCCGAGGTGCTCATCCTGCAGGACCCGACCACCGCGGTCGACTCCGTGACCGAGCAGACGATCGCCGACCGGGTCGCCCGGCACCGTTCGGGATCGATCACGCTGGTGTTCACGCAGGCCCCGGCCTGGAGCTCGGTCGCCGACGCCCACCTGTCCACCGACTCCCTCACCCACCTCGTCGGCGGGCTGCTCGGCGACCAGACCACGGAACCGGCCCGATGAGCGCGCCGGTCGACCCCGCTCCCCCGGTCAAGGGCGACACCGCACTCCGGTTCCCGCTGGCCACATTCGGGCAGGTCCGCCACGAGGTGGCCACCCAGCTCCGGCGAGTCCGCCACGGCAGACCGGCGCTTCTCGCCGCCGTCCTCCTCCTCAGCCTCGGGGCCTGGGCCACGGTGACGGTCCCGCAGCTGATGGGCCGGATCGTCGACGTCGTGACGGGCACCTCGTCCCAGCCGTTCTGGCAGCTCGGGGTCGCGCTGTTCGGGGCGGCCGTCACCGGAGCGGTCCTGAGCGCCGGCGGCTTCTACCTGGTCTCGCGGGTGGCCGAACGGGTGATCGCCAACCTGCGCCAGGACATGGTCGGAACCGCACTGGGGCTGCCCACCCACCGCGTCGAGGACGCCGGCTCCGGCGATCTCGTCAGCCGCTCCACCGACGACGTCTCGGAACTGTCGACCGCCGTCACCGAGACCGTTCCCATCCTCACCGGATCGGTGTTCACCCTCGCCGCGACCGTGATCGCGCTGTTCGCGCTGGACTGGCAGTTCCTGCTCGTCCCGCTGCTCGTGGCCCCCGTCTACTACCTGGCCGCGCGGCTCTACCTCCGTCGCGCACCGGGTCGCTACGCCGAGGAGCGGGCGGCGATGGCCGAGCGGGCGCACCGCGTCCTGGAGGCCATCCGCGGGCGGGCCACGGTGCGTGCGTTCTCGATGGAGGACCGCATGCACCACGAGATCGCGAACGCCTCGTGGAACGTGGTGACCAAGGGCATCCGTGCGCGCACCACGATGCTCATCCTCAACGTCTGGATGCTCATCGCCGAGTTCGGCATGCTCGCGCTGACGCTGATCATCGGCTACCACCTCGTCGGTGGCGGCACGCTCACCGTCGGTGCCGTCACGGGCGCCGTGCTCATGGTCATCCGCCTGCGGGGCCCGCTCAACATGGTCATGCGGGTGCTCGACGTGGTGCAGTCCGGGTACGCCTCGCTCGCCCGGATCGTGGGTGTCGTGGCGGACCCTCCGGTGCCCGTCCCCGATGTGGGCGCGGGCACCCCGCTCGGGCGGGTCGAATTGCGGGGAGTGAGCTTCAGCTACGGCGGCGGGTGGGCCGTACGGGACATCGACTTCACCGTCGAGCCCGGCCAGACCGTCGCGATCGTCGGCGTGTCCGGGGCCGGCAAGACCACCGTCGCCGCGCTGCTCGCCGGACTGCTCGTCCCCGATCGCGGGGAGGTGCTGGTCGACGACCACCCCGTCTCCTCGCTCTCGGACCGCGAGCGGATCGCGCGCCTGGCCACGGTCAGCCAGGAGGTGCACGTCTTCTCGGGCACCCTGCGCCAGGACCTCACACTTGCCCGGCCCGACGCCACGGACGACCAACTCCTCACCGCACTCGACCGCGTGCACGCCCGCGGCTGGTTCGGCCGGCTCGCCGACGGCCTGGACACCGTGGTCGGCGCGCGCGGCATCCACCTCGACCCCGTCGCCGCGCAGCAGCTCGCACTGGCCCGCGTGCTACTCCTCGACCCGGCGATCGTGGTGATGGACGAGGCCACCGCGGAGGCCGGATCCGCCGGCGCCGGAGCCCTGGAGGACGCCGCCGACGAGGTGACCCGCGACAGATCTGCCGTGGTGGTGGCCCATCGACTAGATCAGGCCTCCCGCGCCGATCGGATCCTGGTCATGGACTCCGGGCGCATCGTCGAGTCCGGGACCCACGACCAGCTCCTGACCCGCGACGGGATCTACCGGCGGCTCTGGACCGCCTGGTCGGCCGGGCGTCGTGCCGCCGGGAGGTGACGACCGGGACCACCGGGCACCTCACGGCCCACGGCGTCCCGGCGCGCTCCCGCCTGACCCCCATCGGTCCACGTCCTGACCCCCATCGGCCCACGTCAAGACGCCCGCGCCGCCGACGGGCGGGGTTCTGTGCCGGGCGCACGGATCAGGCTCGAACGGGGTGAACGGCCGACATTCTCGCGCACGTGGACGTGGAGTAGACCACACTGGACGGGGTACCGGGACGACCGCGGCCACACGCGGGCGTCGACCGAGTCCCCGGTGTCGCCGGGTGGCGCTCGCCACCGCGCCGCGATACGGGGGATGATGGTGCCGCGAGATGACGACGTTCCACAAGAACACGTTCAGCACAAGACGAGAGAGTCGATACCTATGACCGATGGCAGACAGACGATCATCTACACCCTGACGGATGAGGCACCCCGCCTGGCGACCGAGGCGTTCCTGCCTGTCGTCCGGACCTTTGCCGACGCCGCCGACATCGACGTCACCACCAGTGACATCTCGGTGGCCGCGCGCATCCTCGGGGCGTTCCCCGAGCGTCTCACCGACGAGCAGAAGGTCAGCGACAACCTGGCCGAGCTCGGTCGTCTGACCCAGGAGCCGGACACCAACATCATCAAGCTCCCCAACATCAGCGCCTCCGTGCCCCAGCTCACCAAGGCGATCGAGGAGCTGCAGTCGCAGGGTTACGACATCCCCGACTTCCCGTGGGATCCGCAGACCGACGAGGAGATCGAGATCGCCGAGCGGTACGCCGGCATCCTCGGTAGCGCGGTCAACCCGGTTCTGCGCCAGGGCAACTCCGACCGGCGTGCTCCCAAGGCCGTCAAGGAGTACGCCAAGGCCAACCCGCACTCCATGGGCAAGTGGTCGATGGCCTCGCAGACCCACGTCGCGCACATGACCCACGGCGATTTCTACGCCGGCGAGAAGTCGATCATCCTCGACCGCGACTGCGACGCCCGCATGGAGGTCGTGACCCCGGACGGCGAGACCCACGTCCTCAAGACCGTGCCCCTGGAGAAGGGCGAGGTCGTGGACTCCATGTTCATGAGCAAGAAGGCCCTGCTGGAGTTCTACGAGGAGCAGCTCAACGACGCCAAGGAGACCGGCGTCATGTTCTCGCTGCACGTCAAGGCCACCATGATGAAGGTCAGCCACCCGATCGTGTTCGGTCACGCCGTGCGGGTGTTCTACAAGGACGCCTTCGCCAAGTACGGCGAGCTGTTCGACGAACTCGGCATCAACGTCAACAACGGCATGGGCGACCTCTACGCCAAGATCGAGACCCTGCCGTCGGCCAAGAAGGAGGAGATCATCGAGGAGCTGCACCGTTGCCACGAGCAGCGGCCGGAGCTCGCGATGGTCGACTCGGCCCGTGGCATCTCCAACTTCCACTCCCCCTCGGATGTCATCGTGGACGCCTCCATGCCCGCGATGATCCGCATCGGCGGCAAGATGTACGGCGCCGACGGCCGCAAGAAGGACACCAAGGCCGTCATCCCGGAGTCCACGTTCGCGCGGATCTACCAGGAGATCATCAACTTCTGTAAGACCAACGGCGCGTTCGACCCCACCACCATGGGCACCGTGCCGAACGTCGGCCTCATGGCCCAGAAGGCGGAGGAGTACGGCAGCCACGACAAGACCTTCGAGGTCGAGACCGGCGGCGTCGCCAACATCGTGGACGCGGCCACCGGGGAGGTCCTGCTCTCGCAGAACGTCGAGGCCGGCGACATCTGGCGCATGTGCACCGTCAAGGACGCGCCGATCCGCGACTGGGTCAAGCTCGCCGTGGAGCGCGCCCGCGCCTCCGACACGCCCGCGGTCTTCTGGCTCGACCCGTACCGGCCGCACGAGAACAACCTCATCACGCTGGTCAACAAGTACCTCGAAGATCACGACACCGAGGGCCTGGACATCCAGATCATGTCCCAGGTGCGTGCCATGCGGTACACCCTCGAGCGCGCCATGCGTGGCCTGGACACCATCTCGGTGACCGGCAACATCCTGCGCGACTACCTCACGGACCTGTTCCCGATCCTCGAGCTGGGCACCAGCGCCAAGATGCTGTCCATCGTGCCGCTCATGGCCGGTGGCGGCCTGTACGAGACGGGCGCCGGCGGCTCGGCCCCGAAGCACGTGCAGCAGCTGGTCGAGGAGAACCACCTGCGCTGGGACTCGCTCGGCGAGTTCCTCGCGCTCGGAGCGAGCCTGGACGACCTCGGCCGCAAGACCGACAACCCCAAGGCCGCCCTCCTCGCCAAGGCGCTCGACACGGCGACCGGCAAACTGCTCGAGAACCGCAAGTCGCCGTCACGCGTGACCGGTGAGCTCGACAACCGCGGCAGCCAGTTCTGGCTCGCGCTGTACTGGGCGCAGGAGCTGGCGGCGCAGACCGAGGATGCGGAGCTGGCGGCCCGGTTCGCACCGCTCGCCGAGAAGCTGACCGCCGACAAGGACACCATCCTCGAGGAGCTGACGGAGGTCCAGGGCAATCCGGTCGATCTGGGCGGCTACTACAAGCCCGACCCGGAGAAGCTGAAGGCTGCGATGCGTCCGAGCAAGACGCTCAACGCCCACCTCGACAGCGTCTTCGCCTCCTGACGTGGCCTGAGCTCGCGCCCGGTCACCGCGCCCCCGCCGGAGCGATCCGACGGGGGCGCGGCGCGTCGCCGGTGGGGCGATGACGACGGGGGGCGATGACGACGACGCCTCCACCGGCGGCCGTGAGGCCGGGGCCGGTCAGCCGTCGAACGCGGCCTTCATGCACCGCATCGCCGCCAGGGTCTTGGGCACCCCGATGTACGGCATGAGGTGTACGAAGCACTCTGCCACCTCCTGCTTGGACATCCCGGCCACATCGACCGCGGTGGCGATGTGGCCGGTGAGCTGTGGCTCGGTTCCCCCCATCGCGGCCAGGGCGGCCATGTTGAGCATCTGGCGGTCGCGCAGGTCGATGCCCTCACGCTGGTAGGTCCCGCCGAAGACCGCCCCCACCACCCAGTCGGCGGCGCCCGGGGCGAACTCGTCCAGCTGCCGCTTCCAGGCCGCCGCGCCTTCCGGCGTCTGCGTCTGCTCGACGAACTGGTTGCCCTTGTCCATGCTCAGTTCCACGGGTGTCCTCCTCGATGATCGGAAAATGCCTGGTCAGGCTAACAGTTTCTGTTCGGCGGGCCGGCCCGGGACGATTCCGCCACACCCGAGGTGTCCCGGCGGCGACGCGACCTACAGCCCTGTGTCGATGAGCCGTTCCCACTCGCGCGGCATCGGCGCGGTCACCGTGAGCTCGGCGCCGTCGGGCAGCGGGATCACCATGGTCCCGGCGTGGAGATGGAGCCCGCGCCCACCGCGCGAGGCCACCTGCGCATTGAAGCGGGGGTCCCCGTACCGCTCGTCACCGGCGATCGGGTGCCCGGCGTGGGACAGGTGTACGCGGATCTGGTGCCTGCGTCCGGTCAGCAGGCGCACGCCCACGAGCGTGGCCCGGTCCGCCACCCTGCGACGGACCTCGACACGTGTCTCCGCCCGCTGCCCGTCCGGGTGCACCACGACCTCGGCGTCACGCCTGAGAAGCGGCGCGTCCAGCACCGCCATGTCGTCGGGCAGGTGCCCTGCGACGATCGCCAGGTAGTGGCGGCCGATCTCGTCCTCACGGTCGCGCAGGAGACCGTGCAGGTGCCGCAGCATCGTGGGGGTCTTGGCCAACGCGAGTACACCCGAGGTGTCGCGGTCCAGCCTGTGCCCGAGTTCCAGCTCGGGCAGATCGGGGCGGAGATGGCGCATCAGCTCGATGACCCCGAAGGGGTTCCCCGTGCCCTTGTGCACCGCCATCCCGGCGGGCTTGTCCATGACCAGCAGGTCGGCGTCCTCGTGGAGGACCACATCGCGCAGCCGATCGAGGTGCGCCGACGAGGGGCGGGGGGTGTTCTCCTCGGGAGTCTCCACCGTCAGTGGCGGAATCGTCACCACATCACCCTCGACGAGGCGATAGTTCTGCTCGGCCTTGCGGCCGTTGACCCGGAGTCTGCCCTTGCGCAGAAGCTGGAACAGCAGGCCGGCCGGCACCCCCTTGAGCTGGCTTCGCAGGAATTTGTCGAGCCTGCGGCCGGCGTGCTGGTCGTTGATCGTGATGGCCGTGGCCGGGCGCCTCACCTCGAGCGGCGGGCGGCCGGTGGATCCGTTCCGGCTCCGGTGGCCCCGCCCGTCGGCCCGTTCGCGTCGCGGGGCCCCCGCCGCTCTCCCCCTCGCAGACCTCGCCCCTCGGCCGGACACAGACACTCACCATTCCACGAGACACGCTCAGCGCACCGACATCACCTCCTGCACTCCACCACACTCCCGACAGCCGGGCCAGTCGGCGCGGGGCGTCGCTACCCAATCATGTAGACGAACCCGCGGCCCGACGCCTCCAGTCCCCTCACGAATCGGCGGGCCTTGTCCAGGAAACCAAGGACGAAGTCAGAACGTTGATCGTGCACTGAAGGGTCATCGAACAACGAGGAGAAATCCGCTTCTGTGATCCCGTCCAGGTCTTCGGCTATCTCCGGGACCTCCGCCGGGGTGATGGTGCGCAGCCAAGGATCCCAAGTGGCTCCGCCATCCCTCAAATGGACGTGGCCTTCAAACATCCGATACGCCGGTCGTGACTCCGGTTCGCACATCGGCCCACTGAATACAGACATCTCGAGACCAGAACACCTGGGCTCCGGTGGGCTGGTGATCTGCTGCAACTCTCTCCATGCCTTGTCGAGGTAGAGCATGTCTTCCTGGGGTGACCGCTGTGTGAAATCCGTGTTGCCCACGACAAAGCCATCCGGAAGCCCCCAGGCGTCCGCCAGTGGATCGCGGCCGATGATCAGCCTCGGATAATCGACGGCGGCATCGGTCATGTCCGCTTCGAATGCGTACGCGTAATATCTGATTCCCATACCGGCAGTATCGGCAGAGCACGAGGGGCGCAACACCCCGAGCACGGCAATTGTGGAAAATCCGCCGGCAGAGGGATTCACTGTGGAAATCGCCGCGGGGAACACACCGGTCGTGTACTGGGCGGCTCAATCTTTCAGCCCGCTGACCGTCGTTGCAGGAGATCAGGTCCTCGTCGACCTCCCGAGAACGTGGCACCGCCCGCTCAGTTCTCCACCGATCGGACATCGATGCCCTGCTCGGCGTAGGCCTTGAAATCCTGCATGTGCCGCCGGGTCTGCTTCTGAAACGCCCCGCGCATCAGTGGGGCGGCCAGCCGCATGGCGAGCTTGTCGAAGTAGACCTCGCTCTGGCTCTCCCACCGGGTCCTGCGCGGGTTCAGGGAGATGAGTCGGTCGCGGGTCACGTGCCGCATCCCGTCCACGACCAGCTCCCGCTCATAGACCACATCGGTCTCTCCGGGCACGTCGCTCAGCTCGTCGGGCTCGCGTGCGGTGACGGTCTCCAGTCCCTCGACCACGTCGTCGCCCTGCCGCAGCACCACCCGGGACACGGAGCCCACCTCGCCGTGACCGCCGCTGACCGGCTCGTGCCGCACGAGGCCCCGCAGCCACATCGGCAGGTGGGTGGGGTCGGAGAGCAGCCGAACCGTCTCGTCCCTGGAAAGGCCGATCTCGACCGAGTCGGTGAACTTCACTGCGGGGTCCTCCGGGTGTCGCGCGGAACATGAACAAAGCGTCAGCTTCTCGCCTTCACGCTAGTCGACCGACCAGCCAGGCGACATGGGCGAACGGCCCCGGATTGTGTGATCGGTGGCACGCGCCCGGCGATCGCTCTCCGTGTCGATCGCCGCCGACAACGCATGCCGGGTGGATGGAAACGACGACGACAACGTCTGTGTTGTCGTCGTCGTGATCCTCGTCACGTCGCCCGTCTCGGGCGACCACTACTTCCGTAGCACATACCGCAGGGTCTCGACCACCTGATCGGCGGTCGTGCACCAGGCCTGGGCCTCCGCGTCGACCTCCTTGAGCGGATGGACGATGTCCGCGTCGTGGAGAGTCACGTACGGCTTGCCCAATGCGGCGCAGTACCCCGCGTCGAACGCGGCGTTCCACTGCTTGTACTTGTCACCGAACCGCACCACCACCATGTCGGCCTGCCCGATCAGCGTGCGCGTCCGGATGGAGTTGACCTTCGCGGACTGGTGATCGCGCCAGAACTGGCTGTCGTTCTCACCCAGATGGTCACCGGCGGCATCGCTCGCGGGATGGTCGGTGACCGGCTCGGTGAAGGACACGTCCAGGCCGGCCTCCTTCGCGCCTCGACGGATCTGGTCACGCCAGTCGGTGTGGATCTCGCCCGAAAGATAGACAGTGAAACTCATGACCTCACCTTCTACGAAGACGGTGGCCGCGGCAACTTCCTCCCAGTCCGTGGCGGCCCGGCGGACGTCGTAGCGGAGCAGGCTCGCCGGACGTCACAACCGGTCGCCCCGGATCACGGTGGGTCGAGCAGTTCGATTCCGTAGTCGGTGACGACCGCGCGCATGTGATCGAGGTAGCGCTGCGCCTGAGTGGTCAGCGGGATCCCGGAATGACTGATCCACCCGATCTCGATACTCTCGTCCACATCGAGCGGAATGGCCACGATCTCCGGATCCAGATCGTCACTGATGATGCCGGTCGAGATCGTGTACCCGTCGAGACCGATCATGAGGTTGAAGATGGTCGCGCGGTCGGACACCCGGATCTCCCGCCTGCTTGACAGGGTCGACAGGATCTCCTCGGCGAAGTAGAACGAGTTGTTCGCGCCCTGGTCGAAGGTGAGTCGTGGCAGGTCGACCAGGTCGTCGAGCGTGACGCTCGCCCGGGAGGCCAGCGGGTTCTGCCGGGAGATGAAGATGTGCGGCACCGCGGCGAACAGCGGGTGGAAGACCAGGCCAGAATCCCGCAGGAGCTTGTCGATGACCTTGCGGTTGAAGTCGTTCCGGTAGAGCACGCCGATCTCGCTGCGGAGGGTCCGTACGTCCTCGATGATCTCCCAGGTCCGGGTCTCACGAAGCGAGAACTCGTACTGCGGCGCGTCGCCGGACTGCACCATCCGGATGAACGCCTCGACCACGAACGAGTAGTGCTGCGCCGACACCCCGAGCAGCCGCCGGGACGGCGGTCTACCGAGGTAACGCCGCTCCAGGAGCGACATCTGCTCGACGACCTGCCTGGCGTAGCCGAGAAATTCCGCCCCCTCGTCGGTCAGCGTCACCCCGCGAGCAGACCGGACGAGGAGCGTACGACCCACTCTCGACTCAAGATCCTTCATCGCCGCCGACATGGTCGGCTGGGCGACGTAGAGCAGGTCCGCGGCACCGGTGATCGAGCCCTCCGCCGCGACCTCGATGAAGTAGTGCAACTGCTGCAGGGTGATTCCCCTGGATCCACGGCTCATAGCCTCAGACTATAGAGACTCATAGCAAACGCTAGTTACCCGATAACTGAACTGGGGCTGCAGGATGGAGTCACCGAATCTTCCGCAGTGCCGAGCCCGGCCGACCGATCCCCCGAATTGGACGTACATGTCGAACGAGTTCACGTTCAGCATCAGCACCACCCACTTCGACGAGGACTACTCCCCGTCGGCGGACTCCCGCACCACCACCAACTTCGCCAACCTCGCCCGGGGCGAGCACCGCCGCCGGAACCTCCGCAACACCCTGGCGATGATCAACGCCCGGTTCAACGACCTCGCGCGCCGGGACAACCCGACCCGGGACCGCTACTCCGTCGACCTCGACATCATTTCCGCGGACCTGCAGTTCACCGCCGACGGCCGGCACCACCGCTTCCCGTTGATCGAGGTCCTCGACGTGGGAATCGTCGACCACCGGACCGGTGACCGGCTGCCGGGGATCGTGGGGAACAACTTCTCGTCCTACGTCCGCGACCACGACTTCAGCGTGCGGCTGCCGGCGGCCAATGAGAACTCCACCGAGTTCACGGTGCCGAGCGACTTCGGCGACCTACACGGAAAGCTGTTCCAGCACTTTCTCGACTCCGAGGCCTACCGGGCACGCTTCGAGGCATCGCCGGTGATCTGCATCAGCGTGTCGACGAGCAGAACGTACCGCCGGACCGGGAATCACCACCCGACCCTCGGTGTCGAGTACCGGCAGGACGACTACTCGCTGACCGACGAGTACTTCCAGAAGATGGGACTCCAGGTCCGGTACTTCATGCCGGAGGGCGGTGTCGCCCCGCTGGCGTTCTACTTCCGCGGCGACCTGCTCGGTGACTACTCGGACCTCCAGCTCATCGGCACGATCAGCGTGATGGAGACCTTCCAGAAGATCTACCGGCCGGAGATCTACAACGCCAACACGCCCGCCGGTGAGGTCTACCGCCCGTCCCTGGACCGGCAGGACTACACCCCCACACAGATCGTCTACGACCGGGTCGAGCGCGGTGAACTCGCCAAGAAACAGGGCAGGTTCACAGAGGAACGTCTCATGAAGCCACACGGGGAGCTCCTCACGCAGTGGGCCGCCCGCCGCCCCGTTCTCGTCGGATGATCACCGAAAGCAGAATCGACAATGAACCAGATCCTTTCCACCTCGACCGTCGGCAGCCTGCCCAAGCCCTCGTGGCTCGCCCAACCCGAAACCCTCTGGGCGCCCTGGAGACTGGAAGGTGATGCGCTGGCCGAAGGCAAGCAGGATGCGCTCCGTGTCGCCACCAAGGAACAGAGCGACCGCGGCATCGACATCATCAGCGACGGAGAGCAGACCCGTCAGCACTTCGTGACGACCTTCATCGAGCACCTCGACGGGGTCGACTTCGCCAAGCGCGAGACCGTCCGGATCCGCGACCGCTACGACGCGAGCGTGCCCACCGTGGTCGACGCCGTCAGCCGCGCCGAACCCGTCTTCGTCAACGACGCGGCCTTCCTCCGGCAGCAGACAGATCAGCCGATCAAGTGGGCGCTCCCAGGCCCCATGACGATGATCGACACCCTCTACGACGCCCATTACTCAAGTCGCGAGAAGCTGGCGTGGGAGTTCGCGACGATCCTCAACCAGGAGGCCAGAGAGCTGGAGGCCGCCGGGGTCGACATCATCCAGTTCGACGAGCCCGCGTTCAACGTCTACTTCGACGAGATGAAGGACTGGGGCATCGCCACTCTGGAAAGGGCCGCCGAAGGACTCCGCGCGGAGACCGCGGTGCACATCTGCTACGGATACGGCATCAAGGCGAACATCGACTGGAAGGCGAGCCTCGGCGCCGAGTGGCGCCAGTACGAGGAGTCGTTCCCGCTCCTGCAGCAGTCGAGCATCGACACCATCTCGCTGGAGTGCCACAACTCGCACGTCCCCGTCGAACTGATCGAACTCCTCCGCGGGAAGAAGGTCATGCTCGGGGCCATCGACGTGGCGAGCGAGGAGATCGAGACCGCGGAGGAGGTCGCCGACACCATCCGCGACGCGCTCAGGTTCGTCGACGCGGACAAGCTCGTGCCGAGCACGAACTGTGGCATGGCGCCCCTGCCCCGGGAGGTCGCGTTCGCGAAGCTGAGCGCGCTCAGTGCGGGCACACGCATCGTTCGTGACGAGCTCTCGCCCGCCTGACCCCGCGCACGCCGACTGCTCGCCGCCTCACCTCGTGTCCGTCCCGGCGGCCAGCGGGCCCAGGACGTCGTAGGTGGCCACCACGAAGTCCCGATTGCGTCCACACCCTGTCAGTTCCAGGTCGTAGGCGCCGCTGAGCAGCGGCTTACCTGAACCGAGGGTCACGGGCGCGATCGAGACGGCTACCTCATCGAGCATCCCCGCCCCGGCGAAATCCGCCGCGAAGCCGCCTCCTCCCATCACCCACACATCACGGCCGCCGGCCGCCGCCTCGAGCGGCACGCGATGATCGGAAGGACTCCCGGCGAGAAAGGAGACGTTGCCGGTCACCGCCTCCAGAGTGCGGTGGGTGAACACGAAGGTCGGGATCTCCGGCAACCAGTCACGGTCGTGGGCGAGAATCCACTCATACGTGGAGGACCCCATCACCTGGGCCCCCACCTCGGCCAGGAACGCCGTGGTGTTGCCCGGTCCGTTCTCGTCGACGTCCTGTTTCAGCAGCCAGGCCAGGGAATGCTCCTCATCGGCCAGGAACCCGTCGAGGGACGTGGCGGTGAAGTAGCGATAGCGGGTCATGACGTTCCTCCAGATGCGCGACGGTGCCACATGATCGGGTCGGGATCAAGGTGTGAGACATCGGCGCCAGATTGCGCCAGCATCCACCGGGCGAGCTGCCGGCGGAGAACCGGGACGTCATCAGCTTCCCGGAGTTCAGGCGCGTCCTCCCCCTCTTTGGAAGCGAGCCACGGCAGTTTGTCCAGTGCCAGGTGGCGCAGGACGTCGGCAAGCGATGTCTCGTCCCCCGCCCACTCGATCACCCGGTGACCGGGCATCCGCTCCCGCCGATACTCGGTCTCAGGGACTGATTCGGCAGCCGCGAGCACCGCGTCCGTGGCGTCGAGGACGGCGTCGAGCAGCTCGCGGATACGATCGCGTCCCGGAGGCCGTGAGGTCATGCCTTGACTATCAGGGGGATCCGGCGAGTTCTGCCCGACCGTTCTTGCTCTGATCTCCGCCGAGCACGGGTGGAGCTCCTGCTCGGTAGCCGGTCCGGTACTGCCGCCGGCCCTTCTGGAAGACTTGGCCACAGGAGGCGTGATGCGGCGGTACCAGTGGATCATCAGAGGGCTCTTCGCCGTGATCTTCATCGCCGGGGGCACCGCCCACTTCGTCCTCGGCCGCGTGCAGCCGGAGGGATACGCGGTCTTCGGCGAGACCCCGTTGTTCCCGTGGCTGCGAGAGTTGTGGGTCTCCTTCGTGATGCCCAACATCGGCTGGCTCACCGTCCTATTGGGCATCTATGAGATCGCCTGCGGCGCAGGCATGCTGTGGAGGCGCACCGTCACGATCGCGTCCTGGGGCATGCTCGCGTTCCTGGTGTTCATCACCATCGTGGGCTACGGCTTTCCCACCAACTCGATCGGCGAGGACCTCCTGAAGAACCGCTCGATCACCATCGTCATGGCGTTGCTTCTCGTGCCACTGCTCAGGGGCGGGAGACACCCGCGGTGACGTGAACAGGTCGAGATGTCCGGCAACCCATCAAACCCCGGACCATCCGGTTTCCCTGCGCGGCCAGTCGCACGGGAGCGATGGTGCTGTCATGAATGTCGAACGAATCGTCCCCGACCTCACGGTCACAGCCCTCGACCAAGCCGTCCAGGAACACGCCACGATCCTCGGGCTCGACGTGGTCATGAACCACGGGTGGATCGTCACGCTGGCTGACTCTGCAGGCCGTCAGCTGAGCCTGATCACCGCAGATGCCACAGCACCCGAGAACCCCGACGTCTCCGTCTTCGTGGACGACGTCCAGACCGCGTACGACCGCACGCTGGCGGCCGGACTCGAGATCGTGCACCCGCTCACGACAGAGGAATGGGGCGTCACCCGGTTCTTCTACCGCGACTCATCAGGCAATGTGGTCAACGTCGGCATGCATACTCGGTGACCGCCGGACTCACACGGTGCACCGGAACTCAGGCCGGTCCCGGACACCTACCGAACCAGCGAGTTCGTGACCGACGCTCACCGACTCCGGAAGCGTTCACCAGTCCCCTAACCGTGGGTATCCGCTCAGGGTCATAGAAAGAGATTGGTACAGTCATTGGCGGCACGCGCAAGTGCGGTGATTACCAGAGTAAAGAACTGAGTCCATTTCTTTACCCACCGAAGCGCGCACAGAACCAGTGAATAGCGAGACACTCTAACAACGAACGAAAGATCAGCACCGTTATGTCAAAGCCATTCCGCACACTTGCCCTGTCCGCAGCCGCAGCAATTACCGTCGGCCTTACCGGCTGCGGATCAGACTTGCCTGCGGAAGGGCAGGCGAAGTCGGACAGGCCCGAGCGGAACGAGCCGGATTGTGAGGTTCTCCCTGCCGGGGAATTCGTCAACCCGGACAATCCTTCCAAGGCGAGCGCATCCGCAGCCATCGCGGCGTCCTCAGAAGACATCCTGAAGCAGCAGCGATCCCGGCTTGTCACTGAGATTGGTGACCCCGACATCGAGTGGTCGGATACGGAATACATCATTGGCTGGCCGAGAGGCACCGATGGAAGCGAACCGCCAACCACGCTGGACAATGTGCGTATCGCGATCAGCGACAGCAGCGTCTTCCACAGCTGCGAGACTGAGGATGCGACATCCGTCGAGCTCATCGAGGGGGGTAACCCACAATGGAACACCTACCGCGTGACGTTCGACTCCGCACCTCCTGATCTCGGCTACGGGATGATCGTCTTCGACGATCCCTACGCCGATGCAGACACCGAGCTTGAGCGGACCTACGCGGATCTGTGGAACCTTTCCGGCGAAGATGTGGAAGATGCCGGCGTGGTGGGACTCCTACAGGCAACAGTAAACCCTAAAGACATCGGCAGGTCCGGATACTGACCGAATAACTCAAGATCTCGCCTTACATGACCGACCCGTCCGAAGCTTGACTGGTTTGGTTTCGGTCGCCTTTAGCTCAAGGGCCTAGATGCGGTTTAGCATCCGAGCTAGGCCCTTGAGCCGTTATCGACTCCGTTCATTTAAGTGAGCTTCGATGTAAAGATCGACGGCTTGGTGTAACTCGTCGAGGCAAGTATTCGACGAGAATACAGAGTCTAACCCCCGGAGCTCCCCTGGTACCGTCTCACTTGCCCTCGCCATTACCACAATGGCCTGACAGTGTTACATCAGGTAACGACCCTTTGAACTGTTCGACGGGCATAATTCGAGGGCACTTCTTCCTTGTTCGATATCCGATTCACGTTTCATTGATGAATGCGACAAGAGCCCAGACGTGTCCGTGGTCGCTGCGATAGGAGATCAGGGTGATCGCCGCGCCCGAAAGGGTCTTCACGACGTCGGGGAGCATCCGGCGAAGTTGCCGTACTACACCTGTCTGGACACCACTAGGAGTTCGAGCACCCACGCGGTCCGGGTCGAGTCCACCTCGGACTTCATGCGTCTGTACTCGTGGGCGCGATGTGACCTAGCCGTGCCCCCAGGCCGGCGCAGAGCACGTGAGCCTGCTCCAACGGGATCCACCGACATGTCCAACGCTGCGGGGGTCCGTCACCCGATGGGCTGGGCTCACCTGCGCTCCACCGCTCTTTCAGATCCGCATCCAAGGTGGCCAGTTGGTAGAAGTGACGTTCGTGAATCTCGGGCTTCGATGGCCAGACATCGTACAGCTCGACACCGAGTGCGCGGACGACACGCGTCTGGAGGTTCGTCTCCTCAAGCACCTCGCGCACTGCCGCGACCTCCGGCAGCTCCCCATCTTCGATGGTGCCCGCCGGCACTTGGACTCCCACTACCTCAAGCGGGATGTCGTCATGGCTGAAGACCAGGAGCCGACAGTTGCGCACGACGTAACCGACAACCTTCCGCACGAGCCGTCGATCCGGTCCGATCGCCACGGGTTCGACGGCGACATCCCTTCCCCCAACGATCGACGCAGTGGCAGTCGACGAGTTCGACAAGGTCTGCACCTCCATCTCTGCACGCGACGTCAGCTTCGCGAGCCAACCCAAGGGTTGATCAGCGAGACGTCGAGCGGCTCGAAGTCCGCAACGTTCCGCGTGACCAAGGTCAGGCCATCCATAATCGCAGTCGCTGCGATCAGCGCGTCCCGCTCCGATCGCGAGTCGGGCGCGTGGAGACGAGCCGCCCGTCGCGCCACCTGAACGTCGACCGGCAACACCCGGCCATTGAACACCACAAGCAGGTCATCCTCGAGCCTTGCCTGGAGTCGCTGAGCCTGTGTCGCATCCCGTCGACCAAGTCGATGCAGCCATCTGGGCGGCCACTCAGACCCCAGCCGCTGTTCGGCCTCGCCTCGGATGTAGGCGCATGAGTGAGCGGCTGTCCACCAGACACTCACCGCGGCGTGCAGTCAGGCGATCACCGAGCGCACGATCTCCACAATCCGCTTCTCCGTTTGCGTGTCCACCGTCTCGAAGTACCAGGCAGCCGGCATCAACGTCCCATCGACGCCTCCCGCCGGCCGGAAGTCGGCCTTCTCGGTGAGCGCCAGATTCAGCCGCTCGTCGTTGCGCAGCGTCACGAGTGCGGGCGTGCTAGCCGACATCGCGTAGGCGGGCATCCCGTAGCAGATCCGCGGCTTGAGACCAGGAGCAGCGGCGACGATGACGTCGTGCACCCGTTGCACGACCGACCGCCGTGGCTCCTCCATGCTCGAGATCTTGTCGATGACCTGGGTTAGGTTCTTCTCGTCCTTCGATGACATGCCATGTCCCTTCGTCGGCCGATGTAGCATCGGCGGGAATGAAGTTGGCGCGTCGTGCGCCGCACCCCATCCGGACATGTCCTGATCGAATCAGGCCTCTCCGCGATGATTCACGTGTGTTGACGTGGAAGCGCAAATCGGTGGCTTACCACCGGTTCCAAGGTAACCGCCCCGAATCGTCGAGTCCAGCGCGTCGCGCGGAGCGGGGTTTCGACGTCCGTCGAGCTCTACCGGTCAGGCGCTAAACCGGAACTCCACCGAGTTCCGGTACGTACGGCCATCTCATGGCCTGGTGGCACGACCTCGAGGAGTCAGACCAGCGCGAGAGTCTCCACGGGCTGACCGGTGATCTCGGCGATGAGGTCGAAGTCCTTGTCGACGGCCAGGACCGTCAGCCCAGCCATCTCCGCAGTCGCTGCGATGAGCAGATCCGGGATGGACGGAGCACGGTGCTGACCACGGTCGGCAAGCAGCATCTGCACCTCGAAGGCCCGGTCCTCCATCGCGGGCGTGAGGTGCTCGATCGGCATGAGCGACAGCGGCGGCAGCCCGAACGCCTCGCGACCCAATTCCCCCGAGCGGGCGGAGAAGCCGAGTTCGAGCCGCGTCACCGCCGAAAGACGCATCAGCCCACGCTCGATGCGCGAGTTCCACTCGGCAATGCTTGCCGCCTGGCCCGCCTGCATGCGCACGTATGCCGACTTGTCGACCAGCCAGCTCGTCACCGCCACGCGGCATCCATCACGTCAGGATCGGCAAGGTCACCGAAGGCTGCCGCCGAGCGGCTCCAGTCACTGGCAGTGACCGTCGCGGCAACCGGAGTCGCGGCGTCCCGCTCCAGTCGCCGCCGCAGGAACTCGTTGCGCGATAGACCTAGCGCCGCCGCCTCAGCATCGATGCGCTCGACGGCAGCCTCACTCAGTCCACGGATCAGCACGTTCGTCATCGTGATCACCTCCACCCAGATGATATCGCGATATCACTCGCAGAGTCGAGCGCCACCCGTACAGCGCCACGCCGTTGCTCGCCCCGCAGGTAGCCATCCGTTGAAGCCGAACGGCTCCTTGTTCGGGCGCAGGTCGCGAATCGGCTACCGCACCGACAGCACAGCTTCGGTGTGGTAGCGCATGGCCGATCCAGGAGCACCTTGGCGAGAGAGGCTGGACTGTGCTTGACCGACCCGAGATCGTCTGCATCTGTGGCTCCGCCCGCGTCGCCAGCGGGATGCGCGACGCAAACCGTGATCTCACCTTCGCAGGTATCATGATCGTCGCGCCCGGCGAGGCGGGAGCCACCGTGGGCTCGATCTCGAGCGAGCAGAAGACGATGCTGGATGTGCTCCACTTACACAAGATCGACTTGGCTGATCGGGTGCTGGTGGTCAACCCCGGTGGGCACGTCGGAGAGTCTACGCGCGAGGAGATCGCTTACGCCCGCGCCAACGGCAAGCCGGTGTCGTTCTCTGATCCTGTCTGACACCCCTCGCGCCGACTGAGGGTCACAGTGCGCAGGGGCGCAACTACACGTTGAAGCGGAACTCCACCACGTCCCCGTCGACCATCACGTAGTCCTTACCTTCCATCCGCACCTTGCCGGCGGCCTTCGCGGCGGCCATCGAACCTGCCGCGTCGAGCTCGTCGAACGACACGATCTCGGCCTTGATGAAGCCCTTCTCGAAGTCGGTGTGGATCACGCCGGCGGCCTTGGGGGCCGTATCCCCCTTGCGGATGGTCCAGGCGCGGGCTTCCTTGGGGCCGGCGGTCAGGTAGGTCTGCAGGCCGAGAGTGTGGAACCCGGCACGGGCGAGTGCGTTCAGCCCTGGCTCGGTCTGACCGATCGACTCGAGCAGCTCCATGGCGTCGTCGTCGTCGAGCTCCTGGAGTTCCGCCTCGACCTTGGCGTCGAGGAACACGGCGTCGGCCGGGGCCACGGCCGCCCTCAGCTCGGCCTTGCGCTCCTCGCTCGTGAGCACGGACTCGTCGGCGTTGAAGACGTAGAGGAACGGCTTGGCGGTCATCAGGTGCAGGTCGCGCAGCAGCGTACGGTCGATCTCGTCCTGCGCCTTGAACAGGGTGCGCCCGTCCTCCAGCACGGCCTGCGCCTTGCGGACCTCGTCCAGCAGTGCGACGAGTGACTTGTCCTTGCGGGCGTCCTTCTCCAGGCGCGGGATAGCCTTCTCGATGGTCTCGAGGTCCGCGAGGATCAGCTCGGTGGCGATCACCTCGATGTCGGCCATCGGGTCGACCTTGCCGTCGACGTGGATGACGTCCGGGTCGTCGAACACGCGCACGACCTGGCAGATCGCGTCGGCCTCACGGATGTTGGCGAGGAACTTGTTGCCCATCCCCTCGCCGGTGCTGGCGCCCTTGACGATGCCGGCGATGTCCACGAACGACACCACGGCGGGCAGGATCCGCTCCGAGCCGAAGATCTCGGCCAGGCGGTTCAGTCGCGGGTCGGGCAGGTCGACGACTCCGACGTTCGGCTCGATCGTGGCGAACGGGTAGTTCGCCGCGAGCACGTCGTTGTTCGTCAGGGCGTTGAACAGGGTGGACTTGCCGACGTTGGGCAGTCCGACGATTCCGAGGGTGAGACTCACGAGGCCCGAGTCTACGTCCCACGCCCGCCCCGCCACGCCTCGCCACCCGCGCAGACATCATGAGGCGCCGGGCCGCGCCGGTCTGTCATCATGAGTCCCATGAGTGACCAGCCGGTGCGTCCACCCACGCAGGAGTCCGACGAGCCCCACGTCGACCGGTCAGTTCTGATCGGCATCGGGGGCCGCTGGCTCACCGACTGGGCGCTGCGACTGGCCATCGTGCTGGTGGCCGGTTGGCTGCTGTCACAGGTCGGCGGCGCCTTGTGGGTGGGCATCCTGCCCATCCTGCTGGCCATCATCGTCGCCACGGTGCTGTGGCCGCCCACCGGATGGATGGTCCGTCGTGGGCTGCCGGCGGCGCTGGCCTCGCTCATCTCGATCGTGGGCGCACTCGGCATCATCTCGGGGATCATCGCCCTGATCGCACCGTCGATCGTCGAGCAGAGTGTGCAGCTCGCCGATCAGACCTCCGAGGCGATCAGCGAGATCCAGGACTGGCTGCGCGGCCCGCCGCTCAACATCCGCGACGAGCAGCTCGACAGGGTTCTCAACCAGCTCAGCAGCACCTTGCAGGACAGGGGTGACCAGATCGCGACCGGCGTCTTCACGGGAGTGAGCGCAGTCGGATCGTTCGTCGTGACCCTCGTTCTGGTGTTGGTGCTGACGTTCTTCTTCATCAAGGACGGGCCGCGGTTCCTGCCGTTCGTCCGTCGGATCGTCGGCCGCAACGCCGGGCGGCACCTCACCGAGGTCCTCACCCGGTGCTGGAACACGCTCGGGGGGTTCGTCCGGACACAGGCGATCGTCTCGTTCGTCGACGCCTTCTTCATCGGTCTCGCCCTGGTGCTCCTGGGGGTTCCCCTGGCCTGGGCGCTGGCGGTCATCACGTTCCTGGCCGGCTTCATCCCGATCGTCGGTGCGATCACCGCGGGCGCGCTGGCCGTCCTCATCGCCCTCGTGGCCAACGGCCTGACCACCGCGATCATCGTGCTGGTGGTGATCATCGCCGTGCAGCAGCTGGAGAGCAACATCCTGCAGCCGATACTCCAGTCGCGGGCGATGAACCTCCACCCGGTGGTGATCCTGCTCGGCGTGGCGGCCGGTGGCACCCTGTTCAGCATCATCGGCGCGCTCCTGGCCGTTCCGGTGCTGGCGGCGATCGCGGTGATCCTGCGCTACATCGGCGAGCAGATCGATCTGCGTACGGGTGATGTCACGGCCTCCGATCTGGCATCCGCGACGGACGAAGGCAGATTGACGGCCTGGCTCGGCGAGATGTCCAGCTCCCGGTTCGCCGCCCTACGCAAGAGCAGCAGCGAGATCATGGCCGGGATCAAGGACGAGAGACCCGACATCGCCACGCCCGCCGCCGTGCCCGGGGGCGACGCCGTCCCCGTGGTGATGGAGCCCGAGGACGACGACGACGGCGATCACCCGCCCACCGGCGACCCCGGGACCTCCACCGACCCGGTGCCCCCCGCCGGCCCCGTCGACCCGGCCGCGGTGACGGGCGAACGCCCCTCCCCCGCCGAGCAGAAGCCCAACGCGTTGCGGCGGTTCGGCCGATTCCTCGCCCGACGGCTCGAGGGTTAGAGTCGTCTCCCGTGAGTAGACGCAGAAGTGGACGGGTGCCCGCTGACGAGAGGTCCGTGGTGCCCTCGGTGCGAGGCCTGCCCGCGTGGACCGCGGTTCTGCTGACGGTGGCCATCTCGTTGACCGGGGTGGCGATCGATTCCCTCTCGGGCGAGCTCGGCGGCGCGTTCACGGTCGCGTTCTTCGCGGGCAGTGTCCTCGCGGTGCTGACGGTGTCACGGCGCGCACTGTTCGTGGCCGGTGTGCAGCCGCCGATCATCATGGCGGTACTGGTGCCGTTGGTCTACGTGATCGCCGGTGTGGGCGGGGGCTCCGGGCTGTTCACCCGCACCCAGATCATCTCGATCGCCCTGCCTCTCGCGACCCGGTTCCCGCTGATGGTCACCACCACGGTCGTCGTGGTGGCGTTGGCCCTGATCCGCGCGTACGTTCTCGAGCCGCGCACCTCCCGACCCACGCCCCGCACGCACAGAAGCGCCCCGGCACACGCCCGCAGCTGAGCTACGGGGTGCGGCGGGGCGCGTCGTCGACCGAGCCGGGTCAGGACTTCTTCTCGGTGATCCTCAGCTCACGGGGCAGCGCGAACGTGATGGTCTCCTGCGCCGTGCGCACGGTCTCCACATCGTGGTAGCCGTGTGCGTCCAGCAGCTCGATCACCCCGCGCACGAGGATCTCGGGCACCGAGGCGCCGGACGTCACCCCGACGGTGCGCACACCCTCGAGCCAGGACAGGTCCACCTCGTCGGCGTAGTCCACCAGGTGTGCGGCGCGGGCGCCGGCCTGGAGGGCCACCTCGACCAGGCGCACCGAGTTGGACGAGTTCTCGGACCCCACCACGATCACCAGGTCGCAGTCCGGGGCCATGGCCTTGACCGCGCTCTGGCGGTTCTGCGTGGCGTAGCAGATGTCGTCCGACGGCGGGTCGATGAGCGTGGGGTACTTCTCCTTGAGGCGGCGGACCGTCTCCATGGTCTCGTCCACGCTCAGGGTGGTCTGGGAGAGCCAGATGAGCTTCTCGGTGTCCACCGGCACGTCCAGTGCGTCCACCGAGTCGGGACCGTCGACCAGGGTCACCACGTCGGGGGCCTCACCCGCGGTGCCCTCCACCTCCTCGTGCCCCTCGTGGCCCACCAGGAGGATCTGGTAGCCCTCGCGGGCGAACCGCTTGACCTCGGTGTGCACTTTGGTCACCAGCGGGCAGGTGGCGTCGAAGGTGCGCAGTTCCATGCTCTTGGCGCTCTCGCGCACCGCGGGCGAGACGCCGTGCGCGGAGAACACGAGGTTGGCCCCGTGCGGGACCTCGTCGGTCTCATCGACGAAGATCACGCCGCGTTTGGTGAAGGACTCCACCACGTACTTGTTGTGCACGATCTCCTTGCGCATGTACAGCGGTGCGCCGTGCTTCTCCAGGGCTCTCTCGACGGTCTCGACGGCCCGGTCGACTCCGGCACAGTAGCCGCGCGGTTCGGCGAGAAGGACTCGCTTGGTTGCCGGTTCGGCGATCATGTCGGTCTGCTCGGTCATGCCCTCAGGGTACGGTTCATAGTGGATTTCGACCATCTCGTCGCCCGTACGCCCCCGGTCAGGAAGGTTCGCATGCTCCGACCCCTGTTCCTCACACGCGCCTCGATCGGCCTCGCCGCCACCGCGGTGGAGGGTGCCGTGGCGCTGCCCGGTCGCGCGGCGGGGGCCGCGGCGGCCCTGCCCGGTCTCCCGGTCAAGCTCGCCGGAAGCGTGTTGCAGGCCTACCTCCATGCAGGTCAGACACTGACCGAGCTCGCGGTCAGGGGGGACGCGGTGCTGGGCGCGGTGTTCCCGGCCCGGTCCGATCAGCCCGAGTGGGCGACGTTCGACGAGGACCTGGACACCCACGACTCCGGGCCCGGCGGAGAGTCGGCCGGAGGACCGGACGTCCCGACCGGCCGCGTCACACCCCGCGACTCGTGAGCGGCCCCTCCCCCGCGGCCAGGAGCACGCCGGAGCAGCCGTGGCCCGTACGGGTGGTCTCGGACCAGATCGCCGCGTGGATCCACCGGCTCGGCACGGTCTGGGTCGAGGGGCAGATCACCCAGCTGAGTCTGCGCCCGGGCACCCGCACCGCGTTCCTCACGCTCCGTGACCCGTCGGTCGACAACTCGCTGACGCTGACGTGCCCGCCGAAGCTCATCTCGGAGTCCCCGGTGCCGGTCACCGAGGGAAGCCGGGTCATCGTGCAGGGCAGACCGCGCTTCTACACCGGGCGGGGCTCCTTCTCGCTGCAGGTTTCGGAGATCCGCCCGGTGGGTGTGGGTGAGTTGTTGGCCCGGATCGAGCGACTCAAGCAGGCGCTCGCGGCCGAGGGGCTGTTCGATCCCCGGCTCAAGCGCCCGCTGCCGTTCCTGCCGACGTGTGTCGGTCTGATCACCGGCCGCGCGAGCGCCGCCGAGCGCGATGTGGTGGAGGTGGCGCGGGGCCGCTGGCCCGATGTCCGATTCGCTGTGCGCAACACCGCCGTCCAGGGTGTGTCCGCCGTGCCGCAGATCCTCGATGCGCTGGCCGAGCTGGATGCCGACCCCGTCGTCGACGTCATCATCCTCGCCCGCGGCGGCGGTTCCGTCGAGGACCTCCTGCCCTTCTCCGACGAGGCACTGATCCGCGCCATCTCCCGGTGCCGGACGCCTGTGGTCAGTGCGATCGGCCACGAGCCGGACTCGCCGCTGTCCGACCTGGTGGCCGACCTGCGTGCCGCCACCCCCACCGACGCGGCCAAACGGGTCGTGCCGGACGTCGCCGAGGAACGACGCCGCATCGCCGAGGCCCGCGCCCGCACCGCCCGCGCCCTGCGCGCCTGGGTGGAACGCGAGGAGCATCACCTCGTCGCGCTGCGGTCGCGGCCGTGCATGGCCGATCCGTACGGCATCGTCGACTCGCGCGCCGAGATCGTGGCCGAGGCGGTGCGGGCCCTGCGACGGGACATCACGCGGATCATCGATTCGGAGTCCACGTCGCTGGGACACCTGTCCGCCCGCCTGACCACGCTCGGGCCGGCCGCCACTCTCGCGCGCGGCTACGCGGTCGTGCAGTCCGTCGCCGGCGAGAACGACGGTCGCGTGGTCTCGTCCATCACCGACGCGCCACCCGGCTCGCAGCTGCGCATCCGCGTGTCCGACGGCGCGCTCTCGGCGGCCGTGCTCGGCGCGACCCCGGCCGCCGGGCGTCCCGCCACCTCTCGGGACGGCGATCCCACCGCCCCCACCGAACCCGAATCCACCGTCCCCACCACCGAGGAGCAGTCCTGATGTCAGACGAACAGATCCCCGTGTCCGAGCTGGGGTACGAGAAGGCCCGCGACGAGCTCATCGAGGTGGTGCGGATCCTCGAGGCCGGGGGTCAGGACCTCGATTCGTCGCTGGCGCTGTGGGAGCGGGGCGAGGAGCTCGCGGCGCGGTGCACCGAGCACCTGGACGGCGCGCGTAAGAGGATCGACGCGGTGTTGGGTGACGACGACGAGCGCGGCGCCACGCACGACTGAAGGCCCGCCCCGGCGCCACGATCGACGCTCCCGGCCGTCTCGTCGGCCACTACCGGGGTTGCAGCGGCGGGGTGTCCTGCACGATGGCGGCCATGCTCTCGAAGTCCGATGAGGGTGCGGAGCCGGTCACGGCCACGCGGACGTCCCCCATGTCGAGGACCCAGACGGGTCGCACGTCGTCGCCGGCGTAGACGGACCACTCGCGGCCCGAGACCGGGATGATGGTGCGGCTGGGCCGCGGCTCTGCGCCGATCGACCGGAAGGCGTCCTCGGGCGCGTCCGACTGGATCAGTTCCACGTAGCTGCGCTCTCCGGTCACCCAGCCGGTGTGGCTGGAGATGCTGTCCCCCAGTCCCTGCACGCTCCCGGAGTTCGCCGTCCAGCCCTCGGGGACCTCCGGCGAGCGGATCGGGAAGTCGAGAGTGCGGGCGTCCTGGGCGAGCGAGGCCTCGGCGTCGAATTCCGGGATCGGCCCCGGCTCGGGGCCCGACGGGCTGAAGGAGCACTGTCCGGCGAGGCCGGCAAGGGCGCCGACGATGACCATGAGCACCACCACCGACCAGAACATGTCGCGGTTGCCCTGCAGGATTCTCGGTTTCGCCTCAGCCACGGTCCCGAGTATCCCACTGTGGCGGGGCGCGCCCGACGCACGGTCTACGACTGTCCCCTCGACGTGGAACAATGAGTGTCGACCACCACAGCCGACCCGCGCCTGCAACCCGTCGCGCGCGGAGCTATTTCCCCGAGGAGCCCGACGACACATGTCTGACGCCAAGCGCCCTGACCGAAATCTCGCCATGGAGTTGGTTCGCGTGACCGAGGCGGCGGCGCTGGCTGCCGGCCGCTGGGTGGGGCGGGGTGACAAGAACGGTGGCGACGGCGCCGCGGTGGACGCGATGCGCGAGCTCATCTCGACCGTCGCGATGGACGGTGTCGTGGTGATCGGCGAGGGCGAGAAGGACGAGGCGCCCATGCTCTACAACGGCGAGCGAGTGGGCACCGGCCACGGTCCCGCCGTGGACGTGGCCGTGGATCCGATCGACGGGACCCGCCTCATGGCGGAGGGCCGCCCGAACTCGATCGCCGTGATCGCGGTGGCCGAGCGTGGCGCCATGTTCGACCCGTCCGCGGTGTTCTACATGCGCAAGATCGCGGTGGGCCCCGAGGCGGTCGGGAAGGTCGACCTGGCCCGGTCGACCGAGTGGAACATCCGCTCCGTCGCCGAGGCCAAGAACATCGACGTGGGCGACCTGACCGTGTGCGTCCTCGACCGTCCCCGCCACGAGGAGCTGATCTCCGAGATCCGTGCCGCGGGCGCCAAGGTCCGCCTGATCATGGACGGCGACGTCGCGGGAGCGGTCGCCGCCGCCACCGACGCCAGCTCGGTGGACATGCTCATGGGCGTCGGCGGTACCCCGGAGGGCATCATCGTCGCGTGCGCCATGAAGTGCATGGGCGGCGAGATCCAGGGCCAGCTGTGGCCGCAGGACGACGCCGAGCGTAAGAAGGCCGTCGACGCCGGGCTGGACGTCGATGCGATCCTGACCACCGATGACCTGGTCAAGGGCGACAACTGCTTCTTCGCCGCCACCGGCATCACCAACGGCGACATGGTGCGCGGTGTCAGCTACCGCGCGAACGGCGCCATCACCCGGTCGCTCGTCATGCGGTCCAAGTCGGGCACGGTCCGGCACGTCGAGGGCCGCCACAAGATGGAGAAGCTGCGCGAGTTCTCGGCCGTCGACTACGGGCGGGGCGACGACGCCTGACCCGGGGCCTGACGCCCGCCCCTGAACACGCGTCCGCCCGCCACCGGCACAGGCGCTCCCGCCGGTGAGCACTCGTCCGCCCGCCACCGGCACAGGCGCTCCCGCCCCTGAACACAGGCGCTCCCGCGCATGCACATCTCAACGAAATCCGCTCCTCGGCATGAACTCCCGCACCCGCGCCGGCGGTGGCGAGAGTTCATCACGAGGAGCGGATGTGCGGGGAACGAGGAGCGGATGTGCGGGGAGTTCGTGGTCGCGACGCGGGGCTCTTCCCCGGATGCGGCCCGGATCTCGATGTGAACCGGATCTCGGCTCTCCTGCACCACGTGTCCGGCCCGCCTACGCTGGCTGGTATGGCCGATCAGAGTGGATTCCGAATCGAACACGACACGATGGGCGAGGTCCGGGTGCCCGTCGACGCACTGTGGCGGGCACAGACCCAGCGTGCGGTGGAGAACTTCCCCGTCTCGGGGCGCGGACTCGAGCGCGCGCAGATCCGCGCCATGGGACTGCTCAAGTCCGCGTGCGCGACAGTCAACGGCCGGCTCGGTCTGCTCGACCAGACCAAGGTCGACGCGATCGTGGCGGCAGCCGAGCGCATCGCCGAGGGCGAGGTGGACGCGCACTTCCCTGTCGATGTCTTCCAGACCGGGTCGGGCACCAGTTCCAACATGAACACCAACGAGGTGATCGCCTCACTGTGCGGGCAGGCCGGTGTCACCGTGCACCCGAACGACGACGTGAACATGTCGCAGTCGTCCAATGACACCTTCCCCACCGCCACTCATATCGCGGCCACCGAGGTCGTGCTCAGCGACCTCATTCCCGCGCTGTCCGTACTCGCCGAGTCGCTCGAGACCAAGGCCGGGCAGTGGCGCGAGGTCGTCAAGGCCGGCCGCACCCACCTCATGGACGCGGTGCCAGTGACGCTGGGCCAGGAATTCGGCGGCTACGCCCGCCAGATCCGTGCCGGCATCGAACGGGTCCTCGCCACCGTGCCCCGGGTCGGCGAGCTGCCGATCGGTGGCACCGCCGCCGGAACCGGGCTCAACGCGCCGAACGGCTTCGGCACCGGCGTCGTGGAGCAGTTGCGATCGCTGACGGGGCTCGAGGAACTGCGACTTGCCGTGGATCCGTTCGAGGCCCAGTCCGCGCGGGACGGCCTGGTCGAGCTGTCAGGCGCGCTGCGTACCGTCGCGGTGTCGCTCACGAAGATCGCCAATGACATCCGGTGGATGGGTTCCGGACCCATGACGGGCCTGTCAGAGGTGCACCTACCCGATCTGCAGCCCGGG
Organism: Candidatus Dietzia intestinigallinarum; assembly: GCA_019119875.1. GTDB lineage: Bacteria > Actinomycetota > Actinomycetes > Mycobacteriales > Mycobacteriaceae > Dietzia > Dietzia intestinigallinarum. The sequence goes on along the minus strand of DWWG01000012.1, from coordinate 428 downwards.
TCGTCGATCATGCCGGGCAAGGTCAACCCGGTGCTGTGCGAGACCGTCTCGCAGGTGGCCGCACAGGTCGTCGGCAACGACGCCGCCGTCGCGTGGGCAGGCGCGAGCGGGGCCTTCGAGCTCAACACCGCCATCCCGCTCATGGCCCGCAATGTTCTGGAGTCGCTCCGGATCCTGTCCACCTCGTCCGTGCTGTTCGCGGAGCGGTGCATCGACGGGATCGAGCCGGACACCGACCGGATGCGCCGGTTGGCCGAATCGTCGCCGTCGATCGTCACCCCGCTCAACTCGGCGATCGGCTACGAGGAGGCGGCACGGGTCGCCAAGCACGCGCTCGCCGAGGGGCTGACGATCCGCGAGGCCGTGATCGCGCTCGGCTTCGTCCCCGATCCGTTGAGCGAGGAGGAGCTCGACCGTCGGCTGGACGT
>DWWG01000111.1 GCA_019119875.1 Candidatus Dietzia intestinigallinarum | reverse complement strand
GCCTTGCCCAGCATGGAGATGTCGGCGGTCTCGAGCGAGAGGCCGACCTCCTCGGAGATGACCTGGCCGCCGGTGAGGATGGCGATGTCCTGCAGCATGGCCTTGCGGCGGTCACCGAAGCCCGGGGCCTTGACCGCGACGGACTTGAAGGTGCCACGGATCTTGTTGACGACCAGGGTCGACAGGGCCTCGCCCTCGACGTCCTCGGCGATGATCAGCAGCGACTTGTTCTCGCCGATGACCTTCTCCAGCAGCGGGAGCAGATCCTTGACGGTGGAGACCTTGCCCGAGACGAGCAGGAGGTACGGGTCCTCCAGGACCGCCTCCTGGCGCTCCGGGTCCGTCATGAAGTACTGCGAGATGTAGCCCTTGTCGAAGCGCATGCCCTCGGTGAGCTCGAGATCCAGGCCGAAGGTCTGCGACTCCTCCACCGTGATCACGCCCTCCTTGCCGACCTTGTCCATGGCCTCGGCGATGAGCTCACCGATGGCCGGGTCGGCGGCGGAGATGCCGGCGGTCGCGGCGATCTGCTCCTTGGTCTCGATCTCCTTGGCGGAGTCGATCAGGTGCGCGGTGACGGCCTCGACGGCCTTCTCGATGCCGCGCTTGATGCCCATGGGGTTGGCGCCGGCCGCGACGTTGCGCAGCCCCTCACGCACGAGCGCCTGGGCGAGAACGGTGGCGGTGGTGGTGCCGTCACCGGCCACGTCGTCGGTCTTCTTGGCGACCTCCTTGACGAGCTCGGCGCCGATCTTCTCGTAGGCGTCCTCGAGCTCGATCTCCTTGGCGATGGAGACACCGTCGTTGGTGATGGTGGGGGCGCCCCACTTCTTCTCCAGCACGACGTTACGACCCTTGGGGCCGAGGGTGACCTTCACGGCGTCGGCGAGCTGGTTGAGGCCGCTCTCCAGGCCGCGACGGGCCTCTTCGTCGAACGCGATCATCTTTGCCATGGGGTGAATCATCCTCCGGGTGTGGGGTGACACGCATCTGGTCGACACAGGTGCCCGCGACGGACGGTGTGGACCGTGTCGGATCCCCACCTCACCGTGCGACCTCTCAGTTCAGGGTGGTGCTGGCACTCAGGGTAGCCGAGTGCCAATCGCTTTTCTAGCACTCGCCCCCGTCGAGTGCAAAGGATGCGGGCCGGTGTTCGCGAACGGCGAACGACCGCCGCCCGGGGCGGCGCTGCCCTACCATCGAGACGCCGTGACCCAGACCCCCGATGGAGGGCCCGATGTCCACCGACCACACCACCGCCTCCGAGTCCGGGACGCCGCGCGGTCGATCGATAGAGATCGACGCCCCTCCGGCCCGGGTGTGGGAGATCGTCTCCGAGGTCCGTAACGCGCCCCGGTGGAGCAGCCAGGCACGCAAGGTCTTCGCCACCACCGGGCCCACGGCACTCGGGACCCGCTCGTTCAACATCAACCGGCAGGGCCCGGTCTTCTGGCCCACCACCAGCCGCGTCGTGGACTTCCAGCCCGAGCGCCGCTTCGCCAACCGCACCGGCGGACACGGCACGCAGTGGATCTTCGAGCTCGAGCCCACACCGTCCGGCGGGACGCGCCTCACCGAACGCAGCGAGCCGCCCGCCGCGCTCGTGGCCGCGGTACGCCGGGTCACCGCGGCACTGCCCGGAGGCCGTGGGGGTGGACGCGGCTCGTCGTCGTCATCATCGTCATCGTCGGCGTCGGGGCCATCGGCGACGACGACGGCGTCGCCCTCCGGTTCCCTCCGCCGCATCAAGGCCCTGGCCGAACAGTCCTGACCCCGGCGCGCACCGCCGGCCCACCCCCACGCCCCAGGAAGGCACCACATGACCAGCACCCCTGCACCCATCGAGAGTTCCATCGAGATCGACGCCCCGCCGGCGCGTGTCTGGGAGGTCATCTCCGACGTCCGTCACGCCACCCAGTGGAGCAGCCAGGCGGTCAAGATCATCGCCCTCGGCGGACGCACCACCAAGGGCACCCGGGCGCTCAACATCAACCGGCGCGGCCCACTGTTCTGGCCCACCACCAGCCGCGTCGTGGAGTTCGAGCCCGGCCGCAGATTCGCCAACCGCATCAACGAGAACACCACCATCTGGGTCTTCGAGCTCGAGCCCACCGCCGACGGCGGCACCCGCCTCATCGAGCGGCGCGAGGTCCCCGAGGGCGTGACCTTCATCTCGAAGTTCCTCACCGACAAGTTCTTCGGCGGACAGCCGGCGTTCACCGCGGAGATGGACGAGGGCGTCTCCCTCTCCCTCCAGCGCATCAAGAACCTCGTCGAGCGGGGCTGATCCCGCGATGGTCCGGGCCGCGGCGGCCACCCTCACCTGCGGCACCCTGGTGGTGTCGCTGACCGGGTGCGCCCTGTGGCCGGGCGGGTCCGGCGCCCCGGACGAGACGCCGCGCGAACAACCCGGACCCACCCTCGCCCAGGGCCCGCCGCCGGCCGACTGGCAGGACGTCCGCAGCCCCGGTGGGCTGGTGTACTCGGTGCCGCCGGAGTGGGAGGTCGGGGACCCGTTCGGGGCACCCGGCGACGATCCTGGGCTCGACCCGGGCACGGACTGGGGGTCGGGGCACGTCACCGTGGCCAACGCGATCGCCGACCGCGACTACTGCCCCCTCGGCGGCATGAGCTTTCGCGCCCTGTCCGGGATCACCGCCTCCGCCCTGCCCGGCGATGCCCGCGAGCAGGCGGAATCGGCGTCGCGCGCGATGGCCGACTCGATCGACCGCTACTTCACCCGGGCCGGCGCCGACGCCCCCGTCCCCGAGGCGCGCAGCATCGGGGTCTCGGGCGTGCCCGCCTGGTATGTGTCCCTGCGCGGTCAGGTGCACCCGCCCCGCAACGAGTGCACGCCGCCCACGATCCGCTTCGACACGATCGCGGTGTCCACGCGGGGGCCCGACGGGGCGCCGGCCGCGTTCGTCTTCGTCCTGATGGCTGACGAGGACGAGCCCGGGGTGCAGCCCACCGAGGTCATCGACGCCGTGGTGGCGTCCCTGCGATACGACAACTCGGTGTAGCCGCGCCGCGGGCGATGTCGTCGTCGTAGCCGCGCCGCGGGTGATGTCGTCGTCGTGACACCGGGCCGGGCCCGTCCCCACCCGGGGTGACCGGCCCCGCCTCGCGTCGGTGTGGTGTCAGGCCGCGGTGACGCCGCCGGTCCCGCCGAAGAACGCCGGCCAGTCGTCCTCACAGCACGCCCACGCCCAGCCCACGTCCGCTGCGGCGCCGAGGTCACGCAGGGTGAGGACCCTGCGCCGGACCGGGACGCCGGGACCGTCCGCGACCGAGAGCTCGAGCTCCCCGTCGACCCGCTCGTAGAGGAACCAGCGCTCGGAATCGCCCTCGAGCTCCAGCCGGTCGCCGTCCACCATGAGCTTGCCCAGCAGCTGACCGAGCAGCTCACGCGAGACCCACGGCAGCGTGCCGTAGGGACGGCCGCGGACCGCGTGGTCGGTGATCGCGGCGCCCACGAGCGTGGGGCGGCGGTGCACGTCGATGTCGATCCGGTCGCGCGGATCCGCGACCAGCCCCAGCTCGGGCGCGGTGACCAGGAGCTGACGGGGCGCGGCGTACCGCATCACGGCGTTGACGACCAGCGGCCGGGTCAGCACCTCGGGCCGGATCACCACCCCGACGCCCTCGATGGTCGGACGCACGGACAGGGCACCGGTCTCGCCGATGGCGTCCGCCTCGGGGAACCGGGCACAGACCTCGTCACGCAGCGCCTCGAGATCGGCCCGCACGTGGTCCGGGAGGGCGCCCAGACCGGCTGCGGCCCGATGCTCCGCCTCGGCGGGCGTGACCACAATCACAAAGCTCATACTCTCCGATAGTACGTCATCTCCCGTTCACCTGGTGTTCACCTTGCGGAGTGCGTGTCGGACTGCGGACCTATCCTGGGTCCATGGCCGACTCACCCGGGTTCACCGACCCCCACCCCGACCTCGCCCCGCTCGCCTCCGCGGTCACCGCGCAGCTGGACCGGGCCCGTGCCGATCTCGCGGCGCTCGTGGCGCTGCCGTCGGTGCACGGCGCCGAGCCCGAGGCGTGCGCGCAGGCACGCGATCTGGTGCGGGACCTGCTCGCCGAACTGCCGGTGCCGGGGCTCGGGCCGGAGGCGGTCGAGGTGGTGGAGACCTCCGACGGCTCGCACGCGGTGTTCGCGCACCGCCCCGCCGCCCCCGGGCGCCCGACGGTGCTGCTGTACAGCCATTACGACGTGCAGCCGGCGGGGGACCCGGCGGAGTGGACCAGCCCGCCGTGGGAGCTCACCGAGCGCAGTGGGCGCTGGTACGGGCGCGGCGCGGCCGACTGCAAGGGCAATCTGGTCGTCCACCTCACCGCACTGCGCGCCCTCGCCGCCGCAGGTGGGGGCGGTGGTGGGGGTCGTGACGACGCCGCTGCGTCGACCGGCGCCACGGCCACCGGCACGTCCGGCCACGACCCGCTGGACGGTCTGGGCATCCGGCTGGTCGTGGAGGGCTCCGAGGAGACCGGCGGCGGCGGACTCGACGACCTGGTGGCCGAGCGGCCGGACCTGGTGGCGGCGGACGCGATCCTCATCGTCGACTCGGGCAACGTGGCGGCGGGCGTGCCGACGCTCACCACCAGTCTGCGGGGGATCGCGAACGTCGTCGTCACGGTCGACACCCTGGAGGCCGGGGTCCACTCCGGCCAGTTCGGCGGCGCCGCACCCGACGCGCTCGCGGCGCTGATCGCGATCCTGGCCTCGCTGCGCGATCCGGCCACCGGCGCCACCACCGTCGACGGGCTGGACTTCACCGGGGCGTGGGACGGGCAGGCCTACCCGGAGGAGATGTTCCGGGCCGATGCCGGCGTGCTCGACGGGGTGGAGCTGTCCTCGGCGGCGCCGGTCGCCGACCTGGTGTGGTCCAGGCCCACCGCCACCGTCCTGGGGATCGACTGCCCGCCGGTCGACGGCGCGATCGCCGCCGTCCAGCCGCGCGCCCGCGCACTGGTCAACCTGCGCGTCCCGCCCGGCATGGACCCGGAGGCGGCCCAGCGCACCCTGGTGGAGCACATCGAGCGCCGGCGGCCCTGGGACGCGCGGGTCACCGTGGAGCCCGAGGCCGTGGGGCATCCGTTCCGCTCGGTCGCGGCCGGGCAGACCGACCCGGTGCACGACCTGCTCTCGGAGTGCCTCGCGCAGGCGTACGGGGCGGGCGAGGTCGCCGAGATCGGGTCCGGCGGGTCGATCCCGCTGTGCACGGCACTGCAGCAGGCGCACCCGGCGGCGAGCATCGCGCTGCTGGGCGTGGAGGACCCGGCCGCCGCGATCCACTCCCCCGACGAGAGCGTCGACCCGCGCGAGATCGAGCGGATCGCGCTCGCCGAGGCGGCGTTCCTCCAGCGCTACCGCTGAGCCCGCCGGCTCCGTGGGCCGCCCGCACCGGCAGACCTGCAGGTGCGGGCGCCGTAACGGCGTGATGAGATGTGACGATAGTGACTAATGGGGCGGCAACGGCCGCCGCCGCCGAACATCAGGAGCCGCCATGTCCGTCACACGTGCAGAACACGTCGGTGCCGATCAGCGCACCACCCCGGGCCACGTCCCGCTCATGCGTCGCGCCGGCCGCGCGCTGATCGCCACCGCCGCCGCCACCGCGCTGGCGGCCGGGCTCGCGCCGTCGGTCGCCGGCGCGCAGGAGATCGGCACCATTAGCCCCGAGTCGGTCGCCAACGACGCCGTGCTCGGCGCCGTGACCCCGGAGAGCCTGAGCCAGCTGCTGTACTTCGGCAACCTGCCCGGCTCCTCGGGCTCGTCGATGATGGGCATCGCCAACACGCTCGGCTTCTCCCCCAACATGTTCGCCGGCCCGCCGCCGCCGTCGCCGCAGCCCAACCCCAACATCACCGAGACCAAGGTGGTGGGGATCACCGAGAAGGACGGCCGCTACGAGCGGTGGCTCATCGACTCCGGGGACATGAAGCGCGGCATCACGGTCGAGGTCTACCGCGCCGCCAACCCGGGCGCGCCGTTCCTCTACCTGCTCGACGGCGTCGGCTCCGAGCTGCCCAGCGGCTTCATGCAGTGGGGCGCCGCGGAGCAGTTCGCCGGCGAGAACGTCAACCTCGTCATCCCGACCGGCGGGCAGGGCTCCATGTGGTCGGACTGGAACCAGCAGGACCCCGTGCTGGGCATCAGCAAGTGGGAGAAGTTCATCACCGGCGACCTGCCCGAGCTGCTCGAGCCGCGCATCAGCTCCAACACCAACCGCGCGATCGGCGGCATCTCGATGGGCGCCGGCGCCGCCGTGACCATGGCCACCCGCCATCCGGAGCTCTACCAGGGCGTGTTCGGCGTCTCCGGCTGCTACTCCACCGACGCGCTCGGCCAGATCCTCACCCGCTTCACCGTCGAGAGCCGCGGCGCCACGCTGACCAACATGTGGGGCGAGCCCGGCAACGACCAGTGGGTCGCCCACGACGCGATGATCAACGCCGAGCAGCTGCGCGGCAAGGCCATCTACATGTCCTCGGGCACCGGCGTGGCCAACCCCGGGGACTGGGACGCCTACAACAATGACGCCGCCAACTTCGTCGCCGGGATGGCGCTCGAGCAGGCCACGGGCCAGTGCACCCACGCCGCGGACCGCCGACTGGCCGAGCTGGGCATCCCGGCCGATATCGACCACCTGCCCACCGGCATGCACAACTGGTCGTACTACTCCAAGCAGATCCCCGTGGCCTGGAACTCCATCAAGCACTCGGTCGGCGCGTGATCACCGCGCCGGCGCACTGACGCCACGGGCCCCACGGCCCACCTCGTCCGCCCCTGACGGCGGCCCGCCCCCACCGGCGGGCCGCCGTTAGGCTTCTCTGTGTGAACGCGCGCCCGGATCTGGACCTGACCCTGCGTCTGACGGCCTCGGCCGCAGACGCCCGCCGCGGGATCGTGCGCGCCCACCCCGAGGTGATCCTCGCCCTGGGGATGCGCGAGTGGGATGCGATCGAGATCGTCGGCGCGCGCACCACCGGGGCGGTCGTCGCCGCGGCCGGCGCCGGCTCGCCGAGCGGGGTCCTGGTGGTGGACGAGGTCGTGGCCGCGAACTGCGGGCTCGGCGAGGACGCGCGCGTGACCGTGCGGGCAGCGCAGGTGACGGGCGCGCAGAGCATCGAGGTGCAGGGGCTGCCGCCGGCGGGCCGGGGCGTGGCCGAGCGGGTGCTGCGCTCGGCGCTGCTGGGCAAGGTGGTGCGCGTGGGCGACTCCGTCACACTGCTGCCCCGCGACCTGGGCCCGGACTTCCCCACCGGGGACACCACCCGCACCCTGCGCAACTCCATGGGCGCGCAGTGGAGCACCGAGCTGCTCACCGTCACCGCGACCGTGCCGGACGGGATCGTGTCGGTGCAGCCCACCACCGCGGTGATCGAGGCGGGCGGTCCCGGCGCCGCGCCGGCCCCGGGAACCCTGCCGGGTTCGACGACGACCACCACCCCGCGCCCGCCCACCGGCGGCGCTGCATCTGCCCGCGGCACTGCGTCTGCCCACGGCACTGCGTCTGCCCGCGACGCGAACTCTGCCGGTGGCGCTGCGTCTGCCCGCGGCGCGAACTCGGCAGGCGGGGCGCCCACACCCGGCGGCGGCTCGGAGACCATCGCCGCCGTCGCCCACGAGGACCTCGTGGGCGTCACGGACCAGGCCGAGGTCCTCGCCCAGTGGCTGTCGCTCGCCCTGGACCGCTCGGAGCTGCTGCGCTCACTCGGCACCTCACCTCACCTCGGGGTGCTGGTCGCGGGCCCGCCCGGGGTGGGCAAGGCGACTATGGTCCGGTCGGTCACCGGCGACCGCCGCCTGGAGGTGATCGACGGCCCGTCCGTCGGCGCGGTCGAGCCCGCCGCCCGACTGGAGGCCGTCCGCGCCGCCGCCGAGCGCACCCGCGAGAACGGCGGCGTCCTACTGGTGACGGACATCGACGCGCTCCTGCCCGCCGTAACCGAGCCGGTGTCGACGCTGATCCTGGACCGTCTGCGCTCGGTCGTGGCGCACCCGGGTTCCGTCCTGGTGGCCACCTGTGTCCGGCCCGAGGACGCCGACGCCCGGCTTCGTGATCCCGACATCTGCGACCGGGTCCTGGACCTGCCGCTGCCCGACGCCGCCGACAGGGCGGCGCTGCTCGAGGTGATGCTGCGCGGCGTGCCCGCCGGAGAACTAGACCTCACCGCCGTCGCCGAACGGACACCGGGCTACGTGGCCGGCGACCTGAGCGCCCTCACCCGGGAGGCGGCCCTGCGTGCGGCCGCCCGCGCCGCCGCACCACCCGCCACGGACGCCGACTCCGAGTCCCCCGCCCCCGCGGACTCCGGGGCCACCGGGGCCACCGGCGCAGCGGACACCGCGGCCGTCCACACGATCGAGGCGCGGCTGGAGCAGGAGGACCTGATCGGCGCGATCAGCGTGATCCGTCCGCTGTCCCGGTCGGGCACCGAGGAACTGAGCCTCGGCTCGATCACCCTCGAGGACGTGGGCGACATGGAGGAGGTGCGGCAGGCCCTCACCGAGACGGTGCTGTGGCCACTGCAGCACCGGGAGTCGTTCGAGCGTCTCGGCGTGCAGCCGCCCAAGGGCGTCCTGCTGTACGGGCCCCCCGGCTGCGGGAAGACCTTCGTCGTCCGGGCCCTGGCGGCGAGCGGGCGCCTGACCGTGCACATGGTCAAAGGCGCCGAGCTCATGGACAAGTGGGTGGGCTCGTCGGAGAAGGCGGTGCGTGACCTGTTCCGCAAGGCCCGCGACTCCGCCCCGTCGCTGGTGTTCCTCGACGAGATCGACGCCCTGGCCCCGCGCCGCGGCCAGAGCGGTGACTCCGGGGTCGGCGACCGGGTGGTGGCGGCCCTGCTCACCGAGCTCGACGGCGCGGAGCCGCTCGACGACGTGGTGATCCTCGGGGCCACCAACCGTCCCGAGCTCATCGACCCCGCCCTCCTGCGACCCGGCCGGCTCGAGCGACTGGTGTTCGTCCCGCCGCCGGACGCCGAGGCCCGCGCGGACATCCTCCGCGCGGCCGGCCGCGACGTCCCGCTCGCAGAGGACGTCGACCTGACCAGGGTGGCCGAGGAACTCGACGGCTACTCCGCCGCCGACTGCGCCGCACTGCTGCGTGAGTCGGCGCTCACCGCGATGCGTCGCGACATCGACGCGGCCGAGGTCACCGCCGAGGACGTGGCCCGCGCGCGGGAGGCCGTCAAGCCCTCACTCGACCCGGACCAGGTCGAGAACCTGCGGCAGTACGCGGACCGGCGGGAGAGCTGACGTCGGCCGGCCAGGGTGGATCGGCGGCCTTGCCGGGCCCGCCCCGGCACCGCTAGAGTTCGGGTCATGCGGAATCTACTCGTAGTAACCGGACGTAACGGGGTCTGACAGACCGGCACCCCCGTTGCGTGGTTACTCGTCCTCCGTCGGTCGCCGCACCGACGTCGAGAGACCTGAGAGAGAACCATGAACGCCTCCGCACACGCATCGCCCCGGACCGTCGGGTCCACCACCGCAACGGCCGCCGAGCGCAATCCCTTCACCGAGCGTTATCGTCGTCGTCTCCCACGGGGTTTCGCCGACGAGGCCGCGGGGATGGACTGGCGGACCCTGGTCGACACCTTCGCCCCCTCCACCGACCACTTCCACCTGGCGGACTTCTCCCGCCGCCCGCTCGGGCGCGGGATCACCGCCTACGAGGCGATCCTGGCCACGCGCACCCCGCAGGACGCGCCCGGACACTTCACCGCGCACCGGCTCACCACCGAATCCTGCGGCGACCTCACCGCGATGTCCGAGATGCTGGGCCGCGTCGGCGCCCGGGTCGAGATCGAGAAGTTCCACCAGTACGAGGGCGCCTCCTTCGACGATACGCAGTCGTGGTGCACCATCCTCAGGGCCACCAACGGGGCCCGGTCGGCGTGGGCACTGGGCTTCGGCCAGACCCCCTCGGAAGCCTCCATCGCCGCGCTTCTCAGTGCCGCAACCAGGCTTCACCTGCGCTGACGACAAGCACGAAACACTGTTCTGTAAAGTGTTCACCGGAAACCACGCCCCGGTCGACCGCCGGTCCCCCGTCTCCTGAAGGCGGGCCCGTCCGCATGTCGTCGTCCGATCGACGCTAAGGAGAGGAGCCGCCGGTGATCGTGATCCTCGCGGCCCACGCCGTGGCCGCCCTGATCGCGATCCCACTGGTGTTGAGGCTCGGACGCCGCGCCTTCCCGCTACTCGCCCTGGTGCCCGCCGCCGGCACGGTGTGGGTGGCTGCCAATCTGAACGGCACGCCCACCGAGACACTGCAATGGGCCCCCGGCATCCACCTCGCAATCGACCTGCGCATGGACTCGCTGTCAGCCCTGATGGCGCTCATCGCGCTCGGCGTCGGCGCGCTGGTGCTGTTCTACTGCACCTGGTATTTCGACGATTCCGAGCCCCGCCTGCACCTCTTCGCGGCGGAGATGGTGGCGTTCGCCGGTGTCATGTTCGGCCTCGTGGTGGCCGACAACCTGGTCCTGCTCTACATCTTCTGGGAGATCACCTCTGTCCTGAGCTTCCTGCTGGTCGGCCACTACGCGGAACGGGCCTCGTCCCGCCGAGCCGCCACGCAGGCGCTCCTGGTCACCACGCTCGGCGGCCTGGCGATGCTCGTCGGCATGATCATCCTCGCCCAGGAGGCCGGGACGTACCTGCTCAGCGAGATCGTGGCCGCGCCACCAGGCGGAACCGCCGTCCACTGGGCACTGGTGCTGGTGATCCTCGGCGCCATCAGCAAATCGGCCATCGCGCCACTGCACTTCTGGCTCCCCGGCGCCATGACCGCGCCCACCCCGGTCAGCGCCTACCTGCACTCGGCAGCCATGGTCAAAGCCGGTGTCTTCCTCATCGCCGCCATGAGCCCCGGGATGTCCGGCTCGTCCACCTGGCAGCTGCCGCTCATCGTCCTGGGGCTGGTCTCCCTGCTCATGGCCGGCTGGCGGGCACTGCGGGAGACCGACCTCAAGCTGGTACTGGCGTTCGGAACGGTCTCCCAGCTGGGCTTCCTGCTGGTCCTGGTCGGGATCGGCTCGCGGGACACCATGCTCGCCGGGCTCACCATGCTGCTGGCGCACTCCCTGTTCAAATCGGCGCTGTTCATGTCCGTCGGCGTGATCGACAAGACCACCGGCACCCGCGAGATCCGGGAACTGTCCGGGCTCGGCCGAAAACGGCCCGCCCTCGCGGTCTTCTTCGCCCTGGCCGCCGCGTCGATGGCCGGACTGCCGCCCTTCCTCGGGTTCGTCGGCAAAGAAGCCGCGTTCGCCACCGTGCTCACCGAGGAGCGACTGCACGGCATGCCGTCGCTCGTCGTCACCGCCGGCCTCGTGGCCGGCTCGATCCTGACCTTCTCCTACACCGCCCGCCTGCTCATGGGCGCCTTCCGTTCCAAGCGGGTCTTCGAGGACGGGATCAGCCCGGCGGTCGCCGACTCCAAGCCCGTCGGCGCACTCTTCCTGTCCGTGCCCGCGCTGCTGGCCACCGGCGGCCTGGTCCTGGGACTGTGGTCGGCGCCCGTCGAGGCACTGATCTCCAGCTACGTGGACACCGCGTTCCCGCCCGGCAGCCCCTGGTACGGCGACGAGACCTACCATCTCGGCCTGTGGCACGGCCTCGGCATCCCGCTGGCGCTCACCGTGGTCGTCTACCTGCTGGGCACCATGCTCTACGTCGCCCAGCGCATCGTCGAGCGCATGCAGTTCGAGTCGCCGGCGCTCGGCAACGCCGACCGGATCTACGACGCGGTCCTGCGGTTCTTCGACGTGCTCTCCCTGCGCCTGACCGGCAGCATCCAACGTGGATCGCTCCCGCTGACCCTCGGGATCATCCTGCTCACCCTCGTGCTGTTCCCGTTCGTCTCGCTGCTCGTCGGCACCCGCGAGGGCCTGCACATGGAGCTGGCCGGCAACCCGGTCGTGCTCATCGTCATGATCCCCATGACCATCGCGGCCGTCGCGGCCACCGTGCTGCGCAACCGCCTGGCCGCCGTGATCGCCATGTCCGTGACCGGCTACGGGGTGGCCGTGGTGTTCGCCTTCCACGGAGCCCCGGACCTCGCCCTGACCCAGGTGCTCGTCGAGACCCTCATGATGGTCACCTTCGTGTTGGTCCTGCGCACCATGCCGGCCGAGGTGCCACTGTCCAACGGGTTCCGTCGGCTGCGCGCCTGGCTGGGGATCGGGGTGGGTCTGCTCGTCGTCGTCGTCGGCGCCTACGCCATCAACGCCCGCCAGCACCCGGCCGTCTCCACCGTCTTCGCCGACATCGCCTACCAGATCGGCAACGGCGCCAACGCCGTCAACGTCACGCTCGTCGACATCCGCGCCTGGGACACCCTCGGCGAGATCACGGTGCTGCTCGTGGCCGCGACCGGCGTCGCCAGCCTCGTCTTCCGCAACCGACGATACGGCTCCGGCCCGCGCATCGCCGATGCGGACAAGACCCGCTCCGGACGGCGTGGAATGGAGGCCGCCCGCATCGTCATCGAGGCGCCCGGGGCCTCCCCCGGCCGCTGGCTCGTCGGCGCCACCGTCCGTGACCCGCGTGCCCGCTCCCTCGTCCTCGAGGTCACCACCCGGCTCATCTTCCCCACGATGATGGTGCTGAGCCTGTTCTTCTTCTTCACCGGCCACAACAACCCCGGCGGCGGCTTCGCCGGCGGACTCGTGGCCGGCCTGGCCCTCGTGCTGCGCTACCTCGCCGGAGGCCGGTACGAACTCGGCGAGGCCATCCCGTTCGACGCGGGCCGCATCCTCGGCGTGGGACTGCTCCTGGCGGCCGGCACCGCAGCGGCCTCCATGCTCTTCGGCGCACCGCCGCTGTCCAGCGCCACCCTGGAGTGGACGATCCCGGTCTTCGGTGACGTCAAGCTGGTCACGGCGCTGTTCTTCGACGCCGGCGTCTACCTCATCGTGGTGGGTCTCGTCCTGGACATCCTCCGCAGCCTCGGCGCCCGGCTCGACCTCAACGCCGAGGACCTCGAGGAACTCCGCGCCGTCTACGTCGACGCCACCACATCGCCGTCCACCGCAGCCCTGCGTCGCGTCCCCGGAGTCGACTACGACGGGCCGCGATCCGACCTGGCCGGCCGCCGCGCCGCGCGCCTGGAGGCCGCCGAGAACCAGGGCGTCACCCCGGAGGGGATGCCATGACCGCCGACTTCGCCCTCCTGCTCCTTGCGGGCATCCTCAGCGCCGCCGGGGTCTACCTGCTGCTCGAGCGGACCATCATCAAGATCCTGTTGGGCCTCATGATCCTGTCCAACGGCGTGAACCTGTTGATCCTCGCCGCCGGCGGGCCGCCCGGTAACCCGCCCATCCGCGGCCAGGGCTGGGGCGAGAACGCGGGCGACTCCGACCCGCTGGCACAGGCCATGATCCTCACCGCGATCGTGATCACCGCCGGCGTCGGGGCGTTCATCCTGGCGCTCGCCTACCGCTCCTACCAGTTCACGACCGTGGACGAGGTCGCCGACGACGCAGAGGACGCCAAGATCGCCCAACGCTCCGCCACCGACCCCGCCCAGGCGCCCGACCGCGACGCCTCCGACGACCCGACCACCGGAATGCCCACTGAACTCGGCGAACACGTCGACTACGACGACGAGGACCTGGAGGAGGCCGAAGCCGAGTACGAGGCCGAGACCCGCGCCGAGGCCGAGGCCCGGGCGGAGGCCGAAGCCCGCGTCGAGAAACTCCGCCGCAGGCGCGCCGAGGAAGACCGGGAGGAGGAGCGGTGATGTCCCCTGATCTCTTCGGTTACCTCATCCCGTCGGTCGTCCTGCTGCCGCTGCTGGCCGCGGCCCTGTGCCTGGTGGTCTCGCGCCGGCCCCGCATCCAGACCCTCATCACCGTCATCACCCTCACCGGACTGCTGGTGATCTCCGGCATCCTGCTGGTCCTCACCGACAGTCACGGCATGCACACGGTGCAGGTCGGCGGCTGGGACGCACCCGTGGGCATCACACTCGTCGCGGACCGGCTCAGCGCGTTCATGCTGTGCGTGGCCGCCGTGGTGCTGCTGACCGTGATCATCTACGCCGTCGGCCAGGGCGTCCGCGACGGCGACGGCGACCAGCCCACCTCGATCTTCCTGCCCACCTACCTCGCCCTCGCGGCGGGCCTGAACGCGGCGTTCATCGCCGGCGACCTGTTCAACCTGTTCGTCGGGTTCGAGATCCTGCTCGCGGCCTCGTACGTGCTGCTGACGCTGGGCGCCAGTCAGGAACGCGTCCGCGCCGGAGTGTCCTACACCGTCGTGTCGATGGTCTCCTCCATGGTGTTCCTCCTGGGCATCGGACTGACCTACTCGGCCGCCGGCACGCTGAACCTCGCCCAGCTGGCCACCCGCATGGCCGAGGTCCCGGACGGACTGCGGAACACGATCTTCGCGGTGTTCCTCGTGGCGTTCGGCATCAAGGCGGCCGTCTTCCCGCTGTCGACCTGGCTGCCGGACTCCTACCCCACCGCCCCCGCCCCGGTCACCGCCGTCTTCGCGGGACTGCTCACCAAGGTCGGCGTCTACGCGATCATCCGGTTCCACACCCTGGTCTTCCCCGGCGGCAGCATGGACAGGGTCCTGCTCACCGCCGGACTGTTGACGATGGTCATCGGCATCCTCGGCGCGATCGCCCAGTCCGACATCAAACGAATACTGTCGTTCACCCTGGTCAGTCACATCGGCTACATGGTGTTCGGTGTCGCCGTGTCCACCGAGTCCGGGCTCAGCGCCGCGATTTACTACGTCGGGCACCACATCATCGTCCAGACCACGCTGTTCCTGGTGGTGGGGCTCATCGAACGGCAGGCGGGCTCGTCGTCGCTGCGCCGACTCGGCTCCCTGGCCGTGCTCAGCCCGGTCCTCGCCGTCACATTCCTCATCCCCGCACTCAACCTGGGCGGCATCCCGCCGTTCTCCGGGTTCGTGGGCAAGCTCGCCGTGGTCCAGGCCGGCGCCGAGGTCGGCGGCCCACTCAACTGGATCCTCATCGGCGGCGCCATGGCCACCAGCCTGCTCACCCTGTACGTGGTGGTGCGCGTGTGGTCCAAAGCCTTCTGGCGGCCCCGCGCCGACGCCCCCGAGGGCGGGCTCGCACTGGCCAAGCCACTGGCCCTGCTGCCGTCCGACGAGTACGTGGAGTTCGACGAGCGCGACGACGTGGGCCGCATGCCCATGAGCATGCTCGCCCCCACCTGGGCGCTGGTCGTGGTCTCGATCCTCATGACGGTCTTCGCCGGCCCGCTGCTCGCCGTGACCGACCGCGCCGCCGAGAGCCTGCTGGAACGCGGCCAGTACATCTACACGGTGCCCGCCGACGAGACGCCCGGCCGCTATGTCGGCAACGTGACGGGGGTGCGCTGACATGTCGAGGAAGGTGAAGATGGACGCGCGGGTGTTCGGCTCCCGGGTCTTCATGACCCTGTGGCTGGCCTTCGCCTGGGTGCTCCTGTGGGGCACGATCGAGGTCGGCACCATCGTGTCGGGCCTGATCATCGCGGTCCTGATCATGGTGGTCGTCCCGCTGCCCCGCGTCCCCGTCGAGGGGCTCCTGCGCCCGGTCTCCACCGCGTGGCTGGTCATCATGGTGGGCTTCTACCTCGTCCGCTCCTCGGTGATCGTGGCGTGGCAGTCGGTGCGTCCCCAGGCGCCACCCGAGCCCGCCGTTCTGCGCGCCCCGATGCGGCTCAAGTCCGACTTCACGCTCGCCTTGGCCGTCAACTCGCTCAACCTCATGCCCGGCGGCATCGTGGTGCGCGTCGATCCGGTCGCCCGCTACGTGTACGTCCACGTTCTCGACGCCGGCACCGACAAGGCCATCGAGGCGTTCCGTCGGCAGACCGCGCACGTCGAGAAGCTGTACCAGCGCGCGTTCGAGCGTCCCGAGGACTGGCGCCCCAGCCCCGAGCACTACACCACCCCCGCCGACAGCGGCCCCGACACCCCCGAGCCGCCCGCCGCCCCGGAGTCCCCTGAGTCCCCCGGGACCGGGGATGGTGCTTCGGCGGGGTCCCGCCCCGACAGCAGCGGCGACGCCGCAGATAAGGAGGCCCCCAGGTGAGCATCTCCCTGGTCCTGTGGACCCTGGCCGTCATCACCCTGGTCGTCGCGCTGTTCATCGCGATGGTCCGGCTGGTCGGCGGGCCCAACACCCTCGACCGTCTCATCTCGCTGGACATGCTGGCCGCCATCGCCCAGGGCGGACTCGGCGTCTACATCGCCTGGACCAAGGACACCACGGTCGCCGCCGCACTCGTCGCGCTCGCCCTGGTCGCCTTCCTGGGCTCGGTGTCGGTGGCCCGGTTCCGCGTGGCAGACAGCGTCGGCGTCCCCGAGGAGGCCATGACATGAACGACGACCCCCGGGAGATCATCTCCGCACTGTTCGTCCTCGCCGGAGCACTCATGACGCTGGCCAGTGCCGTCGGCCTCCTGCGCTTCCGCGACACCCTCAGCCGCATGCACCCCGCAGCCAAGCCGCAGGTGCTCGGCCTGGTGCTCATCCTGTTCGGCGCCATGATCCGCGTGTTCCCGAACGTCGACATCGGCATGCTCATCCTGGCTGCCATCGTGGCCGTGTGCACCGCGCCCGTGATCGCCAACCGCGTGGGTAACGTCGCCTACCGCGAGAGCGTCGAGGACGGCACCATCACCCACGAGGCGCCGGTTCTCGAGAAATTCCACGACAGGGACATCAACCCCGGCCGCTGACGTCGCCTGCCCTCGGGCGACCGACCGGGCTGAGCACCCCCGCCCGGACGTTGAGCACCGGGCTGGGCGCCCCTGCCCGGACGTTGAGTCGCTCAGTCAGCCCATTCCGCGCCCCGCCCTGCGGAAACGCTGCACAAAACGACTCAACGCATTGCTCGTCGACGCGTTGCTCGTCGACGCGTTGCTCGTCGACGCGTTGCTGGTCAACGCATTGCTCGTCTACGCGTTGCTGGTCAGCGCGTTGTTCGTCTACGCACGCGGCCGGGTCGTGGCGCCACGCGAGGCAGCCGCACACACAGCCGGGCCCCGCCCCCTCGATGAAGGGGCGGGGCCCGGGTGAGCTCTGGGCTCGGGGCTCTGGGGCCGATCCGGGTCAGTTGTTGGCGATGTCGCCCGGCTGCCGCTCGGCATCGGGGACGACGGGACCGTCGACACCCTCGGCCTCGTCCACACCGACCGGGTCACCGAAGAGGCCCAGGCCCGGATCGGTAGTGGGGGTCGGGGTGCCCTCGAGCCACTGCTCCTCCGCCTCGTCGACGCCACCGGCGGACTCGGGCGCGAGCGGGGTGGTGGTGGGCGGCTCCGGGTCCTCGGAGAAGCTGGGGAGCGTGTACGGCGCGTCCGGATCGGCCGGCTGCTCGTTGGGCGGGCTGCACGCGGTCACGCCGAGCGCGAGCGCGAGTGCGGGAGCCGCGACCAGGAGGCGGCGGGCGGTCTGACGCGGGGCCATGGGGGCTCCTTCGATCTCGGGAGGCTGCAAATCGCTACAGGGCACGAATCCCGCGCGGCGGGACGTGTGGGCTCATCATATCCTCAGGGCCTCACGATCGAGGTCACGGGGCCAGAGGTCAGCGGTCGAGGCCACGAGGCAGAGGTCAGCGGTCGAGGCCACGGGGCCAGGAGTCAGCGGTCGAGGTCCTGGGTGACGATCACGATCACGCCCGGCCCCTCGTCGACCATGTCGGCGGGACGGGGCTGGACGGCGATGCCCAGCTGCGCGCCGATCGCCTGCGCCGCCTCCTGCTCCCCCGGCCCGGCGCCGTAGAACGCGGTCGACTCGGGAACCACACCCCGGTTGGACGGCATGTTGGCCACATCGCCCACCGCGAACCCGGACTCGCGGAGCTGGTCACCGGTCCGGCCCGCGAGTCCGGTGACGGTGCTGTTGTTGTAGATCACGACCGGCACGGTGCTCACGGCCGGCGCGGAATCCGCGGGCGCCTGCCCCTGCTCGCCGGGCTCGGCGACGGGCTGGCCGGCGTCGGGGCCGGGCTCGCCCGGGGCGGCGGGGTCCTGGCCGTCGGCGGCCGGCGGGAGTGGCTGCCCGTCCGGACCGACCTGGCCCTGGGCGGCCTGCCCCTCACCGCCCTGGCCGTCTGCGGCCTGCCCGGTCCGGTCCTGCTGTTCGACCTGCGAGGTGCCCTCGTCCGCGGTGGCGGCCTCGTCGTCGTCACCACCGAACAGCTGCACCAACCCGATACCTATAGCCACCACCACGGCCGACAGCAGGACCATCGCGATGGCGCGGTACGGCGGGCCGCTGGTCTCGTCGGGGTGGGGGGCATCGCCCTGCGGTGCCGGGCCGACGTCGTGGCCGCCCTCGTACTGCGCGTCCGGATCAGGCGCGTCGAACTGCCGGGCGTCGTACTGCGGATTCTCGGAGTTCACGCGCCCGAGTCTAGGTCAGTCGAGGCGCATTCCCAGGTTGCGTGCCGCGCGCGCCTTCTGCCTGCTGCTACGCATTCGGCGGAGGCGCTTGACGAGGAGCGGGTCCGCAGCGAGGGCCTCGGGGCGGTCGATGAGCTCGTTGAGGATCTGGAAGTAGCGGGTGCCCGACATGTCGAACTGCTGCCGGATGGCCTCCTCTTTGGAGCCGGCGAACTTCCACCACTGGCGCTCGAACTCGAGCATCGCCCGGTCCCGGTCGGACAGCACCGGGTCGGCAGCGTGGAGTTCGGTCATGTTCTGCTGGTCTCCGACCGGAACCTCGTGCGCCGTGGCGGCTGCTCGACCCATGTGCGTGCCTCCTCGCCTGCGGTGCGGTCCACATCCGGATCACACCGTTGTGATTCCCCCGTAGTGAACCACACACCTGAGACACCGTGCCAGATCCGAAGGGGTGGGCGGAGCGCCCGCGGATTAGGATCTCATGCCATGGCCATCCGTCCCATCGTCATCCACGGCGACCCCGCGCTCCACACCCCGACCGAGCCCGTCACCGAGTTCGGGGAGGAACTCGCCGAGCTCGTGCAGGACATGTACGAGACGATGGACGCCGCCAACGGTGTGGGCCTGGCCGCCAACCAGGTCGGCGTGGGCAGGCGCGTGTTCGTCTACGACTGCCCCGACCTGGACACCGAGGACGGCGGCTCCCTGTCCCGCGAGGAGGTCGAGGCGCGTGGCGGCTGGATCACACGGCGTGGCTGCGTGGTGAACCCGGTGCTGGAGACCAGCGAGATCCCGGAGACGATGCCCGATCCGGAGGACGACCTTGAGGGGTGTCTGTCCCTGCCCGGAGTGAATTTTCCGCGCGGGCGCGCGTGGTGGGCGCGGGTGACCGGCACCGACGAGAACGGTAAGCCGGTGTCGGTGGAGGGCTTCGGACTGTTCGCGCGCTGCCTGCAACACGAGGTGGGCCACCTGGACGGCTTCGTCTACACCGATCACCTGATCGGCCGGAACCGCAAGGCCGCCAAGCGCCACATCCGTGATGTGGGGTGGGGAGTGCCGGGCCTGAGTTGGGACCCGGCGCGCGATCCTGACCCGTTCGGCGACGAGGACGACGACGACACAGAGGCCAGCCCCCTCCATGGTTGAGCGGGAGCCGGGTTCGTCGGACCGGGGCCTGCCGGGGCGGGACCTGCCGGCATCGGGCCACGCCGACCGGACTCCGCCCGACCGGGGTCTTTCCGGCCGGTCCCGCTGGAACGCCGGCCGCGAGGTCACCCCGGGCGCCCGGGTGGTGGTACGTCGGCATCTCGCGCCCGGCGAGACCTCGCACCTCTACACCGACGTGATCGGCCACGTGACGGCGCTCGACCCGGAGCTGGTGGTCCGCCGGGAGTCCGGCGAGGAGATCCGGATCCCGGACGCCGACATCGCGGTCCTCAAGGTGATCCCGCCGCGGCCGGTGCGGGCCCGTGATATCCGCGCGCGCGAATATGCGGGCGCGTTGGCGTGGCCGGGCACCGAGTACGAGGTGGTCGACGGATGGTTCTGCCGGGCCGGCGACGACTGGTCGTACCGGCGCGACTCGGCCGTTCCGGTGCTGCCGTGGGCCGACTGCTCCCACCTCGACGGGGTCCGCGACTGGTACGCCGCACGGGGCCTGCCGCTCCGGATCGTGGACGTGGACCGGCTGGTCAAGACCGGCCAGATGATGCTCGGCGGCGAGCCCGTCGACCCGGCACGCATCCGCACCGACCGTGAACTGCTGCTGTGCACCGCCGACAGTCGGGAACTGCTGGATCTGGTGGACGGCGCGTTCCCCGCGGCGACACGGCCCGCCGTCACGCTGGCCGAGACCCCCGCCGACGACTGGCTGGAGCTCTACCACGCCACCGCCGGCCTCCCCCCGGAGCGGGTCCGGCCCGCGATGCTCGCCACCGCCGGGCTCGTCAGCTCCGGCCCCGACGCCGGCGAACCCGGCCCCGGCGGCGACGTGGTGTTCGCCCGCCTCGCGGACGGCGGCGAACTCGCGGCGATCGCCCGCGGCGCCGTGACCGTCGGTCCGGACGGGGCGCCGCGCGTGGCCGTCTCCTGCGTCCAGACGGCGGCGACCCACCGACGCAGGGGGCTGGCCGAGATCGTCACCGGCTCGCTCGTCGAATGGGGGCAGGGCCTCGGGGCGAAGGAGTGTCACCTCCACGTTTTTGCCGACAACACCGCCGGACGCGGCCTCTGGGCGAAACTCGGGCTGCAGGCACACCATTCGTTGCGGCACCTCGTCGTCGTCGACACCGACTGAACCACCGCCGGCGGGGGGAGCACGCCCACCGGCCGCACCACCTCCCGGGCGGGGCGGGGCACCCGACGCGCGGCCCCGAACCGGACCCGCGGGCACCGCGTTTCGGGAGGCGTTCCCCCGTGTTCACCCGCGCCCCACTCGCCGCCCCGAGACGGGTAATAGACTGGCTCCATGCGCTTGGCCACCTGGAACGTCAACTCAATCCGTGCTCGTCGGGACCGGGTGGTGTCCTGGTTGCTGCGCTCCGACGTGGACGTGCTGGCCATGCAGGAGACCAAGTGCAGGGACGAGCAGTTCCCGCACGAGGCGTTCGAGGAGATCGGCTACACCGTCGCCCACCACGGACTCAGCCAGTGGAACGGCGTCGCCGTGGCCTCCCGCGTCGGCCTGGAGGACGTGCAGATCGGCTTCGACGGCATGCCCGGATTCCACAAGGACCCCGAGGAGGCGCAGGATCCCGAGGCTCGCGCCCTCTCCGCGGTGTGCAACGGCGTGCGGGTGCACAGCCTCTACGTCCCCAACGGACGCGAGCTGGCCGACCCGCACTACACCTACAAGCTCGAATGGCTGGCACTGCTGCGCGAGCACGTGGCCGCCGAGCTGAACGCCGACCCCCACGCGCAGATCGCCCTGACCGGTGATTTCAACGTGGCCCCGCGGGACGAGGACGTGTGGGACATGGAGGTCTTCGAGGGCAAGACCCACGTCTCCGAACCCGAGCGGCAAGCGTTCGCCGCATTCGACGAGGTCGGATTCCGCGAGGTCACCCGCGAGTTCACCCCCGGGCCCGGCGTCTACACCTACTGGGACTACACCGGGCTGAGCTTCCCCAAGCGCAAGGGCATGCGCATCGACTTCCAGCTCCACTCCCCCGCGCTGGCCGCCCGCGTCACCGGCGCGCACATCGACCGCGAGGAACGCAAGGGCAAGGGCGCCTCGGACCACGCCCCTGTCGTGGTGGACCTCGGCTAGACCCGGCCCGGCGGCCCGCCCGGGGACCACGTACCGCTCTCACAACCAGGAGAACGACCGCATGTCCACGTTCCAACTGCGTCACTACATCGATCGGCTCCGCGCCGAGGGCTACACCGTCCGGGACGACCACGGTGAGGACCCGGACCTCATCGACATCAACGGCAGGGCCGTGGACACGTGGCGGGAGAACTACCCGTATGACCAGCGGATGGACAGGAACCAGTACGAGGTCGAGAAGTACCTGCTGCAGATCGAGCTCCTCAAGTTCCAGCGCTGGCAGGCCGACTCCGGGCACCGGCAGATCATCGTGTTCGAGGGCCGCGACGCCGCCGGCAAGGGCGGCACGATCAAGCGGTTCACCGAGTACATCAACATCCGGCAGTCGAGGACGGTGGCGCTGATCAAACCCACCGCGACCGAGATGCACCAGTGGTACTTCCAGCGGTATGTCAGCCACCTGCCCACCCGCGGCGAGCTCGTCCTGTTCGACCGGTCGTGGTACAACCGGGCCGGCGTCGAGCGCGTGATGGGATTCTGCACCGACTCGCAGTACGAGACGTTCATGGACCAGGCGCCGATGTTCGAGAAGATGCTGGTCGACTCGGGGATCGGGGTCACCAAGTTCTGGTTCTCCGTCACCAGAGAGGAACAGAAGACCCGGTTCGCGATCCGCCAGCTCGACCCGGTGCGGCGCTGGAAGCTCTCCCCCATGGATCTGGAGTCCATCGACAAGTGGGATCAGTACACCGACGCCAAGGAGGAGATGTTCCGGCGCACGGACACCGAACACGCGCCGTGGATCACCATCAAGTCCAATGACAAGAAGCGCGCCCGCATCAACGCGATGCGCTACTTCCTCAACCAGTTCGACTACCCGGAGAAGGACACGCAGGTCGTGTTTGCTCCGGACCCGAAGATCGTCCAGCGCGGCAAGGACGCCGTCGGGGATTAGCAGCTCTCACCACGCACAGCCGACTGGCCACTCGAGCCGACAGCCGACACACATCCGCTCCCCATGGTGGACTCTCGCTCCCGCCCGTGAACTCCCGCTCCCGCCGCGGCGCCCGCGCGAGTTCACCACGGGGAGCGGATTTGAATTGCGGGCCGGGGCTCCACCGGCGTGCGTCCGCGGGAATGCCCGCAGGCGCGTCGACGCTGTACCTGATATGAGCCACGTCAATGATCGCGCAGTAATCAAGCGCCTCCTGTCGGACAGGGGACGCTGGGCCGTCGTCGGCCTGTCGGCGAATTCCGAGCGCACCGCCTTCGGGATAGCCGAGTACGTCGCAGATCTCGGCCACGAGATCGTGCCGGTCCATCCCAGGGCGGAGACCGTCCACGGAAGGCAGGGCTACCCGGACCTCGCATCGGTTCCGGGGGAGATCGACGTGGTGGACATCTTCGTCAATTCCCGGCTGGCGGGCGCGGTGGTGGACGACGCCATCGCCAAGGGCGCCAAGGCGGTCTGGATGCAGAAGGGTGTGATCGACGAGGCCGCGGCCCAGCGGGCGAAGGATGCCGGGCTCGACGTCGTGATGAACACCTGCCCCGCGATCGAGGCGCCGACCCTGGGGCTGGCCTGACGGACGCAGCGCCCGGGCTCGGGGCTGGCGGGTGGCGGCTGGCGGCAGGCGGTCAGTAGCCCGCCGAGGCGGCGACGGCCACCATGGAGAAGATGAACACGACATAGAGCACGATCAGCACCGCGACCAGCACGAGCGAGATCACCCCGAGCTTCTTGGCGGTCGCACTGGCGGCCTCGGCCTCGGAATGGCGACCGGCCTGCCACAGCGGATAGACCTGCATCGCGCGGGTCATCGCGACGAACGAGAGCGGCCAGAAGAACAAGATCGACGCGACGGCCCATCCGATGTTCGACGGCGGCCCGAGCTGGGGGTCGGTCGTGTTCGACGGCGACGAGGGCTGCGCGGAGAACCCGGTCTGGTCGTAGCCCGTGTGCCCGTAGCCTGCCTGGCCGTAGCCCTGGTTCGGATAGGTCATGTGAATCCTCTGCTCGTGGTCGGTATTGCGCCACCGAGAATACGCCCGCGCCCCGCGAACCGAGTGTCCCGCCGGGCGGCGGCGACGACGGCAACCGTCCGGGCAGGACGGTCAACCAGTCCGCGTCCTATTCGCTATTCGGGAGCGACAAGCAGCTGGTACTCGGGGAACCGGATGAGGAAGCGACGCACATAGCTGCAGACCGGGCGGATCTTCGTGCCGTCGAGCCGCATGCGGGTGAGCACGAGACTGACCAGCAGCCGAGCGATGCCCTGCTGCCCGAAATGCTCCTCGATCACGGTGTGCAGGAGGATGTAGACCTCGCCGTCCATCTCGTAGCCGACGAGCCCCATGAACGTCTCGTCGTCCCACAGTTCGAACCTGTCGCGATCCGAGTTGTGGACCAGCTTCAATGATGTTGCGGCAGACATTTTCGACTCCTCGGGGCCGACGGTGCTTGCTGCCGACACTACTCGGCGCGCTACACTCGGACGCCACAACTTCATAACCCATCCACACGGGAGCCCGCTTCGGAGCGTGGGCTGAGAGGACGACCGGCCGGGTCGTCGACCGTAGAACCTGTCCGGATCATGCCGGCGTAGGGAGTTCTGGAATCCGTATGTCTGTTCACGCATCTTCGTCCACACGTGCCTCAACATCTGTTGACGCTGTGACGTGCGGGCCCATCTATTCGAGCCGCAAGACGTACCTGAGCGTAGAGGCGCCGGGGTACGACGACGACAACGCCACCACCCCGTTCCCGGTCACCGACTCCGGTGCCGCCACCGGCCCGGGCGT
Organism: Candidatus Dietzia intestinigallinarum; assembly: GCA_019119875.1. Classification (GTDB taxonomy): domain Bacteria; phylum Actinomycetota; class Actinomycetes; order Mycobacteriales; family Mycobacteriaceae; genus Dietzia; species Dietzia intestinigallinarum. The sequence goes on along the minus strand of DWWG01000111.1, from coordinate 1,652 downwards.
CATGATGCAGGTGCCGGTCCGGCGGATCGAGCTGACCGACGGCACCTCGTTCGACGTCTACGACACCTCGGGCCCCTACACCGGGTACGCCTCTGCCGAACAGTGCCACGACCTCGCCACCGGGCTGCCCCGCACCCGTGAGGAATGGCCACACCCGGGGCCGGTCCCCGCGTCGGTGTCGGCGTCGCCGGTGACGTCGTCGTCGTCACACTCGTCACCGTCGGCCACGACCGCCCCAGGGTCGCCGCCTCTGGTCCGCACGCAACTCGCGTGGGCGCGGGCCGGCCTCATCACCCCGGAGATGCGGTTCATCGCCGCGCGTGAGGGCGTCGACGTGGAGCTCGTCCGCGAGGAGGTGGCCGCGGGCCGGGCCGTCATCCCGGCCAACCACCGCCACCCGGAGAGCGAGCCGATGATCGTCGGCAAACGCTTTGCGACCAAGATCAACGCCAACATCGGCAACTCGGCGGTGACCAGCTCGATCGCCGAGGAGGTCGAGAAGATGGTGTGGGCCACCCGCTGGGGCGCCGACACGATCATGGACCTGTCCACCGGTTCCGATATCCACGCCACCCGGGAGTGGATCCTGCGGAACTCGCCTGTGCCGGTGGGCACCGTGCCGATCTACCAGGCGTTGGAGAAGGTGAACGGGGACCCGGCCGCGCTGACGTGGGAGCTGTACCGCGACACCGTGATCGAGCAGTGCGAGCAGGGCGTGGACTATATGACCGTCCACGCCGGCGTGCTGCTGCGGTACGTGCCGCTGGCCGCCAAGCGGGTCACGGGGATCGTCTCGCGGGGAGGGTCGATCATGGCGGCGTGGTGCCTGGCCCATCACCGGGAGTCGTTCCTGTACACCCATTTCGCCGAGCTGTGCGAGATCCTGGCCCGCTACGACGTGACGTTCTCCCTCGGCGACGGGCTGCGGCCCGGTTCCATCGCCGATGCGAACGACGAGGCCCAGTTCGCTGAGCTTCGAACCCTCGGCGAGCTCACGCGGATCGCCAAGTCGCACGGGGTGCAGGTGATGATCGAGGGGCCGGGCCACGTGCCGATGGACAAGATCGTGGAGAACGTGCGGCTCGAGGAACAGTGGTGCGAGGAGGCGCCGTTCTACACGCTCGGGCCACTGGCCACCGACATCGCGCCGGGGTACGACCACATCACGAGCGCGATCGGGGCCGCCCGGATCGCCGAGGCGGGGACGGCGATGCTCTGCTACGTCACGCCCAAGGAGCATCTGGGGTTGCCGAACCGCGACGATGTCAAGACCGGCGTGATCACGTACAAGATCGCCGCGCACTCGGCCGACCTGGCCAAGGGGCATCCGCGCGCGCAGGAGCGCGATGACGAACTGAGTCGCGCCCGGTTCGAGTTCCGCTGGCGCGATCAGTTCGCGCTGGGCCTGGACCCGGACACCGCCCGCGAGTACCACGACGAGACCCTGCCGGCCGAACCTGCCAAGACCGCGCACTTCTGCTCCATGTGCGGGCCGAAATTCTGCTCGATGCGCATCTCGCAGGACATCCGCGACTACGCCGCCGAACACGGGCTGGAGACGGTGGAGGCGATCGAGGCGGGGATGGCGGAGAAGTCGGCCGAGTTCGTCGACGCCGGCGGGCGGGTCTACCTCCCGATCAGCGACGCCTGAC
>DWWG01000001.1 GCA_019119875.1 Candidatus Dietzia intestinigallinarum | reverse complement strand
TCGTCGTCGGTCACGTCGGCCCGGAGGGCGACGGCGCGGTCGGCGCCGAGCTCACGGACCAGGTCGGCGGCGGCGTCGGCGCTGCGACGGTAGTTGACGACGACGAGGGCTCCCTCGCGCCCGAAGGACCGGACGATCTCGCGGCCCAGGCCTCGGGCTCCCCCGGTGACCAGGACGATCTGCTGGTCGAGGCTCGGTGTGTTCTGCACTGCAACTCGCTTTCCGGCGGCTCCGGGCGGGGAGATGCCGACGCGTCCGGCTCGGCACCCCTCGACTCCGCTCGACGGCACCACGGGGAAGTCCGACACGGAGCCCACGCACTACAGGCGTCGAGGGCGCGCGATCGACATTCCTTCGCTGGAACTACCCAGATCAGGTTCGACGGGTGTGTTCTCAGCCGCCCGGCGGGCGGCACCCCGTGTCACCGGCCAGCGTAGACCCTCGCGCACCCCTCGGCCAGCACAAGGACGGCCCCGGCGTGGCGGCTACCGGCCGAACACCCTGCCGATCCCCTCGACCGCATCGCCGATGCCGTCGAAGATCCCCTCGATCACGTCTTCCGTCCGGTCGTACCGGTCCGCGGAGTCCTCGAGGCGGTCCGCGGTCGAGTACCCGGTCCGCTCCAGCCGTTGATCGAACGCGGAGAAGCGAGTCAGTGCGTCCCGGAACGGACCGGCGGCCTCGCCCGGGAACCCCGGCTCGGCGGACCGCGCGGAATCCACGGTCGCATCCAGTTGTCCACGCGCTGTTTCGGCGGCGTTCCGAATGGTTTCAGCGCCTGTTCGCAGTTCGTTCGAGGAGGAGGTCCGGGAGGCCGGTCAGTGGCGGTCGTGGGTCAACTCCCTGGGCGAGACGATGGCGTCCCGGCACTTCATGGATTTCCGCGACTCGGTGACCGACGCCGCGGCCGAGGCGCAGTCGGCCCGGAACACCGCCGAGCAGGTGGAGTCGGCGCTGACCTTCCTCGAATCGGAGGTGACGAGCCTCGAGATGTACGCGTCCGGCAACCAGTTCCGGATCGGCGACACCGGTGTGGTGAGCGACCTCCGGTTCGGGGTGTCCCTCACCCCCGAGGAGAAGCTGATCCGGGAGGGGATCAGGCGCCAGATCGAGCAGACCGTCACCGAGGTGGTCCGCAGCGGCCGGGAGATCGAGACCCTCGCGGCGGACGGCCTGCGAACGATCGCCGCGGGAAAGATCGACGACGGGGGCGCCGACTCGGTCTCCGACGCCGTGGAGTCGCAGAACGACGTTCCGCCGCCGCCCCCGCAGGACGCCCCGGCCGAGCAGGTCCGCACCTGGTGGGAGTCACTCACCGAGGACCAGCAGCAACACATGATGGATCACGAGCCGGACGCGATCCGCAACCTCTGGGGTCTGCCCTCACAGGTCCGCGACGAGCTCAACCGTGAGGCGCTGGACCGGGACATCACCGACGCGCAGAAGGAACTCGATGACCGGCGCGACGAGCTCGGGGACTACATGGACCGCCCCGGCGGGTCGGACGCCTACTATGCCGGGATGATCTCCATGCAGTCGCGGGTGGACGCGGCGGAGCGCCACCTCGAGACGCTGAAGCGGACCCGGACCGCGGCCACCGGGCCGGAACGAATGCTGCTCGAGTACGACCTGTCCGAGGACCTCCCCGAGGTAGCGATCTCCATCGGCGATCCCGATACCGCGGGTAACGTCTCCATGTCTGTCGAGGGCTACACCACCAACGTGCACGACAGTGTGATCGGCAAGGTCAACGACGCGCAGAACCTCAACCTCGCGGCGACCGAACTCGCTCCCGGCGAGTCGCACGCCACGATCGCGTTCCTCGCCTACCAGCATCCCCAGAAGGCCGACATCCTGGGCGTGGGGACCAATACGCTCGCGATGCAGGAGTCGTCCAAGGTCGAGAACGCCGTGCGGGGGATCGCCGTGGCCAACAACAAGACCGACGTGAACCTCTCACTGTTCGGCCACTCGTACGGCTCGACCACCTCTGGCATCGCCGCACAGGAGCTCGCCGCCGACGGGAGGTCCCCGGTGGACAATCTCGCCCTCTACGGCAGCCCCGGGTTCCCCGAGCTCCGCCCGGACACCTCCACCACCTATCCGACGCAGACCGCCCCGACCGAGGACCTCATGCGGCACCTCCCGGACAAGGACGCGCTCGGCATCGACGAGGGCCGGGCGTTCCACATGACCGAGGACGGCGACTTCGTCAACGAGATCTTCGGCGAGGTGGGCACCACCAAGCTCGGACTGGGCAACCCGCCCCGGCAGTGGGGGCTCGAGGAGTTGTCCATGGAGACCAGCGACGTGGTGGTGCGGACCCGTCCCGGGACCGGGGAGCCGGTCGCCCACGACACCCGCTACGGCCGCGACGACTACAACCGGATCCACGGCGAGGACGTCGGCGCGCACAGTATCTACACGAAGAACGAGACCGTCTCCCTGCACAATCTCGCCGCCATCGCGGCGGACCGCCCCGACCTCCTGGCGAGGTGACCAGCATGCGAGAAGACTCGCCCCACCCCTCCGTCCTCCGCCGCGTTCTGGCCGCGGCGCTGGGCGCGGGCGTCCTGGCCGTCGCGGCCGGATGCACAGACAGCCAGACCGTCGACGACCCGACGACCACCGAGGAGCAGCCCGTGAACGACGCCGTGACCATCGACGAGCCCCGGCGCGACCTGGACGCGACGCTCGAGGAGGTCCGCGTGGTGGTCGAGCACACCCTCGGCCCGGACGGGTGGCAGCAGAACCCGTCCAGCGGCGCGGTCACCGCGTGCGACGTGGACCTGTACGTCTACAACGCGCCCCAGCTGAGCGTCACCACCGAGATGGACGCCGACCAGTGGGGGCGGGCCTGGCCGCGGATCCGCGAGATCGTCGAGGGCCACGGCTACACCGACGGCTCCGAGGTCCCGATGTCCGGCAGCGCCCACCACGTGCTGCGGATCGCCAACGAGCGCGGCGACACGGTCAGCATCGCCAACGTCGAGGGGGCGGGCTTCACCTACGGCGGCCAGACCGCCTGTTACCCCGCCGCGGGCGGGGACGTCGTCCCCGAAAACGACAACGACGACGACGATCAGACCGGATAGCGCTCGGCGAGCTTGGTCAGGATCTTCTCGATCCCGGCCACGTTCAGACCGGCCAGCCCGCTGAGCTCCTGGAAGCGGCCGACCTTCGAGGTGGTGCCGTCGTAGGACTCGGTGACCTCGGTGACGCCGTCACCGACCGGGACGAACTCCCACCGCCACCGGTGCCCGGCCGGGTGCTCCCACGGTACGAGACCGTTCAGCTGACCGCCTTGAGCCCGACGACGCCGCCGATGATCATCAACAGAAATGCGACCTTGAGCACCGACACCGGCTCGGTGCCGGTCAGCATCGCGTAGATCACGGTGAGCGAGGCGCCGATGCCCACCCAGACCGCATAGGCGGTACCGGCCGGCAGGTCCCGCATCGCGTAGGCGAGACCGCCCATGCTCACGACCAGTGCCACTGCGAACACGAGGCTGGGAGCGAGTCGGGTGAAGCCCTCGGACCGGCCCAGCGCGGTGGCCCACACGGCCTCGAAAACACCGGAGAGGACGAGAACGATCCATGCCATGACAGCCTCCTGCGGGCCGTCTTGTCGCGCGCCGGGTACGGCACCCCTCGTCCGGAGGCCCCGTGGCGGGGCCGGTGACCATGAGGTTGTCACACCGACGCGGCCCGGGCAACGTCAGATGCGTCACCTCCAGGCGGCTCAGCCTCGGCCCGTCACCCCGAACGCCTCCGCGAGCAGCGCATGGGACCGACGACGCGCCACGGGGTCGGCGATGAGGTCCTGGACCATCAGTTCATCGGCGCCGCTCTCCTCAACCATCTGCTCGAGAGTCGCCCGCACATCTGACGGCCCACCTGCGACGAAGCGCGGCCAGCGCCCGTCGATGATGCTCGTCGGCTCGGCCCGCTCTTCGTCGCTCATCTCGCGCGCGCCGTCCTCGGGCGCCGGCACGGTCACCAGCCCCGCTGCACGTCCGGCGCGCCCCAGGCGCGAATAGAAACCCTTCGGCGAGTTGGCCAGCCACAGCCCCTCGTCGCGGGTCTCGCCCACGGTCACGTTCACGGCGAGGATCGCCCGCGGGGTCTCGATCCCGAAGCCCTGCGGGCGGAACTGGTCGCGGTAGTGGCGCAGTGCGCCTGCCGCGCCGCCCGGATTGATGAACCCTGCGAACGCGTAGCCGATGCCGAGACCGGCCGCCAGGGCGGACCCGCCCGGGTTCGACCCCAGCAGCCACGTCTGTGGAACTCCCGATCCGCCGAGCCGGTGCCCCGCGAAGGGATGCCCCTCGGGGAACGCGTCATAGAGCCACGCCACCGTCTCCATCACCTGCTGCTGGTGGTCGACCTGCGCTGGGTGCTCGCGGTTCTGTTGGAGCGCCAGGTCGATCACCGGGCCGGCGGTCGCGCGTCCCATCCCGAGGTCGATGCGCCCAGGCGCCATCGCCTCGAGCTGGCTGAACATCTCGGCCACCTTGAACGGACTGTAGTGATTCATCAGCACGGCGCCCGAGCCCAGCCGGATCCGCGAGGTCACCGTCGACGCCGCCGCGATCAACAGCTCGGGATGATGGGAGGCACCCGACCGACTCAGATGATGCTCGGCGAACCAGATGCGGTGGAATCCGGCAGCCTCGGCGTGCCGCGCGGTCTCCAGCGAATCGGCGAGCGCCTCGGACTCCGTCGTCCCCGGCGCCACGGTTCCCAGGTCCACGATCGACAGCTTCACGGACGGTCTCGCTTCCTGCTCACGGCACGTACTCTCTCCGCCTACCTCATCCAGCACCGTACGTCGCCCGGTCGTGCGGCGATTCCACGTCCGTGTCCCGGGACACAGTTGACATCTGTTAACGTGCGTTCAGTAGCCGCGACAGAGTGGCAGGCATTCGAGGTGGTTGCACCATGTACGTGGGGCGGGTCGGCGAACTGTGGCGGCATCCCGTCAAGTCGATGCGCGGAGACCGACTGGCCACTGCGGACGTGACCGAGGAATGGGGCGTTCCCGGCGACCGTGGTTGGGCCGTGCGCGACGAGAAGGCCTCAGAGATCCGCGGCGCCAAGCAGCTCACGTCATTGCTGCAGTTCCACGCCCGCTACCTCGACGAGCCCCGGGACGATTCCACGCCGACCGTCGAGATCACGTTCCCGGACGGCTCGGTGATGCGCAGCGATGACGACGCGATCAATGCGGCCCTGTCAGCCGCGGTGGGCCGCGAGGTGACACTGTGGCCGCGTCGCCCGCGTGACGATCATGAGCACTACCGCCGCGGCCGGGTCAACGAAGCGGATATCCGCGCCCAGCTCGACCTCGGCCCCGACGAGCCGCTACCGGATTTCTCCGCGCTGCCCGAAGAGCTCATGACGGAGCTCGTCCGGTACGCGACCCCACGCGGCACGTACTTCGACTCCCTGCCACTGTCGCTGCTGACCACCGCCGCGATGCGAACGGTGCGAGAGCACGCCCCCGAGTCGGCGGTGGAACCCCGCCGCTTCCGGAAGAACATCATCCTGGAGACCGAGCCGGGGGTCGACGGCTGCCCCGAGTTCGACTGGGTGGGCAGCCGGCTGCATATCGGCACGGCGGTCTTCGAGGTGGTGATGCCCATCTCGCGGTGTGTGATGGTGGGGCTTCCCCAGGCAGACCTGCCGCATGATCGCGCGATCCTGCGCTCGGTGGCCCGCAACACCGGGATGAATCTGGGCGTGTACCTCCGGGCGCTGTCGCCGGCCACGATCCACGAGGGCGACCGGGTGTACGTCTCCGAGGCCGCCCCCACCGCCACACCGGCCGGTGCGAACTCGCGCGCCGTCGTCGACGGCAGGTGAGCAGACCGCACGCGGGGTGAGTCGGTCGCGCACGGTCGGGGGCGCGGCGTGGGTACGGTGGCCCTCATCATGAATCCTCCGCTCCCCTCCTCCGTGCCGGACCCGGCGCCGGCGACGGAACGCACACCGGCGGCCGCACGCCCTCTGCAGGTCGCGGTGATCGGCTCCGGCGCGATCGGCGGGGCGGTGGTCGAGGCGATCGAGCAGGGCCGGGTCCCCGACGCCCGACTGATCGCGGTGCTGCATTCGGGCAGTACGCCGGACGAGATCGAGCGTGCGATCGTCGAGGCGGACGTGGTGGTGGAGGCGACCACCGTCGACGCCGCCGCGGAGTTCATCCCGCGCGTCACCGCCACGGGCACGGACATCGTCGTGTGCTCCTGCGGGGTCTTCGCCCGATTTGCGGACCCCCGTGACCTGATCGGCGATTCGACCGGGCCCGGCGCGGCTCACGCGGGCCGGGTGCTCGTGCCCGCCGGCGCCGTCGGCGGTCTCGACGTGCTGGCCGCCGCGGCGCGGGCCGGCACCGCCGACGCCCGCCTGCGCCACTACACCATCAAGAGCCCCGCAGCCCTGGGCGTCGACGAGCCACCCGGCGACCGCAGTGAGGTCTTCCGTGGCTCGGCCCGCGAGGCCGCGCTCCAGTTCCCGCGCACCTCCAACGCCTCCGTCGCTCTCGCGTTGGCGACGCTCGGACTCGACCGGACCGAGGTGATCGTGCTGGCCGATCCGCAGGTCACCCGCACCCGCCACGTCGTGGAGTGGGAGTCGCCGCTGGGCAGCTACGAGATGAGTTTCGAGAACTCCCTCGACCCGGACTCGGGCGGGCGCACCTCCGCGATCACCGCGTGGTCGGTGGCGGAACTGCTCATCGGGATCCACGACGGCGTGGGGCCCGGCGCCGTCGTCCTCTAGCTGTACTGCCCCGCGAGCGACCGGTGGAGGGTACATCGGCGCACACCTAACGTGTGCACCCCGGCCGAACGAGAGGTGCACGATGACGAACACTCCCTCCCAGCCCGACGAACCGCAGGTCCCCCGCCACGATGAGACGGAGCGGGTGGTCGAATCAGAGACGATCGAGCAGAGTCCGACTCCTCAGCCCGGCCGAACGGGTGCGTACGTGTGGATCGTGGCCATCGTCGTCGTCGTTCTTCTACTGGCGGCAGGGCTGATCGGCTACGCCTTCGAGGTCTTCTGATCCGGTCGCCGGGCCCGGCAGGACCGGTCCGGGACTGCCGGGCCCGGCGGTGAGTCGCATCAGTGCGTGGCGAGCTCGATGCGCTCCCTCCGTGCCCGCGGCAGCTCGGTGCCGCGCTGCAGGTCCACCCGCACGTGGTGCAGCACAGCGCCACGCACCGGGAACGCGCCGTCGTAGGCGCGGCTCACGGCGCTGCCACGGCTGCGCCCGACGTCCAGCGTCTCGTTCATGCTGAACATCGCCGGGGCGGTCACCGCGATGCGGCCGGCGCCCACCTGCTCTCCGTCCACGAACAGCAGCAGGTCGGCGCCCGCGGCGATACCTCCGTCGTAGGCGAACTCCAACTCCACGGTGTGTGCGCCCCGGGCCAGCGGCTCGACGCCCTCGGCCCGGCCGCGGGCGCGGCCGAAGAAGTTGTACTCGAACACCGGCACACCCTGAAGCAGGTACAGCACCATCCCACCGAACCGGCCGCCCATGCTGAACAGCACACCCTCGCACGGGGTGCCCGCGCGCGCCTTCGGGCCGGCCACGTCCAGCGACGCCGAGAGCAGGAAGCCGCGGTTGAACAGCTTCGGCGCGGCCTTCTCGTTAAGCCCGTCCATGTGCGGGTACAGCGTGATGGACGAGCGACCCGCCATGGGGTGCGGCGGCCGGTTCCCGGCACCGGCCTGGCGTCCGACCGTGGAATCATCCAGCGGCAGCACGTCGTGGCGGGCGGCCTCGGCGATGAACTTGGTCGTGAGCCGCTCGAGGATCTCCGGATGCTCGGCCGCCAGATCACGTGCCTGCGACCAGTCGGAGCTCGTGTCGTACAGCTCCCACCTGCTCTCGGACAGCGGGGGCAGGTCGACGTCCCCGGTGGCCATGAGCCACGGCGCGCGCTGGACGGACACCGCGGTCCAGCCGTGGTCGTAGATGCCGCGGTTGCCGAAGATCTCGAAGTACTGCGTGGTGTGCCGATCCTGCGCGTCGGGCGCGGTGAACGTGTACGTCATGCCCACGCCCTCCAGCGGCTTCTGCGCCACCCCGTCCACGGTGTGCGGCATGGGCACGCCGGCCGCCTCGAGGATGGTGGGCGTGATGTCCACGCAGTGGTGCCACTGGTGACGCAGTCGCCCGGGCTCGGCGATCCGGCCCGGCCAGTGCGCGACCAGGCCGTTGCGGGTGCCGCCGTAGTGGGAGGCCACCTGCTTGGCCCACTGGTACGGGGTGTTCAGCGCGAGCGCCCACGACGAGGGGAAGTGCGGATACGAGCCCGGCCCGCCGAGCGCGTCCCAGTTCTCCAGGATCTCCTCCGTGCTCGCCGGGATGCCGTTGAGTCCGGCCAGATAGTTGAACGCGCCCAGGCGGCCGCCCTCGGTGGAGGCCCCGTTGTCCCCCACCATGTAGAGGACCAGCGTGTTCTCCAGCGCGCCCGTGGACTGCAGGTGGTCGATCACGCGCCCCACCTGGTCGTCGGTGTGCTCGAGGAACCCGGCGTACAGTTCCATGAGGCGGGCTGCGACGCGGCGCTCGTCGTCGTCCAGCTCGTCCCAGTGCGGCAGTCCCGGTGCCCACGGCCCCAGCTCGGTGTCCGCCGGCACCACGCCGAGCTCCTTCTGGCGGGCCAGGGTGCGTTCGCGGAGCACGTCCCAGCCGTCGTCGAACTCTCCCGAGTAGCGGTCGCGGTACGACTCCGGCACGTGCAGCGGGGCGTGGACGGCGCCGAACGGCAGGTAGCAGAACCACGGCCGGTCGGGGGCCACGGAGGCGAGCTCGTCGGTCCAGGCGATGGCGTGGTCCACCAGGTCCTCGGTGAGGTGGTAGCCCTCCTCCGGGGTGCGGGGCGGATCGACCTGTCGGCGGCCGTCGTAGAGGACGGGCGCGAAGTGGTCGGCCTCGGCGCCCAGGAACCCGTAGAAGGTGTCGAATCCCTCCTCGGTGGGCCAGCGGTCGAACGGTCCGGCCGCGGTGGTCTCCCACGGCGGGGTCTGGTGCATCTTGCCGAACGCCCCGGTGGCGTAGCCGTTGCCGCGCAGCACGCGCGCGACGGTGGCGGCCGAGTCGGGCCGGACGCCGGTGTAGCCGGGGGCGCGGGTGGCCATCTCGGCGATCACTCCCATCCCCACGCTGTGGTGGTTGCGGCCGGTGAGGGTGGCGGCGCGGGTCGGCGAGCACAGCGCGGTGGTGTGGAACCGCGTGTAGCCGGCGCCGTCACGGGCCAGCCGCTCGATCGTGGCTGTGCGGCACGGGCCGCCGAAGGCCGAGGAGGTGCCGAAGCCCACGTCGTCGAGCATCACCAGCAGGATGTTGGGCGCGCCGTCGGGGGCGCGGACCTGCTCGGCGCCGGGGAAGGCGTCCTGCTGGTGACGCCGGTCCATCTCAGCGGGGATCCGGCCGGCGAGACGCCGGGCGGGCAGGACGTGGCGGTCAAAGGCGGGGGCGGGGTCCGTCATGCGGGCACGTCTCCCACGATCGCGACCCGCTCCATCACGCGACGGCTTGGAAAATAGTCACTACATGCGTAGTGCTGGGTGGCGCGGTTGTCCCAGAACGCGACGGTGCCGGGCGCCCAGCGCAGTCGCACCTGGAAGTCGGGCGTCTTGACCTGGTCGAGCAGCCGCCGCAGGAGCTCCTGACCTTCGGCCGCGTCGACCCCGTCGATACGGGTGGTGAACAGACTGTTGACGAACAGCAGTTTCCGGCCGGTATCGGGATGGGTGCGCACCACGGGGTGGTGCTGCGGCGGGTAGAGCTCCTGCATCTCGGCACGCTTCTCGGGCGTCATCCCCCTTCCGAACGACGGTGTGAAGTCGTGGGTGGCGGTCAGCCCGTCGATTCGCTCCTTGATGTGGTCCGGCAGGGCGTCGTAGGCGTTGCCCATGTCGGACCACAGGGTGTCGCCGCCGGCGTCGGGTACGTCGATGGCGCGCAGGACCGAGCCGAGCGGCGGGCGCTGCTGCCACGAGACGTCGACGTGCCAGATGTTCTCCATGCCGGGGTTGTCCTGCCCGCGGTCGAACCGGACGACCTCGGGGATCTCCCCCTGGTCGAGCAGCGGGTGGACCTCGAGCTCGCCCCAGTGCGCCGCGAAGTCTCGGTGCTGGCGGGCGGTGATGTGGTGCTGGTCGCGGAAGAACAGGACCTTGCGCTCAAGAAGTGCTCGCCGCAGTTCGTCGATCTGGGCCGGGGTGGGGGCCGCCAGGTCGACGCCGGAGATCTCGGCGCCGATGTACGGGGTGACCGGGCGGAGTTCGAGGTGTTCGTAGGGTGGCGGCTCCGTGGATTCCGCGCTCAGTCGCAGTGTCTTGGGTCCGAACTCGATCTCGTGGTCACCGATGGTGATCTGCATTTCGGGGTCCTTTCTCGGCCGCGCTGGGGGGCCGGGGTCGGTGCGACCGGGCGAGGGGGCCGTGCCGGGCGTCGGCGACGCCCGGGGGTCTGCCCCCAGAACTGTAGACATTCGTCTACAGTTATGTCCGTGGATGCGTCGAATTCCTTGAAACCGACAGGCCGCGAGGCGGTGCGCCGGGCCGTCCTGGGCACCGCCCGCCGGGTGTTCGCCGCCCGCGGGCCGCGCGCGCCGCTACGGGAGGTGGCCGAGTCCGCCGGCGTCAATCTCGGCCTGATCCACCGTCACATCGGCAACAAGGACGACCTGCTGGCCGCCGTTCTCGAGTCGGGCCTACGCCGCGGTTCGGCCCGGATCGATGCCCACGACGACGCGGGCGCCGCGATCCGCACCATGCTGCTGGGAGCCACCGACAATCCCGACTTCAGCCGCCTGCTGCTCTGGCTCTCGCTCGACCCCGGCGCGGTGGGCCGCCCCCTGCTCGACGCCTCGAACCGCCCGGCCCGCGCCGTGGCCGCGATGACCTCTCCCCCGCCCTCCGATGAGCTCGGCCTGGCGATGGCGCTCACGGTCATCTACTCCTGGCCCGTGCTGCGCGAGCAGATCATGGAGGT
>DWWG01000110.1 GCA_019119875.1 Candidatus Dietzia intestinigallinarum | reverse complement strand
GCGATCGGCGTCCTGGTGGCCGTTAGGCTCTACGCCCGCAGAGAGATCCCGGTGACCGCGCCAGGGGGCTCGCCGCTCACGCGGGCCGCACGGCGGGACCTCTACGCCGACGACCTCAACGAGTCCCTGTTCATGCGACCCGGAAAGGCGGTCGTGGCCGGCACGGCCGTCGTCGACCGCACCGTGGTCGCGGGCGCGGCCACCGGGGTCACCGCGGCCGTCCGGGACGCCTCCGCCCGCGGGCGCCTCCTGCAATCCGGCCTCACCCGCACCTACGCCCTGTACATGCTGGCCGGGGCCGGGCTGGTGATCGCGGCCATGCTCGTGGGAGGTGCACTGTGACCGGCCCCGGACTGCTGAGTGCGCTGTGGCTCACGCCCCTGATCGGTGCCCTCGTCGTCGTCGTACTCCCCCCGACGGCGGCCCGCGCGGCGCGGCCCCTGGCCCTGGTCACCTCCCTCGCCACCCTCGCCCTGGCCATAGTCGTGGCCGGGGGATACGAGGCCGGCGGCGAGCGGTACCAGTTCGTCGAGGCGCGCCAGTGGATCCCGTCCTTCGGCGCCACCTACACGCTCGGCGTGGACGGCATCGCGCTGGTCATGGTGCTGCTCGCCGCCGCGCTCATGCCTTTGCTGCTGCTCGCCGGCTGGCGCGACACCGACCCGGACCCCGGAACCCCCGCCGCGCCCGACAGTCGACGCGCGCAGGCCTACCCCGCCCTCATGCTCGCCACGCAGGGCCTGGCGCTGGTGGCCTTCCTCAGCCTCGACGTGCTGCTGTTCTACATCGCGTTCGAGGCGATGCTCATCCCGCTGTACTTCCTCATCGGCGTGTACGGCGGCGGCTCCACCGACGGCTCGGAGCGGGCGCGCGCCGCGGTGCGGTTCCTCATCTACAACCTGCTCGGCGGGCTGGTCATGCTGGCCGCGCTCATCACGGTGTACATCCACACCTCGCGGTCCGGGATCGGCCCGGACGGCGGCGGCACCTTCGACCACCGGCTCATCACCGCCGCCGTGGCCGACGGCACCCTGCAGATCCCGACCGGCGCGGGGCTGCTGCTGTTCGCCGGGTTCACGCTGGCGTTCGCGATCAAGGCGCCGCTGTGGCCCTTCCACACCTGGCTGCCCGGCGCCGCGGTGGCCGCCACGCCCGCCTCCGCGGTGCTCATGATGGCGGTGGTCGACAAGGTCGGCACGTTCGCGATGCTGCGCTACAGCCTGCCCCTGTTCCCCGAGGCCACGCAGACCGCGGCGCCCGTCCTCATCACGCTCGCGGTGATCAGCGTGATCTACGGCGGGCTCATGGCCATCGCGCAGACCGACCTGCTGCGGCTCATCGCCTATGCGTCGATCTCGCACTTCGGGTTCATCGTGCTGGGGATCTTCGCCCGCACCGAACAGTCCGCCACCGGTTCGACGCTCTACATGGTCAACCACGGGCTGGCCACGGCCGCGCTGTTCCTCGTGGCCGGCTTCCTGGTGCGCCGGCACCGGATCCGCGAGATCGCCTACTACGGCGGCGTCCAGCAGGTCGCGCCCGTACTGGCCGGGGTGTTCCTCGTCGCCGGACTGGCCACGCTCTCGCTACCGGGGCTCGCGCCGTTCATCTCCGAATTCCTGGTGTTCGTCGGCACGTTCGGCCCGTACCCCGTGGCCGCCGTGCTGGGAACCGCGACGTTCGTCCTGGCCGCGATCTACATCCTGTGGACGTACCAGCGGGTGATGGGCGGGCCCGTCGCGCCGGGGATCGAGTCGACGCGCGACCTGGGCGTGCGCGAGCGGGTGGTGCTGGCTCCGCTTCTGGTGGCACTGGTCGTGCTGGGCTTCTACCCGCAGCCCGCACTGGACGTGATCGATCCGGCGGTCGCCGCGACCGTCGCCCACGTGGAAGGTGCCGCCCCATGACCCCGGACATCGACTACCTGGCCGTCCTGCCGCTGCTCGTCGTGCTGGGCGCGGCGATCGTCTCGGTGCTCGTCGAGGCGTTCGTGCCGGCGCGGGCCCGCTACGTCACCCAGGTGGCGCTCTACCTGGGCGGACTCGGCGTCGCGTTGGTGTCGGTGCTGGTGCTCGCCGGTACCCGGCTGGTCACCGCCTCGGGCGCCGTGGCCGTCGACGGGCCGACCCTGTTCCTGCAGGGCGCGACCGTGATCGTCGCCCTCGGGGCCGGGCCGCTCATCGGTGAACGCCGGAGGGCCGGCCCGGGCGACGCCTCCGGCCGGGTGGACGCGGTGTCGGCGGCGTCGTCGTCATCGTCCTCGGGGGCCCGCTCGGGCACCTCTCGCGGTCCCGTGCTGGCCGGCTTCGCGCCCCAGGCCGCGCTGGCCCCGGGCGGCGACAACGAACGGGCCGCCGAGCGCGCCGGAGTCACCCAGACCGAGGTGTTCCCGCTGGTGCTGTTCGCCACCGGCGGCCTCATGCTGTTCCCCGCCGCGAACGACCTGATCACGCTGTTCATCGCGTTGGAGGTGTTGTCGCTGCCCCTGTATGTGCTGTGTGGGATGGCCCGACGACGACGACTTCTCTCACAGGAGGCCGCCGTCAAATATTTCCTCCTCGGGGCGTTCTCGTCGGCGATCTTCGTCTACGGCGCCGCGATGATGTACGGCTACGCGGGGACCGTCGACTTCGGCGGGATTGCCGAGGCCGTCCGCGCCGAGGGCGGCGGCCCACTGGCGCTGATCGGGGTGGCCATGATGTCGGTGGGGCTGCTTTTCAAGGTTGGTGCCGCACCGTTCCACAACTGGATCCCGGACGTGTACCAGGGAGCGCCCACCTCGATCACCGCGTTCATGGCCGCCGGGGTCAAGCTCGCGGCGTTCGGGGCGATCCTGCGGTTCTTCTACGTGGCCGTGCCCGGGCTCCACAGCGTGTGGCAGCCGGTCCTGTGGGCCGTCGCGGCGCTGACCATGATCATCGGCACCGTGGTGGGTGTGACGCAGAACGACGTCAAGCGGCTGCTCGCGTACTCGTCGGTGGCGCACGCGGGATTCCTGCTCACCGGTGTGCTCGGGCCGGCGGAGGTCGGGGTGCCGGCCACGCTGTTCTATCTCGTGGTCTACGCCGTGAGCACCGTCGGGGTGTTCGCGGTGGCCGGCCTGGTCCGCGACCCCGAGGGCGCCGAGATCACCGACCTGCGCTCCTGGGCCGGGCTGGGGCGGCGTCAGCCGGTGACGGCCGCCGCCTTCGCCGTGCTCCTGTTGGCCCTGGCGGGAATCCCGTTGACCGGCGGGTTCATCGCCAAGTTCGCAGTGTTCTCGGCGGCCGTCGACGGGGGCGCCGTGTGGCTGGTCGTGCTCGGAGTGCTCGCCAGTGCTGTCGCGGCGGCCTTCTACGTGCGCGTGATCGTGGTGATGTTCTTCCGCGAGACGCCCGGTGAGGCGGGGGCCGCGCACGCGGCAGGCGCGGGCGCGGCTGCCGCGGCGGGCGCGGGTGCGGGCGAGGCCGGTGCAGGCGGGGCGAGCGCGGGCGCAGGCGCGGCTGGGACGAGCGCAGGCGGGGCAGCACTGCCGGCCGTCGCGTTCGCCCGGCAGCCGGCCACCCTCGCGGTTATCGGGGTGGCCGTCGCGGTGACACTGGTGCTGGGGATCCTCCCGCAACCGCTGCTGGACCTGGCCGGCGCGGCCTCGACCTTCGCGTCCGCGTTCGCGGGCTGACCCTAAGCGGTGCAACGCCCACCAACGCCCACCAACGCCCACACGTTGAGTCAATCCGTGCAGCGTTTCCGCAGGGCCGGCCCAGAATTCGGCTGCCGGAGCGACTCAACGCCCACCGACGCCCACCAACGCCCGCGAACGCCCACTCGTTGAGTCATTCCGTGCAGCGTTTCCGCAGGGCGGGCCCAGAATTCGGCTGCCGGAGCGACTCAACGCCCACCAACGCCCACACGTT
>DWWG01000109.1 GCA_019119875.1 Candidatus Dietzia intestinigallinarum | reverse complement strand
CCGTAGGCCATTCCCAGGGACCCGTCGACGAGCTGAGCTCCGAAGCCGACGAGCAGAAACACGATCAACGTACGCATATGGACAGACGCTCCATCACTCCAATAGACAGACTGGTCTGTCTACCGTAGGGGGTCGGACCGTCAGTGCGAAACCGGACCCGTCGCCGGCGCCTGCACGGAGCGCATCTGAATGGCTGCAGTTCGCGGTGGGCGTCGTGACCGTGATCGCGATCTGGTTTCCCTACGAGCGAGTATTCGACAGCACGGCAGACGCGGAGCCACCGAGCGAGTAGTGCAGCCGAACGTCATTCTCGGCGGCCGGGTCCCGCCTCCCGAGCCTCACCCGTCTCTGCATTCGCCGCCGAAATGCGCAGCAGAACAGATTCAATGACCATCCAACCAATGCTGAGACCCACGGCGATCGACACCCCTGCCCAGAAGGAGATGTCGACAGTTAACTGCAGCGCCACCAACAGGAGAATCATCATCGCCGCATAGATGCGCCAGCCCCACCGTTGCCACCACGGCTTGGGAGGAGCCTGCGGACCGACGTCAACCGGCCTCATCGGTTCCATGGACGACACCTCCTCGCACGAACCATAGTGCTGGCACCACGTGAAGACCGATCTTCACGCTGGTCGCGTCAAACCCCTCAGATGAGCTCGACGGCCTCGATCCCTTCGGCGGCGAGAACCGCCTCGGCCGTGCTGCGGTCGCATCCGAGCACCGAGCACCCCCAGTCGATGTCCGTGGCCAGGAGCCATTCGCGCCCGTCGGGCCAGAGCGCGTCAACGCCGCGCGCCCGCCCGTGGGCGAGGTTCGCCAGGCCGGGGACGCCGGCCACACTGGTCTGGATCACGGGCATCGTGCGCAGCAGTGTCACCTCGGGCGAACAGATCTGCGAGGCGGGGACGACGGTGAGCTCGGGGTGGATGCTCGCGTCCGGATCGGCGGAGTAGTACGCCACGGAATGGTCCGGGCCCGGACCGTACGAATACCAGGCCAGGCTCGAGGTCTCGAAGATCGATCCGAACGCCACCTGCGGTGTCGCGGTGTGGCGGGCAAGAACCTCGAAGAGTACGTCGATCTCCCCGAGCCCTTCGGCGCCGTCGTGTGGCCATCCGAAGCGATCGTCGCACGCGTCACACGGGTGCTGGGGCGGAGGCCGCCCGTCGGTGACCGCGATGTCCCACCACATCGACGACGGCGAGATCGCCACACCGTTCACTCGGGCCACCTCCTCCCAGGTCACCTCTCCCTCATCGGCGTGCCCGGGGTGGCGAACCACGAGCACCGCCTCAAAACCGCTCGGGCCGGGTGCGGCATCAGCTTCGGATGCCTGCCACGGCATGTCGACGAGCGCCCGACGCTCCCCGGCCCAGTCGGCGTGCGGATCACGGGACAGTGGCTGGATCCCGCAGCGCAGAAAGTGCGCCCAGTCTCGATCCTCCGCCTCGAGATAGGCCCGGAGCAGGTCGGCGGTACGGGGAGGCAGGTCGGAGTCGATTCTGATCACCGATCCACCGCCTGAGCCGTTGGGTTCGATCGCGAACGACACCCTGGCCCCGCGCGGGCCACGCAGCTCAAGATTCATGGGCTGTCGGTCCACCACGGAGAACATGTGGGCCCGCCGGGGCCGCCGACGCTGCCGCCGCATCTCGGACCACGCCCAGGCGCTGACGTTGCTCGGCGACGGACGATCTCGCCGCCGACGGACCCGGGCGGGCCGGACCGGCCACTGGACGGTGTCGCCGGGGCGCAGCGGCGGTGTCGGCTCCATTCGGTAGCGAGCCGCGATGTCGGGATCGGCGAAGGCGCGGAAACCCGCGTGAAAATAGGGAGAACCCAGCAGTACGTCAACGGTCTCCGGATCCAGGTCGACGATGACGCACTGCGAAGCCACGCGCCTCACTGTAGCCGCGCTCCAGTCCTCTCTTCGGGACTGCGCGACGCGGTCAGGTGGGTGCGAAACCACCGACCTCCATCGACACCCACGTGGGCACCAGAAAGAGGACCACGACGCTGAAGCCCACTATGACCGCCCCGGTGAGAAGCCGTCCGTGCCGCCACCTCCACAGCAGCAGCGCACTGACGACGTAGACCGCCCCGATCGGGACCGCCCACGACAGCCAGTAGCCCGCCGTCGGGCCCGGCACCCCCGGTGCCCGGTGCCGGACAGGCACTCCCGAGAGCTCCGCGACCCCGAACACGTCCCGGAATCCGTGAACCGCCCAGGTGGACGTGTACCAGCCGAGCACACAGCCGGCGAGCGCGCCGAGCACCGGCAGAATGCTCGTGAGCAGCCCCCGCACGAGGCCACTGCCCGAGGGCTCATTGCTGGTCCGCTCCACGCCGGCTGCCACGTCACTCCGCGTTTCTTGATTGGCGGGCTTCTCGGGCGGAAGCGACGTCGTCGACGATCACGACGATGTGGCGCACGCTGGTGATCAGCGACCCGTACAGCGGCCACGAGATCTGAGGCAGATCCTGGTCGCCAGAGAGGTTCTCCGACAGGTCCGTGAGCCGGTCATAGATCGGTGCGACCTCGGCGTCGGGGTCGGCGATGGCGCGGCCGGCATCGCCGACGATCTCCGCCCAGCTCTGCCGGAATCGCTCGTCCCACTCCCCACTGGCGTACGAGGCCTCACGCAGGGTGCGGGTCAGGTGCCGCAGGTGGGACACGCCCTCGTCGACGCGCTCCAGGATCTCTGCGTAGTCGGCCTGCTGCGCGGCGCTGACGGATTGCCGCCACCTCTGCTCCGGCCTGCGGGGAACGGGCAGGTGGCGCCTCGGATTGACCAACCGGCTCTCCCGCGCGGTGCGAACCGACTGCCAGGCGGAGTTGATCTCGTCACTCATGGACTCGGTAGCCGCGAACCAGCTCTCGGCCTTGTCCGTGTCCCACGACGAGGAGAACTCCTCCGCCATGGTGATCATGACCCGGCCCATCCGGAGGTTGATGTGGTCGACGTAGCGAGAGGCCTGCTGGTCGCGAAGCGGCGGGATCAACAGCACGTTGACCAGCATCCCGACGCCGGCGCCCACGGCGACCTCGATCACCCGATCGGTCAGCAGCGGCACCTGCTCAGCAAACCCACTGCCGAGCACGAAGATGGCGGTGGTCGCGATCGCCACGCCCTCGTCGCGGATCCAGCGGATACGGGAGGCGGCCAGCCCCACCAGGATCGCCAGGGCGAAAGTCCACAGTTCGACGCCCAGGAAGTAGCCGATCAGGAAGGACACCCCGACCCCGAGCCAGGAAGCGACCGTGCTCTGGACGCCCCGCGACAGGGACTGGTAAACGGTCGGATAGACCGTCAGGAGCGCCACCCACGGCGCCAGGAACGGGACCGGGGATGCGAGGACGTCCTCTGCCAGCCACCAGGCGGCGGTCGCCGCCACGACGGTCTTGACGATCTGGAGCACGTCGGTGACGAACTCCGGGCGTCGTACGACGTCGTGCAGCCGTCGACCCGCGCGATGCAGCGGCCCCTCCGCATCGCGCGCACCTTCCGTGCCCGAGCCGGACGTGCGGATCGGTGAGGACACACCCACCCCTTTTCTGTAGAGCTCTATCTATCGTCCTCCTGCACGGAGACCCCGCTCCGCGCGCATCTCGCGGAGCCTAGACGGACTCGGGCGGTTTCGCTCCTGCCCAGCGCCCTCCGTCGACATTACGGTGGACGCATGTCGAGTCTCATGAACGATGTTCTCGTGTTCCAGCAGACGACGAACCTCGTCCGGAACGATTTCGCGATCATGGACGACCAGGGGACCCAGGTCGGCCATGTGGAGACGGGCGGCAGCACTCTCGGGCGGATGCTGGTCGGATCACGTGAGCTGACGGTGTACGAAGGACCGGAGCGTCCGGTGATCCGCGTGAAG
This sequence comes from Candidatus Dietzia intestinigallinarum, assembly GCA_019119875.1. Lineage (GTDB taxonomy): Bacteria > Actinomycetota > Actinomycetes > Mycobacteriales > Mycobacteriaceae > Dietzia > Dietzia intestinigallinarum. The sequence goes on along the minus strand of DWWG01000109.1, from coordinate 1,091 downwards.
GACACCTACTCGTTCGGCCGTGAGCGGATGGAGATCCTCGACGCCGGCGGCGGCCCCCTCGCCTCCCTGGTCAAACGGCTCGCACTGTTCAAGACCCGGATCACTCTCGACCTGCAGGGCGAGGAACTCGAGCTGACGGGCAACATCTGGGGATTCGAGTTCCAGGTCAACGGTCAGGGCGGCGCCATGGCGTGGGTGTCGCGGGAGTGGTCGGGCCTCGGCAACGCAGTCTTCGGCAAGTCGACCTATTCTCTGCGGCTCGCCGAGCACCTGCACGCCCCTCAGCGCCTCGCGATCATCGGCACCGTGCTGGCCCTCGACCTCATCCGCGAGAAGCAGAAGCGGAACAGCTGAGCTGCTTCTTGCGTCTGATTCCCTGGCCGCGCGCTATCCAGGCCGAGTTACGCCACTCAATGGAGCACTGTCGATTCGTCCGAGCCGTACTTCCCGACTATGACACAGCGCACCCCACGGGGCTCTACCCTCGGATGCGTGGACAGAAGCACGATCGCCCAGCTCCTCGAGGAGACGCGACTCGCGCACCTGCGCGGCGAAGACGAGCACATCGCCGAGACGACGTATGCCGGGGAGCGCTGGATACAGATCGTCCCGTTTGTTCTCAACCTCGATTACCCGCTCAACAGCAACCCGAAGAAGCTGTTGAAGAAGCTCGACCCGCCACCATCGGTGGCACTCGCCTCCTTCAAGCGCAAAACGTTCGTGACGTTCGCCTACGACGACTCCGACACTGCCGAACTCACGGAATTCATTATCCGTTATATCGACGCCACCAGCGGCTGAGGAGAAGAGGACCGGCTCGCCGTCCGGCGGTCCCGTCGGGCGCCCAGACCTCGAGGTCCTGCACGTGGGGCACCGGGCGAGGGTATCGGATCGTGTCGCCCTTCACTGTCTGGCCAGAAGCATCGCGTGACGTGCCCAGCGACGAGCTGCCAGTTATGGGGCTCTTCCGGATCCGGAGTGCGTAGCGGGGATGCTGCGGTGATGCGGTGAGGCACAAGATGTAGGGGTCCTGGGGGTGTGAGGATTGCGGTTCCTACACCTGCACCCAGAACCACCCAGGACCCGCTTTG
>DWWG01000011.1 GCA_019119875.1 Candidatus Dietzia intestinigallinarum | reverse complement strand
TCCGCCGCCTCCGGGTCCAGCAGGTCGGACCGTCGCACCCAGCGGGCCGAGCCGTGGGCGAGTCCGGCCACCACGGCCGTGCCGCGGATGATCGTCCCGGTCTGCGCATCGAGGGGCATGAGGCTCTCCTTAGAGGATCGGGCGCGCCGGCCCGGGGCGAACACTAGGATTGTGACGAGCCTAACTAATTCGACTTGACTTTCCAACCATTTCGGGCAGACTCCAACACAATCGGTCACCACGGGAAGGGTGGGCTCGGCATGTACGGCAGCGAACGGCGGCGCCACATCACCGAGTCCCTCGCCGCGTCCGGCCGGGTCACCGTGGCCGATCTCGCCGCCGGGCTCGACGTGAGCGCGGAGACGATCCGCCGCGACCTGTCCGCCCTCGAGTCCGAGGGGATCCTCGAACGCACCCACGGTGGCGCCGTCCCCGCGGTTCCCGGCGGCCGGACGGAACGCACACTGGCCGCCCGGCGGGCCGAGAACGTGGAGGCCAAGTCCGCGATCGGCCGCGCCGCCCTCCGCCTCCTGCCCACGTCCGGCGGCACGATCCTGCTCGACGCCGGCTCCACCACCGCCTGCCTGGTCGACGCCATGTCCGCCGGACCCGCCCAGGGCTACGGCCTCGGCGTCATCACCAACTCGGTGCCGCTGGCCGACACCATCCACCGCGTCGGCCGCGAGTCCCTGCACATGCTCGGCGGCGCCGCCCGCGGACTGACCGGCGCCTGCGTGGGCGCCCACACCCTGCGCGCGCTCGAGGCGATCCGCGTGGACGTGGCCTTCATCGGCGCCAACGGCCTCGACGCCGAACGCGGCCTGACCACCCAGGACCCCGAGGAGGCCGCGGTCAAGTCCGCGATGTGCCGGGCCGCCCGCCGCGTGGTCCTGCTCGCCGACTCGAGCAAATTCGACCGCGATTTCCTGGTCTCGTTCGCCGAGCTGGACCGCGTCGACGTCCTGGTCACCGACATCCGACCGACCGGAGCGCTGGCCGCGGCGCTCGACTCCCGAGGAATCGAGGTCCTGCTGCCATGATCGTCACGCTCACCATGAACCCGTCCGTCGACCGCACGGCCTCGTTGCCCGCGCCGCTCCAGATCGGCGGCGTCAACCGCATCGCGGAGATGGACGACTCCCCGGGCGGCAAGGGCGTCAACGTCGCGCGGGTCGTCTCGGCGGGCGGAACCCCGGCGCGCGCCGTGTTCCCCGCCGAGACCGAGGACCCGTTCGTCGCGATGTGCGCCGCCACCGGGGTCTCTACAGCCGTCGTGTCGGCGGTGGGCGCGGTGCGGGTCAACCTCACGGTCGTCGACTCGGAGGGCACCACCACCAAGATCAACGCCCCGGGCCCCGAACTCGGCGCCACGACCCGCGCCCGCGTCCGGGACACCGTCAACGAACTCGCCCGCGAGGCGAGCTGGGTGGTGCTGTGCGGCTCGCTGCCGCGGGGCGTGCCGGACGATTTCTACGCCGACCTGGTCGCCGGACTGCGCCAGACCAGGGCACGCGTCGCCGTCGACACCTCCGACGCGCCCCTGGCAGCCCTGGCCGCGCGCCTCCCCGACGCCGCCCCCGACCTGGTCAAACCCAACGGCGAGGAACTGGGCCAGCTCGCCGGCGTGGACGGCGCCGAGCTCGAACGACGCGCCGCCGCAGGCGATCTCGCGCCGGTCGTGGAGACCGCCCGGGCCCTGCGCGACAAGGGCGTGGGTGCGGCGCTGGTGACGTTGGGCGCGGCGGGCGCCGTACTGGTCGACGACGACGAGGCGTGGTTCGCACACTCCCCCGAGGTGCGCGTCCGCTCGACGGTCGGAGCCGGCGACTCCTCACTGGCCGGCTATCTCCTGGCCGAGGCCCGCGGACTGCCTCCGTGCGAACGCCTGACCTGGGCCGTGTGCCACGGCAGCGCGGCCGCCGCCCTGCCCGGGACCGGCCTGCCCCTCGGCCTAGACCCCAGCACCCTGCGCGCCACCCTGCGACGACTGGACTGACCGCCCCCACTGAAACCCCATCACCGACGCCCCTTCTACACCACGGAGCACCGCCATGAACCAGCCGATCATCGAGACCGCCACCGTGCGGCTCGACGCCGATCTCGGCGGCAGCAAGGAGGAGGTCATCCGGTCCCTGGCCGCGACCCTCGTCGACGCCGGCCGAGCCCATGATCTCGACACGATCGTCACCGACCTGCTGGCCCGCGAGGCCAAGGCCGCGACCGGGATGAAGGGCGGGATCGCCATCCCGCACTGCAAGTCCGAGGCCGTGGACGAACCCAGCCTGGGCTTCGCGCGCCTGGACCCGGCGGTGGACTTCGGAGCCAAGGACGGCCCCGCCGACCTGGTGTTCCTCATCGGGGCGCCGGCCGGTGGCGGGAAGGAACACCTCAAGCTGCTGGCCACCCTCGCCCGCAACCTCGTGCGCGCCGAGTTCGTGGAGTCCCTGCGCTCGGCCGCGACCCCGCAGGAGGCCGTGGAGGTCATCCTCTCGGTGGTGGCGCCCGAGGAGGAGGCCTCGTCGTCGTCGTCACTCGGGGCCCCGTCCGACCGGCCCGGTGCCGCCGCGGGTGCGGCAGGCGCGGCGGCCACCACAGCCGCCCCGGCCGACACATCTTCCGGAGATGCCGACCGCGGCGGATCCACCACCCGGCTGGTCGCGGTCACCGCGTGCCCGACCGGCATCGCCCACACCTACATGGCCGCCGACTCCCTGGCCCAGGCGGCGGGCGGACGCGGCATCGACCTGCAGGTCGAGACCCAGGGCTCGGCGGGCGCGACACCGCTCGATCCCGAGGTGATCGAGGCCGCCGACGCCGTGGTGTTCGCCACCGACGTCGGCGTGCGCGACCGCGGCCGGTTCGCCGGTAAACCCGTGGTCGAGTGCGGCGTGAAGAAGGCGATCGACGCCCCCGAGGAGGTTCTCGACGACGCCCTCGCCGCCGCCCGCGACCCGCACGCCCGCACCGTGACCGGCGACTCCTCCGGCGCCGACGCGGCGGGTGGCGGATCGGGGAAGAACGAACACTGGGCGCGCGGACTGCAACGGGCCGTGATGACCGGCGTGTCGTACATGATCCCGTTCGTCGCCGCCGGCGGCCTGCTCATGGCGCTGGGATTCCTCATCGGCGGCTACGACGTGGCGTACGTCTGGCAGTCCATCGCCACCGACTACTCGCTCGGTCAACTGCCCGGGGAGATCTGGGCGCTGGACGGCGAGATCGTGGCCGCCGGGACCGCCGGGGCCGACCTGCTCTCGCGTGCAGGGTTGAGTCTGTACATCGGCGCGGTGCTGTTCGCGATCGGCCAGGCGGCGATGGGCTTCATGATCGCCGTGCTGTCCGGCTACATCGCCTACGGGCTGGCCGACCGGCCCGGCCTGGCACCGGGTTTCGTGGGCGGCGCGATCGCCGTGACCCTGGATGCCGGGTTCATCGGCGCGCTCATCACCGGCATCGTCGCCGGCTATCTCGTGCGCTGGATGACCTCGTGGAGCGTGCCGCGCTGGCTGGCCGGACTCATGCCGGTGGTGTTGATCCCGCTGCTCGGCTCGCTGGTGATCGGCCTGCTCATGTTCCTGCTGCTCGGCCGGCCGCTCGCCGCCGTCTCCGAGGGGCTGGAGTCGTGGCTCAACGGCATGACCGGCTCGTCGATGATCGTGCTCGGCGTGGTGCTGGGCCTGATGATGTGCTTCGACCTCGGCGGGCCCGTCAACAAGGCCGCCTACACGTTCGCCACGGCCGGGCTGGCGATCGACAACGCCGCCTCGCTCAAGATCATGGCCGCCGTCATGGCCGCGGGCATGGTCCCGCCGCTGGCGATGGCGCTGGCGACCGTCGTCCGCTCGAAGCTGTTCAGCGAGGCCGAGCGGGAGAACGGCCGGGCCGCGTTCCTGCTGGGCGCCAGCTTCATCACCGAGGGCGCGATCCCGTTCGCCGCCGCGGACCCGCTGCGGGTGATCCCGTCGATGATGGCCGGTGGCGCGGTGACGGGCGCGCTGATCATGGCGTTCTCGGTCGAGTCGTATGCGCCGCACGGCGGGATCTTCGTCCTGTTCGCGATCAACCCGGTGTGGGGCTACCTGGTCGCGATCCTCGCGGGCATGCTTGTCTCGTGCGTGGCGGTGGTGGTCGCCAAGTCGGCCCGCCGCGAGCCCGCGCCCGCAGCGGAGCCGGCCGCCGTCGCCGCCTGACCACCTAGCTACCGGCCCGGCCGGTTGTCCCCGACCAGAGGAGAACATATGCACACCAAGACCGTGATCGTCGGCTCCGCCGAGGGGCTGCACGCCCGTCCGGCCGGCATCATCGCCGAGGCCGCGGAGAAGTACGAGACCGAGCTCGAGATCATCTTCGGTGACGAGGAGGCCGACGCCGACTCCGCGATGCTCATCATGGCTCTCGGCGCGGAGAAGGGAGCCGAGGTCACGGTGCGCGGGGAGAACGCGGACGCGGTGTCCGAGATCGCCGCGCTCATCGAGCAGGATCTCGACGCCGACTAACCGCCCCGCCGGCATCCGCTTCCGCGCCTGCACACCCACCCGGCATCCGCTCCCGCGCATGCACGCCCAATCCACATCCGCTCCCCTTCCTGAACTCCCGCCCCCGCCGCGGCGCTGGCGGGAGTGCACAACCAGGAGCGGATGCACTCGACCGGCCTGGGCTCCGCTGCGGCACGAGCAGATAACGAGCAGGCGCGCGAGCGGATGCCGGTGGGCGTGGGGAATCGCCTGCGAGCTGAGGCGGGCGGACGCGGGCGCCTGCGAGCTGAGGCGGGCAAGGCCGGGCCGGGCCAGTCCAGGTGAGGCCAAGCGAGGCAGGCAAGACGGGCAAGGCAGGCAAGGCCGAGCCGCACTCGCCAATCAAGCATTTGCTTGGTGAGGCGCCGCAAACCTATGCTCGAGGGCACGAGATCCCGCGCGCGACGGCCCCCTCAGGATGACCCGGGCCCCCGGACGACCCCGGCACCCCGGACGATTCCGAAACCCGAAATCCCCCGAACCGCCATCGCCGCACGAAGAGATGAGAGGTCGCGAGCGATGCCCCAGTCGGTTGCCCCCGGTCGCGAAGCACTGTTCCGGCCACTGCAGATCCGATCGCTGAAGCTGGACAACCGCCTCGCCATGTCCCCCATGACGCGCATGGGATGCCCCGATGCTCTGCCGGACGAGGTCAACCGCGACTATTACGCCTCCCGCGCGGCCGGCGGTACGGGTCTCGTGGTGACCGAGGGGATCGGCATCGACCACCCCACCTCGGTCGACCACTCCTGGATCCCGCGGCTGGACTCGCCGGAGTCTGTGGCGGCCTGGAGGCAGGTCACCGACGCGGTGCACGCGGAGGGCGGCCGCATCATCGCGCAGCTGTGGCATGTCGGCCCGCTGTGGGGCGCGAACGCCCGCTTCGACAAGCCGAACCGTGATCGCCTGATGGAGATGCGCCCGATGCGCCCGTCGGGGCTGTGGGGCACCCCGGGCGTGACCACGTATTCCGAGCGCAGCGTCGCCCGCTGGTCACCGGAGATCGAGCCGATGACCGAGGCCGAGATCGGCGCGACCATCGAGGCGTACGCCCGGTCGGCGGAGCTGGCGATGGAGGCGGGTTTCGACGGCGTGACCCTGCACGGCGGTCACGGCTACCTGTTGGACGCGTTCGTCTGGGCCGACACCAACCGCCGCACCGACTCGTGGGGCGGCGATCTGGCGGCGCGGGTCCGGTACCCGGCGGCGGTGGTGGCGGCGGTCCGCGGGTCGATCGGCCCCGATGCGCCGCTGTTCTACCGCTTCTCCCAGCACACGCAGCAGGACTACAAGGCCCGCAAGGCCGAGAACCCCGAGGAACTGGGCGTCTACCTGGGTGCTCTCGCGGAGGCCGGCGTGGATCTGTTCGACGCGTCGACGCGCCGGTTCGGCGATCCCGCGTTCCCCGAGCTCGAGGGCGACGACGGCGAGGTCACTCTGGCCGGTTGGGCGCGCAGGCTCACGGGCAGGGCGTCCGGGGCAGTGGGCGGGGTGGGCATCGGCACGTCGCTGCGTGAGCAGAAGGCGGGCGCCGAGGTGCGGGCCTCGGACAATGTGGATTCGGTCGTGGCGCTCATGGAGCGGGGGGAGTTCGATCTCATATCCGTGGGCCGACTTCACCTGGCGGATCCGGCGATCGCCCGGGTCCTGCGGACGGCGTCTCCGCTTCCGGAGTTCGTGCGCGAGGAGCACGAGGCTCCCCTGCGGGCGCCACTGGTCTGACCGGACAGGGGCGCCCGGGTGCCGGCCCGGCAGCAGCGGGCGCGGCTGCGGCACGGTCGGCGGCCCGGGCCCCCGCTCGTGCCGCAGCCCGGGCCCCCGCTCGTGCCGCGGTCTGGCAGCGTGCTCAGTTCGTCGTCGCTGCCGCCCGTTCGGTGAGCCGCCGGCCCGCGACCTCGGGCTCGGACAGTAGTCGCCCGGCCATCTCGCGCCCCTGCCACACCAGTTCGGTCCCGTAGATGGGGCGGTGGGCGAAGGCCCCCTCCAGCAGCAGGAACAGGTGGTTGGCCAGGAACCGGTGGTCGAGGTCCGGCGCGGCGTCCTCCTTGACCAGTTCCTCGAGCAGGTCGCAGACCGAGTGCTTGTGATAGCGGATGACCTCGTGGGCCGGGTGTTCCTCCGGCAACTCCGCGGCGGCGTTGAGGAACGCGCATCCGCGCCGGGCGTTTCCGTGGTCCGCGGCGTAGACGTCGAAGAACGCCAGGGCCCGGGGGCTCGAGGCCCGCTCGACCTCTTCCTCGAGGAGCCCCCACCACCACCGGTGTCGGTTGAGGAGGTAGGCCACCACCAGCCCGTCCTTCGAGCCGAAGTGCTTGTAGAGGGTCGGCTTGGAGATCCCGGATTCGGCGGCGATCGTGTCCACTCCGACCGCGTGTATCCCCTGTTCGTAGAAGAGCTCGGACGCCACATCGAGGATCTGTCGGGCCCCGGGCGTCAGGTCACTGAGATCGGGAAAAACTGTAGTCATATCCCCCTTGACTTTACAGGTCTGTATACCTAATCTGTAGTCGAGGTTTACAGACCTGTATACCTCCCCTCTCACGCATCCCCGGTTTGGCCCCCAAGGAGGGAATCCCATGAACCCGTTCCGCCCCTTCCTCGACCTCGTCGCACAGCTGTGGTTCGCCCTCGACACCGCCAGCGCGGTCCGTCACGGCAAGCCCGTCTCCGAGCAGGCCCGTGTGTACTGCATGACTGACTACGCGCGCACCCGGCCGAACTTCAGCGCCCTCGCGGCGTAGCCCCCGACAGGCGTCACCGCCCTCGCCGCGCAGACCCCGACGCCCGCCGCGGCATCCGCTGACCGCCCTGCCGACACGCCCCCGGCCCGCCGCCGATCTGCTCCCGCTTCAGATTGGCGGCGGGCTGCGGCGTTCACGGACAGATCGCGGCGAGCCCAGCCGCACCTGATCCCCGCAACCGAATCGGGACCCGCCACCGTGCTCGACCGCCACGCGGTGACAGGTATCACCACTGCGGTCCGCGAACCGGCCTCGCAACCCGAGCCGAATCACTAAAATAAGCATCTGCTGAACACAACCGTGTTCGCCGGCTCTCATGAACGAGGTCTCAAAAGACATGACCACTTCCACTTTCACCCCTGTCGCAAAGGGCATGCGCGTGGCACTGCTGGCCGGTGGCCTGATCGCCGTCATCTTCGGCATCGCGATTCTCGTCTGGCCAGGCAGCACCGCCGAGATCATCACCGGCGTCATCGCCGTCTACGCCATCATCGCCGGCATCGTGTACCTGGCGATGTCCTTCACCGCCAGCGGCCAGTCCACCGGTAGCCGCGTGGGGCACGGCCTGCTGGGCCTGCTCTACATCGCGGCCGGGATCTACGCGTTCGTCGCCCTCACGGCAACGACGATCCTCCTGGGCATCTTCATCGCCGTGCTCATCGGCGTCATGTGGATGATCGAGGGCTTCACCGCGTTGTTCACGATCGGCGAGGCCGGCTCGAAGGGCCTGACGATCTTCTTCGCGATCATCTCGGTGCTCGCCGGCATCGCGCTCGTGTCCACTCCGCTGTGGGGCATCGCCTTCCTGTGGTGGCTCACCGGCATCGCCCTCATCGTCATGGGTGTGCTCAACGTGATCCGGGGTTTCTCGATCAAGGTCTGACCCACCCGGTCACGGACGGTCACATCGACCCATCACGATCCCCCAGCCCATCCGGCCGGACGGACCGTGGTGGGTCGAGGTCATTTCGCGGCTGTGCCCCCGGCCCGGCCGGCCCACCGCCCCCACGACGCGAAAGGTCCCCGTCTGCCGTGTTAGATTCAGCGTGCCAGCGAGACCTCTAGAGATGGTCGCGGGAATCCGGTGCGAATCCGGAACTGACGCGCAGCGGTGAGGGTGATGGCGGGGCACGAGGCCACTGGGTCGCCAGATCCGGGAAGGCGCCCCGTCCAGATGAACCCGAGTCCGAAGACCGGCTGGCCCTCGCGGTGATCACCGCCAGGTCATGATCGGACCTCGCGCTTCAGGTCCGCGACCTCGAAAGACCCATCATGCGTGTACCCGCCCTCCTCCTCGCCGCCTCCCTGTGCCTGGCGGCCTGTTCCACCACCGACGAGCAGTCCGCCGACCCGGCCGCGGTCGGCCCCATCGAGAACTGCGGCGAGCAGGTGACGGTCGAGGAGACACCCGAGCGGATCGTCTCCCTCAACCAGGGCTCCACGGAGATCCTGCTCGCGCTGGGCCTGGGCGAGAAGATCGTCGGCACCGCCACCTGGACGGATCCGGTGCTGGAGGAGTTCGCCGAGCAGAACGCGACCATCCCCCGTCTCGCGGACAACGAACCATCGCTGGAGGCGGTCCTGGACACCGAACCGGACTTCGTCACGGCGTCCTTCCGCAACACGCTCGGCGAGGGCGGTGTCGCCGAGCGCGACCAGTTCCACGAGCTCGGGGTGGGGACCTACCTCTCCCCCGCCGACTGCGTGGGCAAGGTCGCCGATTCCGGTGACGGGGAGCGGGAGACCCCGTTCACCGAGGACCTGCTGTTCCGTGAGATCACCGAACTCGCCCGCATCATGGACGCCGAGGAGGCCGGCGAGGAGCTCGTCGCCGACCTGCAGGACCGCCTCGACGGGGCCGCACGGGTGGACGCCTCCGGGGTGTCGGCGATGTACTGGTTCGCCAACTCCGAATCCCCCTACATGGCCGGCTGCTGCGGGGCGCCCGGCCTCATCTCCACCACGCTGAACCTGGAGAACGTCTTCGACGACACCACCCAGGAGTGGCCGCAGATCAACTGGGAGGTCGTGGCCGAGCGTGACCCGGACGTGATCGTCGTGGGCGACCTGACCCGCAAGAGCCAGACCGCCGAGACCGCCGACGCCAAGATCGCCTACCTCGAGTCGAACCCGGTCACCCGCGAGATGACGGCCGTCCGGGAGGGCCGCTTCATCGCGATCACCGGCGCCGAGATGAACCCGTCGCTGCGCACGGTCTACGGGGTCGAGACGGTGTCGGAGGGACTGGTGGAGCTCGGGCTCGTCGACGGACCGTCGGAGAACGGCTGACAGCGGTGTCCGCGTCACTCGCCACGAAACCGTCGACCGGCACTCAGGTGCCGGGGGGCCGACCGGCACCGCTGCACCGGCCGGCGGCGCTCGGCGCGTTGTGGCTCGGCGGGCTGGTCGCGCTGCTGGTCTCCGTCGCGGTGGTCATCACGATCGGCCCGTCGGGGATCACGGCCGGCGACGTGGTGCAGTCCGCGCTCGCCCGCGTGACCGGGGCCGACTCCGGGCTCAGCCGGATCCAGGAAGGGATCATCTGGAACCTGCGCCTGCCGCGGAGCCTCATGGCCGCACTGGCGGGGGCGGGGCTCGCGCTGTGTGGCGTGATCCTGCAGTCCCTCCTGCGTAACCCCCTGGCCGACCCGTACATCCTGGGGATCTCGTCCGGCGCGTCGACCGGGGCTGTCCTGATCGTGGTGCTCGGTGTGGGCGCCGGCGCGATCGGTCTCACCACGGGCGCGTTCGTCGGGTCCCTGGTCGCGTTCGGGTTCGTCCTGCTCCTGGCGTTCGCCTCGGGCGGCACGACGGACCGCGTCGTCCTGGCGGGGGTCGCGGCCACGCAACTGTTCTCGGCGCTGACGTCGTTCATCGTCTACATCGCGGCCGACGCCGAGCAGACCCGCGGGATCCTGTTCTGGCTCCTGGGTTCGCTGGCGTCGGTGCGGTGGACGGATGTGGCGGTGAGCGCTGTGGTGGTGCTGATCGGCCTGGTGGTGTGCCTGTTGCACACGGCCAATCTGGACGCGTTCACGTTCGGGCAGGACGCCGCGGCGTCACTGGGGGTCAACGTGGTCCGGACCCGGCTGGTGCTGATGGTGGTCACCGCGCTGGTGACGGCGGTCATCGTGAGCACGTGCGGTGCGATCGGGTTCGTGGGGCTGGTGTTGCCGCACGCCGCCCGGGCGCTGGTCGGCGGCCGTCACCGCGTGCTGGTCCCGACCTCGGCGTTGATGGGGGCGATCTTCCTGGTCTGGATCGACGCCGCGTCACGCGTGGTGATCGCGCCTCAGGAGCTGCCGGTCGGCGTGGCCACCGCCCTGATCGGTGTCCCCGCGTTCGTGGTGTTGTTGTTGCGGCGGGGCCGAGGGCGATGACGCCGCCGGACAGCGCCCCCGTGGCGAGTACGACGACGAAGGTGAGCGCTCTCCTGGAGGCCCGCGGTGTCTCGTGGTCCGTCCGGGGCCGACCGATCATCAGCGATCTCAGCCTGGCACCGACGCCCGGGTCCATGGTGGGCGTGCTCGGCCCCAACGGCTCGGGCAAGTCCACGCTGCTGCGGGTGATGACGGGTCTCCAGCGCCCGGATGCGGGACGGGTGCTGCTCGACGGCACCGATATCCGGCGGATGTCCCGCAGGCGTTTCTCGCGGCGGGTGGCGTTTGTCGAGCAGGA
>DWWG01000108.1 GCA_019119875.1 Candidatus Dietzia intestinigallinarum | reverse complement strand
CGCGTTTGAAGGCAACAGGGGCTCAATCCGCTCCCACTGCTCATCGGTGAACTGGCGGAACCTCGACTTCGCTCGTGCCATACAGCCACCATCTCGCGCATCGTCAGTCAGCTATGGGAGACACGCCCTAGGGCGTGCCCGCCATTGCCGAGTGGTGACTCGCGAGACCATGCCGTGCGCGGCGGACGACGTCCCGGTTTCGCCAGTTCACCGATGAGCAGTGGGAACGGATCGAGCCCCTGTTGCCCTCGAATGAAGGGCGGCAGGGGCTTCCGTTCGGAACCTGGAATCGCAGTTCTCGGCGGAACACTCGTCTTGGTGGACAACCCCGGCGATCCACAGATCCCCGTGAAGCACCGGAGACCAACTCGGACGCTGTTGGGGCCGCGCAGTACCGCGTCAATCGGCCAGCGTTCGTCATCCATGCTGAGGTCCACCGTGCCCGCCCCGACACGATTGCATCAGCGCACGCACATTCACAGCTGATCGCCATGGCCGCGGGCGCCCCACGTTCGATCGACCGGGAGTCGGCCCTGAAAGTACGTTCGCAGACGGGGCCACTTCTCCGGCTGGTTCCAGGCCCAGCCGATGTGGAGGTCAAACCCCGGCTTGTTCACATGAGACGCCAAGGTCGGTAGCACTGGACCGCCCGACCGGGCAGGAGCTCACAGCCCCGCCCGGTCCAGTGCGTCCGCCGTGAGCCTGCGGCCGAGCGCAATCATCTCGTCGGCGCGCTGGAAGTCGAAGGCGGTGCACGCATCGGTCGGCACCTCGATCAGCACGTCCGGGCGGTTGGCGGCCATCCGGTAGGCGGTGATGATACTCTCCATCACCTCGATGGAGTGGACCACCACGTCGAAGATCCGCAACGTGCCGGGCAGGGACTCGTCGCCGTGATCGTCCGACTCGACGTTCGCCTCCCCCTTGGCGACCGACTCCTCGACCCCCTCCGACGCTTCCGTGGATTCTGTCACCGCAGCGCCGGCCCCGTCGCCGGGGTCGAGCATGACGGCGCCGTTGTCGTCCTCCCCCGCGATCCCTTCCGCACCGCCCTGCCCCCACCGTGCGGCGATGAACCGCACCAGCTCGGCATCGCGGACGTCAGCAGCCGCGGTCCGGATGCGACCGGTCAGTTTGCCGGCGGGGCGGATCATGCCCGAGGCGCCCTTGCGGGACGACTTGGCATCCGCATCAGCCGAGTTCTCCTCCGCCTCCGCGCCCTCGAAGGCCGTCGCCCGCGTGCCGGAACGTCGCCCCGTGAGGGACACCGCCAGCAGCAGGTCGCTCTCCACCGGGGCCAGCGGCTCGAGCGGCACCGGGTTGGTCACCCCGCCGTCGATGATCAACCGCCCACCCACGAGTGCCGGCGTGATGACGCTCGGGATCGCGAACGAGGCACGTACCGCCACGTCCGCCGGGCCGCGGGTGAACCACACCTCGCGGCGCGCCCGCAGGTCGGTGGCGACCGCGGTGAACGGGATCCGCATGTCCTCGATATGCACCTCGTCCAGCATCGAGCCGATCACGGCCATGACCTTGTTTGCGCGGATCGCCCCGCCGCCGGCGAAGGACACGTCGAGCAGCCGAAGGACATCGCGCTGGGACAACCCACGCACCCACTCCTCGAAGTGGTCGAGTTTGCCGGCCGCGAACAGTGAGCCCACCACGGCGCCCATCGAGGCGCCGGAGACACCCACCACCTCGTGGCCACGGGCCTCGAGCTCGCGAATCACCCCGATGTGCGCGTAGCCGCGCGCACCGCCGGACCCCAGCGCCAGCGCGATCTTCATACCGTATCCCTCCTGCACGATTCACCTGCTCCTACCTGCAGGATCCGCCCCCCAGTGTGCACCCGGGAGCCCCGTGCCGGGCGACCTACCGGGCCGTTCGTGTCGTACCCGACATCTAACGTCCCACCCAAATCGATCACTAGTTCGACACCGGGCCCCGGGGTCCGGACCGGACGAGACCACACCACATTGAGGAGCAGCCATGTCCCGCACCGCATTCGCCACCGTCGACCCGCAGATGCTGAAGATCGCGGCCGTCATAGACCGCTACGGGATGAACGTCGTGCACGTCGGCGAGGGCTGCGACTGCCCGGTCTGCCACGAGGCCCCCGTCGCCCCGGCAGAGTGGTTCGGCTACACGATCGGACTCACCGAGCTGGGGCATCCCGAACTGGTGGTGCGCGGCCTCGGCGGCCGTGAGACCGCGGCTCTACTGGGCAGATGGGGCGACCTGGTTCTGGGCGGGGAACCGCTCGACGCCGGCCACCTCCTGTGTGAGGGACCGGCTGGAACGACCTGGGAACTGGTACCCGTCCACCGGCCACGGCGGATACTGCGCTGGGCCGACCTCTACTACGGCGCCGGCACGGAGGAGGTCAGTGCGCTCGAACTCATCCCGGCCCGCCGCCCGTGCCCCTGCGGGACCTGCAGCTGACACCAGGGACTTTCTGCCACCGCCGGCGTCGTAGGGTTAAGTCATGCCCCGCCCCACGCTGCATCTGGATGCGAGTTCGCCGTCGATCATCGTGCCGATCACCGCC
>DWWG01000107.1 GCA_019119875.1 Candidatus Dietzia intestinigallinarum | reverse complement strand
CGTCGCCGACAAGATCCGTTCCGGCAAGGTCCAGGCCGCCGGTGCGATCGTCGGCGCGGTCATGAAGTCCACCCGCGGGCAGGCCGATCCCGCTCGGGTGAAGGAGCTCGTGATCGCCGCCTGCAGCTGAGTCGGCGTCAGCGTGGGACCACCCGCTACCGGGATCGGGTGAGGAACTCGATCACGTGGCGGTTGGTCTGGCCGGGACGTTCGAGGTAACCGTAGTGACCCGCGTCTGAGACCTCGACGTACTCGGCGGTCGGTAGCAGCTCGGCGAGTTCCCGACCGAGGTGGGGCGGGACCATCACGTCGTCGGTGAACGACAGGACCAGGACCGGAGTGGTGACTCCGCTGTAGGCCGCCCTGCGGTCGCCCAGCTCCAGCAGACCCGCGACGTGCGCGCGCTCAGCGGATGTCACCGCGCCCGGTGACAACTCGAGGACGTCCAGCCAGTCGCGTGCCGCAGCCTCGTCCCGCAGGCTGGCGGGGGAGAGGTTCTGGAGGGCGGTCACGGCCGAGGAGTAGGCGGCGGGGACCTCCACCCCGGAGTCGAAGAGTTCCACCTCGCCACGGGCCAGCCGCTCGGCGACCGGGTCGAGCCGGGCGTGGCCGGTCATCGTGACCACACGATCGACGAGGTCACGGCGGATCAGCGCCAATGCCAGCGCCACCCGGGAGCCCAGAGAGGTTCCCACCAAGTGGGCGGGACCACCAAAGTGCTCGATCAGTCCGGCCAGATCGTCTGCCAGCTGCCGCACCGGTATGGACTCGGTGTGTGCTGCTCGGGCATCCGTGCCGGCGTTGACACCTCGCTGGTCGTAGGTCACCACGCGGAAACCCGCGTCGAGCAGGGCGGGGACCTGGTTCGCCCGCCAGATGCTCCCCGGCGAGCCGCTGCCCATGATCAGCACGACGAGGGGGCCCTGGCCGTGTTCAGTGGCGCTGAGGACAGTCCCGTTGACGGTGAGGTCGATCATGTTCTCCATTCCTCGAGTCGGTGTGATGGTGGCGCGGTTACCGGTGGTCCTCAAGGCCGTCGGAGTTCCACGCGCTCCACAGCTCCCGGTATCGCTCGTTGCCGGCGAGCAACTCCTCGTGGGTGCCGTGTCCGGCGATCCGCCCGTCCTCCATCACCACCACCGTGTCGGCCGTGGTTACTTGCTTCAGGCGGTGGGCGATGACCAGGGCGGTCCGCCCGTCGACGGCGGCTTCGGCCGCGGCGTCCAGCTCGCGTGACCGGGTGGTCCCGGCCTCGGCCGTGGCTTCGTCGAGGATCACCACGTCCGGGTCGGCGAGCGCCAGCCTGGCCAGCGCCAGATGCTGCGCCTGGGCCGGGGTGAGTACGTTCGCCTGCTCGCCCACGACGGTGTCCAGCCCGTCGGGCAGCGCCGAGACCCAGGAGTCTGCTCCGACCAGGGCGAGAGCGGCCGAGACCCGTTCCCGGTCCGCGTCGGGCGCCGCCATCCGGAGGTCATCGAGGACGGTTCCGGAGAAGACATGGAACTCCTGGGTGACCGTGGCGATGCGAGACCGACGCTCGTCGTCGGACAAGTCGGCCAGCGGTACACCACCCAGTCGGACCATGCCGTCGGAGGGCGAGAGCCGACCGGCCACCACCGCCGCCAGCGTCGACTTACCGGCGCCGGTGGCCCCCACGACCACCGTCCGACTGCCCGGGGCGAGTGTCAGTGTCACGCCGCGCAGGACCTCACCACCACGTCGATACGAATACCGGACGTCCTCGACCTCGATCCGACTGTCCGTAGGCGTTCGCCCACCGTCGACCGGGGCCGGGGCCCGGGGGAGGTCGACTCGGAGGACGCCGACGAGGCGTCGTAGCGACGCGGTGGCGGTCTGGACGTCGTCGAAGGTGAACAGCATGATCGAGACCGGACCGAACAGGCGGTGGAACAGCAGTGCTGCGGCCGAGGCCGCACCGACTGTGGTGAGATCGGCGCGCACGAGGACAAAGGCAACCACCAGGATGGTCGCGAGCCCGGCGAACTCCGCCCTGTTGATGCGCCCGATGAACCGCGTGAAGATGGCGAACACCATTAGGGAGAGGTCACGCGAACGCCGGGAGGCGGCGTCGATCCGGTCGAGCCGGTCCCGTTCGATCTCGTACGCGCGCACTGTATGAAGTCCCTGCACCGACTCCATGAGTACGTGGGATCGCTCGGCGATGACCACACGCTCCTCGGCGTACAGCGGCGCCGAGCGCGGGAGGTACCAGCGCACCGCGAGGTAGTAGAAGGGGATGGCGACGGCACCGGCCAGTCCCAGCCTCCAGTCGAGTGCAACGAGGCCTACCAGGGAGAAGCCCGCGAGCATGACCGCATTGAAGGACGACGGGAGCACCAGAGCGATCGCGGAGCCGATCGCACTGACGTCGGCGCCGACCCGCGAGAGCAGATCACCCCGACCGGCTTCCTCTACGTGGGCACTGGGCAGTTGCAGAGCGTGATCGAGGACCTGCTCGCGCAGGTCGGCGAGCAGTCGCTCCCCGAGGCGACCGATCAGGTGACCCGACAACCCCACTAGCACCCCGCTGACCAGCGCGGCTACGACGATCGTGATCGCCAGTGGGAGCACGCGCTCCGGCCGGGAATCTCCCATCACCTCGTCGATCAGGGTGCCGAGCAGGTACACGGGAGTGACCGACGAACCGGCGGCGAGCAGCCCTACGAAGGTGGTGCGTAGCAGCTCGCCCCATCGGTTCCTGCACTCGGAGGCGAGCCAGGCCAGCGACTCGCGTGCGGTCGCTACCGGCATGATCGTACGTTGCTCGGCGGCGGTGTCATTCGCCAGGTTCACCTGCGTACTTCCTGTCATCGGATCACCAGCTCTTGATAGTCGGTGTCGCTGCTCAGTAGGGCGGCATGGGTCGAGTCTCCGGACAGGCGCCCGTCGTTGAGGAAGACGACCCGGTCCGCGGCGGAGAGCAGCGCGGGACTGATCGTGACGACCACCGTGGTCGCCGGACCGTAGCGGGTGAGCGGGGCCGTACCGGAGCGGTGCCGACGCAGGCCCGAGGCGATGGCCTGTTCCGTGACCGGGTCCACTGCGGTGGTGGGGTCGTGAAGAACCAGGACGGCAGGCGCGGTGAGCAGAGCGCGTGCGAGCCTGAGACGCTGTCGCTGCCCACCGGACAGGTCGGCGCCGCGATCGTCCAACCGGTGCTCCAGTCCGTCTGCGCGGAGTGCGATGACCTCGTCGGCGCGGACGGCGGCGAGGACCTCGTTCAAGGCGGCCGCGTCGGCGGGAGATGACTCGTTCCGGAGACCTATCCGGAGGTTGTCTCCCACAGTGTCGGTGAACAGGTCACCCTCGTGGTGCTCGACCAGGACTATCGCCGTCCTGTCCCCGTGTGGGATCCGGTCGACGGGAACACCGCCGACTCGGACCCGGGCCGCTGCGGCGGACGACGGATCCGCGAGGATCTCGACGAGTGCGTGGGCGACCTCGCCGTTGTCGGTCGCGACGGCGACGAACTCGCCCGGTTCGATGCGCAGTGTCAGATCCGGGATCAGCTCGTGGCCCACCACCTCGACCTCCAGACCGCTGTGGCGCGGTGCGGCGTCGGTGGACCCACCCGATGAGGTCTCGTCGGGCGTGGCGAGTACACCTGCGACCCGGTCCGCCGAGGCGCGAGACTGTGCAAACCAAGTCGGGAAGGTGGCCAGTTGGGTCAGGGGGTCGATGAGGAACTGGGCGATCCCCACGACGGTGACCAGCGCTCCTATCCCGATGTGTCCCTCCACAGTGGCGAACACAGCGAACACCGCGACACCCATGGCGGTGCCGGTACCGCCAACGGTCGAAAGGCCGAGCTGCAGATTCCGCATCCTGGACGCACCGAGGGCCGCGGCGAGTGCAGACCTGCTCGATGCGCGGTAGCGCGCCGCAGCGGCTGCCTGCAGGCCGACGCCCTGCAGGGGACGTAGGCCGGTGATGAGATCGGTCGCCAGTGCGGAGGTGAGTCCGATCTGGTGCTGCTGTGCACCGACCCGCTTCTGGACGGCGGGGGCGAGGACGTGGAGTACGGCCACCACGGAGGGAACGCCAAGGAGAACGACCAGCCCCAGAACCGGGCTGATCGACAGCAGGATCACGCCGCCAACCATGGTCGCGGCTATCCCCGCGAGGACTCTGGGGACGTGGTCGATCACCGTCGAGGCGAGGTCGGCGTCCGAGGAGACGATGGACAGCAACTCGCCGGATTTCCGGTCCGGCGTACGAGCGGACGGGGACAGGAGACGATGACTCAGCTCCACCCGGAGGAGATGTGCCTCCCGGGAGAGCGCGAGCATCAACAGTCTCGCTCCGGCTTGGTACGACGCTGTGAGAACGATGAACGCGAGTCCGAGAACTCCGATCCATATGACGACCCCGGGGATGCTTCCCGGCATGATCGCGTCGTCGATTGTTCTCCCGATGAGCAGCGGTATCGAGGCCGCCGTCGCCTGGAACAGGATGATGAGAACCGAGCCCGGTAAGAGAATTCTCCGATTTCGGAAAATTGCCCGACGCAGGATGGATTGACCGGTGTGATCTCTAGGTGTGTCGTGCCGATCCATTTCCCCTCCGGGTCGGTGATTATTCACGGGCCGAAACGGATCCGGCCGGGCAAGCATATCCCAGGACGAGGCAGCGGAGAGGGACGATGTTCACGGCTGGCCACCCGCTCCCGGCACTGTGTCGGCCGTCACGCTGTGGGCCGGTGTGCTCTTGTATGCTGGGACTATGAGAGTTCATGCTAACTCCGCCCAGGAATTGACGGTGCCGAATTTCTAAGGATAGCCTTGCCTGGTCTCACCGCCGATTCGGCGGAAGGTGAAAATATCGGGAAGGGCACCGGGGGCAGACCTGCCGGCGAATTACTGAATCATCACGAGTAGGGCTCGCGATGTTGTTCGGTAATTCCCTTGAGTTGAAAAAGTGGTCATGTCGGGCGCATCGCAGAAACTCACCGAAGAATGCATCGTGAATGACGTCGCTGATTCGTTGGGGATATCACCGGAGGAAGTCGACCGCGATACCGACGTGATAGACGTCGGATTGGATTCGATCCGCATCATGTCGCTCGTGGAGAAATGGCGGGCAGCCGGTGCAATCCACGTCACATTTGAGGATCTCGCGTCTGAACCCGTGATTTCCGCGTGGGTCGATCTTCTGGCGCGGGGAACTGCCGACGACGCGGGGATTCTCACGGGCGGGGCGGCGGAGTGAGAACGTCGATGGCGACAGTGTCGCTCGGGGGTCCCTGACCGAGAAGATCGGCGCGATCGCCGCCGCGGGATTCGACGGAATCGAGCTCGGCAACGATGAGGTGCGGGCCTGCGGAGAGTCTCCCGGAGCCTGTGCGACGCGGTGCGCCGATGCCGCGCTGAGTATCGAGCTGTCCCAGCCGTTCCGCCGGGTCGAGGGCGTCTCGGATGCCGAGTTCGCGGGAGTCCGTGACCGGTTCAGGGGTGAGTTGGACGTGATGGCGGAGATGGGGGCCGGGGCCATCCTCGTGGTGTCCAACACCGACGCCGACGCTGACGCAGCCCGGTCGAGGTCGATTGACCAGGTCGGCGTCCTGGCTGAGGAGGCCGCTGGTTACGGGATCACGCTGATGTTCGAGGCGCTCGCCTGGGGGACCCACATCAATCTCGTCACCGACGCATGGGAGGTCGTCCGCTCGATTGATTCGCCGAACGTCTCGCTCGTGATCGACACCTTCCACCTCGTGGCCAGTGGTGAAGACGAGCAGGAGCTTCGGGAACTCCCGCCGGGAGCGGTGGGCTTCCTCCAGGTCGCTGACGCCCCCCTTCAGATCGATAGACCTCAAGCAGTGGAGCCGGGGCTACCGGTGCTTTCCCGGGAGCTGGACGTGACGTCGTGGACAATGGCGGTTCACGACGTGGTGAATCGCCACGAGGCATTCCGCACACGGCTGGTGGAAGGCGCCCACGACGACCTGTTCCAGGAGATATTTTCGCCGGAGTCGATCGGGGACTGGCTGGAGATCGAGCACCAGACATGTGCCGTAGCCGGACCGGAGTTCGTCCGGGACATTGTGGAGGCATGGGGCCGTGCATATCGACATCGACGAGGCGCCGGTGGGCCGGCTCAGGGCGCGCCTGACCAGGGCCAACACCACCATGTTCGCGGGTCTGCACGCCGCGGTCGCGATCACAGTGAACAGGCTCGGCGGCGGAGACGACCTGGTGCTCGGTTCGCCGGCGGGCGGACGGACCGACCCGGCACTGGCGGGTACCGTCGGCTACCTGGTCAACACGCTTCCCGTGCGGCACCGACTCCGCGCCACGGACACCGTGGGGGATGTCCTGAGCCGTACCAGGGCCGCGGTGCTGGGCGCACTCGAGCACCAGGCGGTGCCGTTCGACAGGATCGTGGCGGAGGTCGGAAGCACCTATGTCCCGGGTGCGAACCCGCCGGCGCAGATCCTCCTGGCCTACACCTCGGTTGGTCACCACACGGGGGACGACGCGGTAACGCGGTCGGGGTTGCGTGCGTTGCCACCAATCGGCGGGTCACTGGACGTGGCCAAGACAGACCTCGACCCATTCTTCACTGATGACGGCCACGGCCTCGCGGCCACCCTCGCATACTCGACGGCGCTGTTCGATCCACCTACCATCGAGCAGTTCGCCTCGACGCTCGTAGAGGTCCTCCAGGCGATCGCGGACGGAACAGAGTCGACCGTCGCAGAACTGCGCATCGACGCGGTCCACGACTCGATCGTGCGGGACGGTCAGCGTGCGCCGGCAACAACGGCCAACGGCAAGGTGGATCGCGGAGCGCTGCCGTTGGTGACGCCCTCGGTTGACACCGGTGTGGGCCGCGAGCTCCGGTCCGACACCGAACGCGACGTCGCCGAGTTGGTGCGCGACGTGCTGGGGATCGACGGGGCTCAGCTGTCCGCCCTGGACGACTTCTTCGCCCTGGGCGGCCATTCGTTCACCGCGGTTCGCCTGGTGTCCCGCATCGCCGATCGCTTCGGTGTCCGGGTGGGCGTGCGAGACGTGTTCGAGGCCTCGACCATCGCGGGCCTCGCCGCGGTGGTGTCGTCGTCGACCGAACGGGTCGAGGCGGATTCATCCGAGAGCCTCCGCGAAGCCGCTCGCCTGGAGCTGCGGCTCGCGCCGGAGGACGTTTCCGGCCATCTCATCTGCGTGTATCCGGCGTCGGGCTCGGCGGTTATGTACGAGCGACTCCTGGAGCACGTCCCGCCCCAGATGTCGGTTCACGGACTGCAGAGCCTGGCACTCGTCGACCCGGAGAGGGATCTCGGCGATCTCGAGGCCACGGCCCGATGGTATCTCCCTCTCGTCGAGGATCTCGTGGACGGCGCCCCGATTCACCTGCTGGGCTGGTCGTACGGTGCCCACCTCGCGTTCACCCTGGCCCGTCTGCTCCGGGACGAAGCCGGTCTTCAGGTGTCGAGTCTCACGCTGTTGGACTCCGGCCCGACCACCGTGGGCCGCGCGGAGCTTCCGGAGATGTCATCGGCGGAGTCCGTTGCGGACTTCTGTTACGCGTTCGATCTCGACGCAGCCGGCGTGACGAGCGAGGAGCAACTCGTACGGCGGGCGGTGCACGACCAGCCCCTCTGGCCAGGGATCACCGAGTCGGACGTCCGCGGGATATTGGCCGCCGGTTCCACCGCTACCGCGCACCTCGCGCAACCCCCTACCGGGACGGTCGCCGCGGACGCTCTCCTGCTGATGGCTCAGGTGGACGGCAATCCGTACACGTATGACTGGGCCGAGTTCGTCACCGGCGACATCGTTCGGAGTACCACGCCGAAGGGACACAGGGAAATGCTCGACGACGAAGTGGTCGCACACTGGGCCCCGAACTCGCCCGCTTCCTGAGTGGTTGCAGGAGCGCCGGAGTCGATCCGCACCGGACGCGCTGAGGGCAGATCCCCACGACGAACGTCTCAAAGGTTAGGCTAACCTTCGCTCGGGTGTGGGAAGGGTAAGGCGCCGACATGCCGGGTCAGACAGAACAAGTGAGAGGAACACGAGGTCAGATGAGAAGCAGTACGACATCACGTGTCTCCGCATTCATGGCGGCACTCATCGCCTCGGCGATGGTGTTGGCCGGTTGCGCGGGAGGTGACGAGGAGACCACGACCCAGGCCGCGTCCGAAGGATTCCCGGTCACGGTCGAGGGCAGCTACGGGCCGGTCACCGTTGACACCAAGCCGGAGCGGATCCTCGCCATTGGCGTCGAGACCGTCGACATGCTCAGCGCCCTGGGTGAGCAGCCAGTCGCGTTCGCCGGAGCCGGTTTCGAAGAGGACGAGGCGATGCTCAACGAGAGCTACCCCTGGGTCGAGGATCTCTACACCGATGAATTTGATCCCAGCATCATCTCCGTCGACACACTCGAGCGAGAGGTTGTCGCCAGCCACAACCCGGACCTCATCATCAGCTCGTCCTACTTCGTCGACGAGTCGGCGGCCGAGGAGCTCTCAAAAATCGCACCGACATTCGTGAAGGTCGCCTCCGGAGACCGGGACTGGACTGCCGACTTCGAGGACATCGCGGCGCTCGTCGGGAAGTCTGACCAGGTTGACGACATCCTCGCCGACATCGACGCCGAGTTCGCCGAGGCACGGGAGACCCTGGGCGGGCTCCAGGGCAAGACGTTCAACATGGCGTGGGTGAACCCTGACGGTCTTCGACTGCCGCCGGCGTACGGATGGGCCGAGGACCTGGGCTTCGTCCCGGCAGCCAACCAGCCGCAACTCGGAACGGCGGCGGTCAACCTCTCCAAGGAGAACCTCCCGGAGTTCGCCGGGGAGATCGCCTTTGTCAGCGCAAGCGAAGAACAGGTCACGGAGCTCGAGGCGGACCCGCGCTTCGATTCGCTGCCCTCGGTGGTCAACGGGACGATGATCTTCACGAAACGTCCGGTCATCGACGCCGGCCTCTCCGTCGGCCCGTCGAGTCTGACGTGGCTTCTTTCTCAGATCCTTCCGGAGTTGCAGGAGTCGCCGCTCAACAATTCGTGATCGACAGTCGGGCCGGGCCCCGGTCCGGCCCGACTCCTCATTCTTCAACAGTTCAATGCTGGGAGCGCGATATCCGTGGCCTCGTCGAGAGACCTGGAAGTAAGCCCGATCTGTGTCCGTGATCTCGAGGTGCTGCGCGCTTCGAACGTGACGCCCCTCATGCGTCGCGTCGTCTTTGGCGGTCCGACCCTCGGTGAGCACACCAGGGACGGCATCGTGGTGCCCCCGGTGCGGTCGACGGGGTTCGACGACGATCTCAAGCTCGTGTTCCCGGACCCGACGGAGCCGGGTGGACCGATGCCCCGGAACAGGTCCGACGGTACGGTCGACTGGCCACCCGGAGTCTTCGACTCTGCGCGTACATACACGGTCCGCGGTTTCGATCCCGAGCTCCGGGAACTGACCGTCGATTTCGCCGTGCACACCGGTGGTCTCGCATCTCATTGGGCGTGCGCGGCCGGCCCGGGATCCACCGTCGTCGCCGTCGGGCCCAAGTCCTCCTATGGACTCCCGGACGCCGACTGGATGCTCCTGGCAGGAGACGAGACCGCCCTGCCGGCGATCAGCCGGTGCCTCGAGATGCTCCCTGAGACCACCCCGGCGCTAGTCGTCATCGAGGTGGCCGACCCCGAGGAGGTCCAGGAGCTCCGGTGCGGCCCCGACGTGGACGTCGCCTGGTACTTCCGATCCGAGGCGGGAGGGAGATCTCGCCTGGCCGAGGCCGTCATGCAGCTGGCGTGGCTTCCGGGAGACCCGTACCTGTGGGTCGCGGGCGAGACGATGGTGGTCAAACCCCTTCGCCGGTGGGCGAAGCGTGACAGGCAACTGCCCAAGGAGTGCGTCGACATATCTGGGTACTGGCGGGCGCCGACGGCGACCACCGGATCCGATGCGGCCGGGCACGAGGTTGTCCGGACCGATGACGTGGCCCTGTTCGAGTCCGTCGAGCGGCACTCGGATTTCCTCCCCGCGTTCGCTATCCGTGCCGCGGTGTCCCTGGGAGTGTTCTTCGAGATCGACCACGGCGCCGTGGGCGCTAAGTCCATCGCCGAAGCGTGCCGAGCACACGCCGGCGCCACGACAAAGCTGCTACGGATGTTGGAGTCGCTGGACCTTGTCGGGTGCAGGGGCGAGACTTACTTCCTCACCGAGACGGGGAAGCTGCTCGCGGACCCGGACGCTCCGTGGATCGAGCCCTACAGTATGGAGTCCATCGAGACACGGATGCGCCTCGGATTCGTGCATTTGGACACTGTGGTCCGGACAGGGTCCCCGGTCGGCATAGACGGCCTTGAGTTCGCCGACTGGATGGCCGATTCCGACCGCGCCGACGACTTGCACGGCGAGCTGATCGAATGGCCGGCGTACCTCGCACCCGCGTTCCCGGGCGCGGTGTCGTTGGACGGCGTCGACACCATCGCTGTGGTGGGGGAGGCAGGAGGCGTGTACCTCGATGCACTCCTGCGTGTGTCACAGGAAGATCGCCGCTACAGCGTCGCGGGTCTGCCCTCCGTCACCGCGCGCATGCTCGACGACGTCGGGCCGGCTCGCCGGGGGCGCGTACACCGAGCAGAGGGGAGCACACTGGCCGGCCCGTCCGAGCCCGTCGACGTTCTGATCGCCGCCGGCGTTCTCGAGACGCTCCCGGACATCGACGCGACAGACGTGCTGGCGCAGTACATTCGTGCTGCCGAAAGAGTGGTGGTCCCGTACCGGCTCCGGGACCCTGCAGTGCGATCGGAGCAGGTGTTGGACGAGGACCTGACGAACCTGTGCGTGTTCGGATCCGGCTTCAGGACGGAGACGGAGTTCCGCGCACTCGTCGGGGCCGCCGGCGCACGGATCCTGCGAGTAGGTCAACTGGGCTGGGGCGCGAGCGTCATCGAGATCGCCGCGGACGTGAACTGAGCGCCCCACCGGAGGGCTCGGGAGAAAGAAATCATCATCCTCTCTCTGGCGCGAACGGGGTACCGTGCCCGTGTCCACACCGTGCCTTTGGCAAGCCTTGCCTAAGTAGTTGGGGTGCCGTCTGGACCTTGGGCACCGGTTGAAGATGCGGGAACCGCGTCGCCTGGGTCGGGACTCCCCGGGTCCGCCGAGCGGAGAGCATGAAACAGCGACGAGGGGGTTGTGAGTGACGTCGGATCTACGGTTCGCACTTTCCTGAGCACAGCGCGGGATCTGGTTCTCCCAGCAGCTGGAGCCCAACTCCCCGGTGTTCACCATCGGGCAGCTGGTGTGGCTGCCTCGGGGCGCGCAGCCCGGGTTATTCGTCACGGCGGTGGATCAGGCCATCGGCGAGGCGGAGATCCTCCACGTCCGGTTCGGTAGCGACGAGTCGGGTCCGTTTCAGTTTGTTCCCGAATCGGATGCTTGTGTGCAGGCAGAGCACGGCAGACCCGTGCCGTTCGACGGTGGCGAGGATGAGCTGCGGAGCGCTGCACGCGAGCGTGTCTGCCGAACGATCAGTCTCGACGAGGGGCGGCCGTACGAATCGACGGTGTGGGTGCTGGACGATGGACGGGCGGTGTGGGAGTTCACTGCGCACCACATCCTCCTCGACGCCTATGGGGTTTCACTCCTCACCCGGCGGGTCGCCGAGTTGTACACGTCGAGTGCACGCGGAGACGCGCCCGGCACCTCATGGTTCGGCAACCTGGCCGACGCACCCCGGGAGGAGAGCCGGTACGAGTCCAGCCCACGGTGGCAGGCCGATCACGACTTTTGGACGGGACGTGAGGTGGACGCGGATGGAGGTGCACTGCTATCGGCCGCACCGGCGTTGACGCTGCCGGTTGAGGTGTCCGAGGCGCTTGACCGCACGGTGGCAGACTCGCTCGCCGCGATCGCCGAGAGCGTGGGCGGAACCTGGGCTGATGCGCTGATCGGGATCTGGGGTCTCTACATCGCAGCACTGCGCGGCGAGGAGGACGTGGTACTGGGCGTCCCCCTTATGGCGCGTCGTGGAAACGCACTGCGCACGCCGATGATGCAGGCCAACATCCTGCCGCTACACCTGCGTCCGGCGCCTGGCGTGACTGTCTCGGAATGGATTGGCGTCGTATCCGAGAAGCTGACGGCGATCCGTCGGCACCAGCGCTACCGGGGCGAAAACCTCGCGGTGGCCTCCGGCGGGCATCGCGTCGCCCTGCCCCAGGTAAATCTCAAGATCTTCGACTACGAGCTCGACTTCGCCGGCCTTGTCGGCATTCCAGAATCCCTGGCTCCCGGCCCCGTCGACGATCTCAACCTGATCGTCTACAACGACTCCGTTCACGGCCGGATGTGGACATGGGATATTGACTCGGCGAGTCTGCGCGCGGCCGAGGAAGCCGTTGTCGTCAGGGACGGCGATTCCCCGTCAGGGGGCTCGGCTGACGTCGTGTCGGGGAGTGGGCTGGTGATTGAGCTCAATCCCAGCGCCACCGCAGGTTGTTCGCTTGTCATCTCGGCGCATGCATCAGTGGCGGACCGCCGGACCGTTGCTCGTTGGGGATCTGAGATCGCTTCCGTCCTCGCCGGGCCCGGGCACGGGACCGGGCACCGGCCCGAACAGTTGGAGGAGCTGGCCGGCGCTTTCGCGGCCAGAGCGTCCACGGTGGATCATGCTGTGGCGGACGCGTGGAGAGACGTGTACGCACTGGACGGCACCTCGTCGCAGACGTCAGTAGATGACGAGGGGCCGGAACGTTATCTGTCCAGGAGCCTGACGCCGCTGGAGCGATCCGTGGTCCGCGATTCATTCCTGGAGTCCGTAGCCAGATACGGGAACGGCATTCTCGGTGAGCGGGTGGACGTCGACACCGACCTGCGTGAGCACGGCATCCCGGATGTGTCCGGACCTCTCACTGTCCCTGTCGCGCACGAGATCGGGGGAGCTCGGCCACCGTCAGATGCGATTGACCTGGCGCTGCTGCGTTACTCCGTGCCCCAGGGCCGGGAAGTGCTCGCCAGGGTGAGTGATTCCGCGGTGTTGCTGACGGAGGCGCACGCGCGATCGTCCTGTCCCGGTCTCCGGGAGGGGTTGGAGTTGGACTACGACATCGTGTTCAGGTTCCGTTGCTCCGAGGACGAGACGCTGCTGGAATGTATCGGGGGGTCTCGTCATCTAGAGGAGATTCTCCAGCGGTGGGCGGAAGCGGCGCTCGGGTGACATAGCAGCGCGGACGGTGTCAGCGTCGGCCTGCGCTTTGAGACCGTCCGAGCGGGATGACCTGTGGAGTTCCGGCCACCGGGTCGGGGACGACGATGCACTGTAGCCCGAAGACCTCGTGGACGAGTTCAGCGGTGACGACGTCCTCCGGCGCGCCCTCGGCCACCACCCGGCCGTCCTTCATGGCGATGAGGTGGCTCCCGTACCGGGCAGCATGGTTGAGATCATGCAACACCGCGACCATCGTCCGACCCTCGCGATTGAGATCGGTGAACAGCTCCAGCAGGTCGATCTGATGGGTGATGTCGAGAAACGTCGTGGGTTCGTCCAGAAGAAGGATCTCCGTCTGCTGTGCTAGGGCGAGTGCCACCCAGACACGCTGTCTCTGCCCGCCCGAGAGCTCGTCGACGAGGCGCCCCGACAGGTCGGTGACGGAAGTGGCCTCCATGGCGTCCATGACCGCCTGTTCGTCGTCTGCGGTCCACTGCCGCAGCAGACCCTGATGCGGGTGTCTACCGCGTGCGACCAGGTCGGCGACGGTGATCCCGTCGGGGGCGATCGACGACTGCGGGAGCAGTCCGAGACGCCTGGCAACCTCCTTGGCCTTATATGATGAGATATCCGCTCCGTCGAGGATGACGTGGCCAGCAGTGGGCTTGATCAATCGTGACAGGCCTCGGAGGAGGGTGGACTTCCCGCAGGCGTTCGGACCGACGATCACCGTGAACGACGTGTCGGGGATCGCCACGGAGAGGTCCTGCGAGATGCGACGCTTGTCGTATCCGATGGTCGCCGATTCGGTGCGTAGCCGGCTGTCTCCTCGCGCCAGGGGCCGCCGATCCGATGAGATCTCTGGTGTGGTCACGAGGCCTACCTCTCCTGGACCGGACTTGCGGCTTCCGTGTGTAGGACTATCAGACACTGCGCCTCCTCACTTCATGGATGATGAGCCACACGAGATAGGCGCCGCCCACGACGACGGTCACGACGCCGACAGGCAACGAGACGTAGTACAGATGCTGCGCGACGATGTCGGCGAACAACAACAGGAGTGCTCCGGTGACGGCGGCGGGCACGAGCGTGACACCCGGAGTTCGGGTGATGCGGCGCGCGATCTGGGGCGCGGCCAGGGCGACGAACGAGATGGGACCCGCGGCGGCCGTGACGGTCGCTGTCAGGGCCACGCCGAGCACCATGACGGCCAGGCGAAGGGACTCGGCTCGGACTCCGGTCGCTTTGGCCGCATCGTCACCTAGCTCGAGCTGCCGGAGACCGGGCGTGAGAGCCGTGAGCAGGAGCAGCAGGACGGCTATGACGACACTGCCGATGGACGCCTGCTCCCACGTGATTCCTGCCAGACTCCCAGCGCCCCAGACGGTTGCGCTGATCGCGACCTCCAGGTCCGCTGAGAGCATCAGCCAGGTGTTGAGCGACCCCAGCACCGCACTGATCGCGATCCCGACGATGATCAGCCGGAATCCTTGAACACCATTTCTCCAGGCGAGAACGTAGACGGCGAGCGCAGTGCACACACCGCCGACCAGCGCGCCGGCGGCGACCTGTAGGTATCCGCCGCTGAGGAGGATGATCACGACAAGCGCCCCGGTGTAGGACCCGGTGGTGAACCCGATGATGTCCGGCGACGCGAGCGGGTTGCGTGTCATCGACTGGAACACCGCGCCTGCGATCCCGAGGGCGGCGCCGAAGACTATGGCGGCCAGTACCCGTGGAAGTCGCCATTCCACCACGACGATCCGGGCGAAGTCGGAGTCGGGGTCGCCGAAGAACGCGCTGATCACCTGGCCGATCGTGAGGGGGTAGTCGCCCAGGGTCACGGCCCACACCGCGAGTCCCAGCGTGAGGAGCACGATGATCGTGCAGACCACCAGGCTCCGCACCTGCCATCGCAGTCCGATTGGACCGACCCGGACGGCCAGCGAGGCGTGTCCGAAGTCGACCCGACGTCGGGCCTCGGCGTCCTTGGACCGCCCGCCTTCAGGGGGACGGTCGGTGGCGGTGGTGGTCATAGTCCGCTCGCCCTCTTGCGTCGAACGAGGATGATGAGAACCGGGGCGCCGACGAACGCGGTGACGATGCCGACGGGGAACTCTCCCGGGCGGATGACGATGCGCCCGAGGACATCGGCCGCCAACACGAGGGCGGGTGCGAGAATCAGTGTGTACGCGAGGATCCACCGTTGATCGGGGCCGACTATCCAGCGGGCGATGTGCGGGATCATCAAGCCGACGAATCCGATGGGGCCGGCGATCGCCGTCCCGCCTCCAGCGAGCACCGTGACGGCGATGATCACGAGGATGCGGGTCCTGGTGATGTTGGTCCCGAGAGACCTGGCCAGGTCGTCGCCGAGGGCGACAGTGTTCAGCGCTGACGCCGCGACCATGGCGAGCACCAGTCCCAGGAGGAAGAACCCCAGAACCGGGAGGAGAACGTCCCAGCCCCGGCCCACGAGGCTGCCGGCGTTCCAGTTCCGCATCTGATCGAATGCCCCGGGATCGAGAAGCACCATCGCGGTGACCACCCCGCCGAGGAATGCGCCGAGTGCGACTCCGGCGAGGGTGAGCTGAATCGGGTCCGCGCCGCCACGGCCGGCGGAGCCGATGAGGTAGACGGCGACAGTGACGGCGAGCGCCCCGGCGAACGCGAACCACAGGTAACCGCTGATCGTGGTCACTCCGAACACGGCGATCCCCACGGCGACGAAGAAGGAAGCTCCCGCGTTCACTCCCAGAATCCCCGGGTCTGCCAGGGGGTTTCGGGTCAGGGCCTGAATCAACGCACCTGACACGCCGAGGGCGGCACCTACACATAGTCCGACTGCGGTGCGGGGGATCCGCAGGTCCCACACGACGTAGGCGTCTCCCTCACCGGTGTTGTCCAGCAATGCGGCGAGCACCTCGGTGAACGGGATGAGCTTTGAGCCGACCGCCACACTCAGCAGCACCAGGAGCACCAGGATCACCGCGGCGACCAGCAGGCCCGCCGAGCGCCGGGTATTGGTCGCCGCCACACCCCGCCGCGGGCCGCCCACCGAGGTACCGCAGGTCGCTGAGTCCGCGTGCTCGGGAGCGTGGGCTCGCGAGGACGTCAACATGCTCTCCTCCGCCCGGCGGACTGGTCGACAGACCGACAGGGGGCGGTCACCGGGCTCCGGATGTCGATGCGGACCAGATGAGGTCGGCGCGGGAACCGTGGCGAGTGTACGTACTGATCATCGTGCGCCTTACTGTGCTGACGTCGATCGCGGACGACCTCGCGCGGGAGCCGCCGGTGGATTTTCCGGAACGCCGCGGATCTCGCGCGGGACGTCCAAAAGGTTAGCCTAACCTTGCCTTCAGTGTGACGTGTGGGCGTGTCGGCTTGGTACCGGCACCGGGCCGTTCGTCGACCGCAGAATCATGTGCGGGCGTCTCCACCGCCACCGGACTGCGGCAGGATCACCGCGCGGTCGTCGGTCGGGACAGGCGAGCCCCCGTCCTTGTTCGTGGTGCCGGCCAACAGGATGCCGTCGTCGATCGCGGTCAGGCCGGTCAGTCG
>DWWG01000106.1 GCA_019119875.1 Candidatus Dietzia intestinigallinarum | reverse complement strand
ACGTGTCGCTCTCGGTCCGACCCGTGACCGGTTTCGTCCTGCGCCTGGCGCAGAGCCTGCACCGCAAGGTCAACCGGTGCTCGGTCGTGGCCTTCGTCGACCGGCCGGTCGACGTGACGGACCTGCTCCTGGCGTCCTCGGGTGACAACGCGCTGGCGACCGTCCTGGCCGCGCCGGGACTCGACCTCGAGGCCAGCAGCGACTACGGGCGGATGTTCGAGCAGCTGCTCGATCGGTACGGCGGAATGATCGACGCACGCACCTCGGTCCTCATCGTGGGCGACGGGCGCAGCAACGGCCTCGACCCGCGGGCCGACCTCATGGGCCGGATCAGCAGGCGGGCCCACCGCGTCGCCTGGATCACCCCGGAGGCCCGCCGGTACTGGAACCGACACACCTGCGGGCTGAGCACCTATGTGCAACACCTGGACGGCGTGGTGACAGCCCGGGACCCGGCAGAACTGTCCGAACGGGCAGGTCTGCTGGGAAGTTCTCTCGCCTGAGATGGGCCGGTCCTATCGTGGGGTCATGTCCTCGACAGCCCGGGTGGCGAAGTTCCACGCGCCGGAGATCCTCTTCGGCTTCGGGGCCCTGCCCGAGGCGGCCGCCTCCGCGATGGGGCTGGGGGCGCGCCGCCCCCTCGTGGTGACCGACCCGTGGCTCGAACGCACGCCGTGGCCGGGGACGGTGCTCGACGGGCTGCGCGACCGGGGCGCGACCCCGGTCGTGTGGTCGGACGTGCAACCCAATCCGCGGGCCGCCCAGATCCTCGCCGGCGCGGACGCCTACCACGCCTTCGGCTGCGACGTGATCGTGGCGGTGGGCGGCGGCTCGGTGATCGACGCGGCCAAGGGGATCGCGCTGGTGGTCTCCAACGGCGGGCACATCCTCGAGTACGAGGGGATCGACAGGGTGCGGCTGCCGCTGCCCCCGGTGGTGGCCGTGCCGACGACCGCCGGCAGCGGCGCCGACGTCTCACAGTTCTGTGTGGTCAACGACTCGGACCGACGCACCAAGGTGACCATCGCGAGCCGCTCCCTGGTGCCGGAGGTGACGGTCATCGATCCGGCCACGCACGCGACGGTCCCGCCCGCGGTGGGCGCGGCCACGGCTGTCGACGTGCTCTCGCACGGGGTCGAGGCCTACTTCTCGCGAGCGGCCGGACCGCTGACCGATTCGCATGCCCTCCGGGCCATCGATCTGTGCGTGCGCGCCCTCGACCGGCTCGCCGCCGGCGACCGGGACGACGACCGGCAGCGGGAGGACATGGCCCTGGCCTCGCTCGAGGCGGGGATGGCGTTCAGCAACGCCGTGCTGGGCGCGGTCCACGCGATGAGCCATCCGGTCGGCGGACGGTACGACTCCTCCCACGGTGAGATCAACGGGGTGCTGCTGACCCACGTGGTGGACTACAACGCGTCGGTCATGCCGTCGGACCGCCTGGCGGATCTCGCGCGCGCGGCCGGGGTCACCGCCGGTGCGGGCGCATCGCGGAACGCGGACCGGGTAGCGGAGCGGTTCCGGCGACTGACCGAGTCGATCGGGCTCCCCACCGGGCTGTCCGCGCTGGGCGTGCGCGCCGAGGACGTGCCCGTGCTGGCCACCCACGCGGTCGCCGACCTGTGCATGGCGACCAACCCGCGCCCCGTGGACGTCGAGACCATCGCGCGGCTGTACCGGGAGGCGTCATGACCCACGGTCCAGCCGAGGCCCCCGGCGCAGGCCGCGACGACGACCCCACCGATCTGGACTCCCTCCTCGGGCTGCGTTCGGTCAAGCGGAGCTTCTTCGACCAGTACCGGGCCGCGGAGTCGCGGCTGCGGCGCTCCATGCACGCCCTCGACCGGGTCTCGGGCGCGCTGGTGCGCACGGCCGAGGGCCCGGAGGAGCTGATGCGGTCGGTCCTGCGCGTCGCCTACGACCAACTCGATGCCCAGTGGTCGCTGGTGGCCCTGCGGGACGGGCAGCTGCCCTCGGTGGAACCGCGGCACCTGCTGATCGACCCGGAGGGCCGGTTCGTCGCGTTCGAGGGGCGTGACCTCGCGCCGGTGCCGAGCGGGATGCCCGAGGCCGTGGTCAACGCGCTGCTGGCGATGCTCCGGGGCGGCCGCACCTCCGAGGTCGCCGAGGCCGGGGGTGGCGAGGCCGTGACGGTCCCGCTGGTCCTGCACGGTGGGGTGATCGGCGGGCTCGCGTCCTGGCGTCGTGCCGGGCGGTCGCCGGACGACATCGACGCCGTGGTCCTGCGGATCCTGGCCGGGCAGGCGGCCGTCGCGCTGCACAACTCCGTCCTGTTCCGCGACAAGGAGATGCTCCTGGCGCGCGCCGAGGAGGCGTACGAGGAGGCCCGCGGTCACGTGGTGGAGTTGTCCCGCCGCAACTCCGAACTGGAGATCGCACATCGGGAACTGGACGCCGCGCACAGGCAGCGCATCCTCGACGTGGAGCGGTCCCGGATGGCGCGCGAGTTGCACGACAGCGTGTCCCAGCTGGTTCTCGGGGCCGGGATGCATCTCCAACTGGGGCTAGACGCGGTGGACCGGCCGGACGAGCAGCGACCCCTGCTCGAGCAGGCCGTACACCTGACCGATCAGGCGGTCGACCAGCTCAGGTCGGTGATCTACGCGTTGCGCACGATCGACATGGGCGACGGGCGGCTGAGCCGGCTGATCGAGGACCTGTGTCGCCTCCACGTCCCGTCCACCATGACGACGCAGGTCGAGGTGGTGGGGGAGGAGTTCCCCACGGATCCCGGGATCGAACACGAGCTGCTGCGGATCACCGGGGAGGCACTGTCGAACGCCGTGCGTCACTCGCGGGCGGGCACGGTGGTGGTGACCCTGGAGTTCGCGGAGGAGGCCGTGGGGCTGACGATCGCCGACGACGGCGAGGGCAGGCCGGAGCACCTCCGACGGGTGTTGGATGACTCCCGGGTGGATCAGACCGCCGAGCATCAGGGACTGGTGAACATGACGGAGCGGGCCGAGTTGGTGGGTGGACGGTTGCGGATCGCGGACTCCACCTCGGGCGGGGTGGCGATCACCGTGGTCGCGCCGCGCGAGGGTGGTCCGGCCGAGCGGCGGTCGGCCGGATGAGCGCGACCGGAGCGGGCGCGGGGAAGATCCGCATCGTCCTGGTGGACGACCACGCGGTCCTCCGGGAAGGCCTGCGCCTGATGCTGCAGCGGGAGCCGGATCTCGAGGTGGTGGGCGAGGCGTCGACCGCCGACGCAGCGCTCCAGACCATCCGGTCGACGCGTCCGGACGTGGCGGTGCTCGATCTCAAGCTCGGCAGCGGGTCGGAGCTCGACGGACTGCGGGTGTGTGCGGCGGTGCGGGAGCATTTCCCCGATGTCGCCCCGCTGGTGCTCACGACATTCCTCGACGAGGCGATCGTCGTGCGCGCGGTCCGGGCCGGGGCCCGCGGCTACGTCGTCAAGAACGTGGACGTGACGGAGCTGGTCGCCGCGGTCCGGTCGGTCTCGCGTGGCGAGAGTGCGTTCGACCCGCGGACCGCCTCGATGGTTCTCGACGCTCTCAAGGGCGGGTCGGCCACGACCGAGGCACTGTCGGCCCGCGAGATCGAGGTGCTCAAGCTGCTCGCCGAGGGGATGTCCAACAAGGAGATCGGGGCCGCGCTGTTCATCTCCGCGACCACCGCGAAGTTCCACATCAGCAACATCCTGCGCAAGCTCAAGGTCTCCCGGCGCGCCGAGGCGGTGTACGTCGCCGGCCGCCAGGGACTGCTCTGAGCCGCCGCCCGGGTCACAGGTCCACGATCAGCCATCCCCCGTGGTGGGCGTCGACGCGCGTCCGGGTCCGGCCGTGCGCCGTGGTGTGCTCGATCCGGCCGGCCAGCCGCTGGAGGGCGGGGATGTCGAATGTCCGGACATGTCCGTACTGCGTCACCGCCACCTCCTCGAACGGCACGGCGATGACCAGTCGGCGACGGGCCAGCCGGAGCGCCTCGAGAACGACCGACCAGCCGGTGGAGTCGTCGAGGTGTTCCAGGACATGGACCAGGTAGACGGTGTCCGCGGAGTCGGCGACCAGCGGGGTCGCTCGGGCGTCGAGGCAGAGCTGCCGAGGGGCGGCCTGGTCGGTGGGCGCACAGGTCCGCAGGAGCCGCAGTACCGAGGGGTCCAGGTCCAGCGCGACGGTGTCGACCCCCTCCCGCGCCAGGCGCAGGGACAGGAAGCCGAAACAGCACCCGATCTCCAGCGCGGAGGCGCCGACCAGTTCTGCCACGGCCCGGTCGTGGATCGGGGAGAACGGGCAGTGGCCCTCTGAGAGCGCGGCGATGGAGGACGCGTAGTAGGCGGACCAGCACTCCTGCCAGCTCGCCTCCCGCGAGGTCACCAGCGCCGTCACGGCCCCGTGGAACTCCTCGACCGTGCGCAGCACCCCGGTGTCGAGCAGGTCCCGGGCCATCGTCGGGATCACGGCCTCGCTGACGCTGCCGTGATCGAGGTCGTGCCCGATCTGCACCCGGTGCTCGTCGGCGATCACGGTGAAGGCGCCGAAGCGGCGGCCCGCCGCCCCGCGGACCGCCGAGATCTCCCGGCCTGCGCCCGGGTGCGTCGACGGCGGTCGGTCGACCAGGGCTGTCGTGGTGGAGTCCATGGCCGCAGACGCTAGGACGATCCGGAGCCGCCGTGGACGGGAAACGGGTGGGTTCCGGCAGGGTGAACGGGTGGTTGCCTGCCCGGTCGGACAGTGTTCGGCTCTCCCGGGTGACTGTGCAACGTTGCTGCAACCCCCGCGCGGATAGTGTCCTGGGTCACAGCGTCGACCATGGGGGTCGCGCCGACGAGAAGGAGGGGCACGATGCCCGTTTTCGCACAGCCCGGTTCCGCCGATGCGGTGATGTCCTACGAGAGCCGCTACGAGCACTTCATCGGCGGCGAGTGGGTGGCCCCCGTCAAGGGCGAGTACTTCGAGAACGTCACCCCGATCACCGGCAAGGCGTTCTGTGAGGTCGGCCGCGGTACTTCGGAGGACATCGAGGCGGCCCTGGACGCGGCCTGGGCCGCGGCGCCGTCGTGGAACTCCACCTCCCCGGCCGAGCGCGCGGTGATCCTCAACAAGATCGCCGACCGTATGGAGGAGAACCTCGAGAAGATCGCCCTGGCCGAGTCCTGGGACAACGGCAAGCCGATCCGCGAGTGCCTGGCCGCGGACATCCCGCTGGCGATCGACCACTTCCGGTACTTCGCCGGCGCCATCCGCGCGCAGCAGGGCGGCATCTCGGAGCTCAACCCGGACACGGTCGCCTACCACTTCCAGGAGCCCCTCGGCGTGGTGGGCCAGATCATCCCCTGGAACTTCCCGATCCTCATGGCGGTGTGGAAGCTGGCGCCGGCCCTGGCCGCGGGCAACTGCGTGGTCCTCAAGCCGGCCGAGCAGACCCCGGCGTCGATTATGTTCCTCATGTCGATCATCGGCGACCTGCTCCCGGCGGGCGTGATCAACGTGGTCAACGGCTTCGGCACCGAGGCGGGCAAGTCGCTGGCGTCCAACCCGCGCATCCGCAAGATCGCGTTCACCGGCGAGACCACCACCGGCCGTCTGATCATGCAGTACGCGTCGGAGAACCTCATCCCCGTCACGCTGGAGTTGGGCGGCAAGAGCCCCAACATCTTCTTCGCCGACGTGATGGACGCCGACGACGACTACCGCCAGTCCGCCCTCGAGGGCTTCGCGATGTTCGGCCTCAACTCCGGCGAGGTGTGCACCTGCCCCTCGCGTGCCCTGGTGCAGGAGTCGATCTTCGACGACTTCACCGAGCTCGCGATCGAGCGGACCAAGAAGATCAAGCAGGGCAACCCCCTGGACACCGACACGATGATCGGCGCGCAGGCCTCGACCGACCAGCTCGAGAAGATCCTGTCCTACCTGGACATCGGTAAGCAGGAGGGGGCCGAGCTCCTCACCGGCGGCGGGCGCGCCGAGCTCGACGGCGACCTCGCCGGCGGCTTCTACGTCCAGCCGACGGTCTTCCGCGGGCACAACAAGATGCGCCTGTTCCAGGAGGAGATCTTCGGGCCCGTTCTGGCGCTGACGTCGTTCACCGACTTCGATGACGCCATGACGATCGCCAACGACACCCTCTACGGTCTGGGCGCCGGCGTGTGGTCGCGTAACGGCAACACCGCCTACCGGGCCGGCCGCACGATCCAGGCCGGACGCGTGTGGACCAACACGTACCACCAGTACCCGGCGCACGCCGCGTTCGGTGGCTACAAGCAGTCCGGCATCGGCCGCGAGAACCACCTGATGATGCTCGATCACTACCAGCAGACCAAGAACCTGCTGGTCAGCTACTCGGGCAAGCCGCAGGGCTTCTTCTGATCCGGTGATCGCCGGGTGAATCCGGGCTGCGGCCCGGGCCCGAACCGTCGGCCCACCGGGGCCGCCACAGAAAGGGGAAAGGTCATGGACGACGTCTGCGGACTGCCTTCGGGAGGGAGCGTGCGCATCGCGGTTCGGGCGACACCGCCCGAGGGCGCGCCCTCCGACCTGCCGCCCCGCCTCGTGGCCACCGAGCCGGCCGTCGAGCTGATCCGTGAGCTCGTCGGCCGGCACGGCCCGGTGATGTTCCACCAGTCCGGCGGCTGCTGTGACGGCTCCGCGCCCATGTGTTACACCGAGGGTGAGTTCACGGTGGGGCAGCGGGACGTGCTGGTGGGAGTGCTGGACCTCGGTGCCCCTGACGGGGCCGGAGAGTCCGACGACGACGACGGGGCGCCCGGGAATTCGTCGTCGTCGTCGACCCGGGTCCGCGTCTGGATCTCGGGCCCACAGTTCGACACCTGGAAGCACACGCAGTTGGTGTTGGACGCGGTCCCCGGCAGGGGCTCGGGGTTCAGTCTCGAGAGCCCGACGGGCAAGCGGTTCCTGTCGCGGGCGCGCACGTTCGACGAGCGCGAGCTCGAACTGCTCGACGCGCATCCGCCCCTGCTCGGCGCCGACCTGGACGACTGAGACATGGTCGTCCGGTGGCGTGGCGCGATCCGCCCGGGTGGAGTGGCGTCCGGCGGTAGAGTCCATTCATGGATACCGACAGAGTGAACAACGCCGACCCGCTCGACGTCGATGTCGAGTACCTCTCCGCCGAACTGCGCTCCGAGCTGCTGGAACGCTGGAACGAGCCGCAGCGCTACTACCACAACGAGACGCACCTGCGCGCGGTCCTGCACGCCGTCGACGCCCTGGAGGCCGACGGCGAGGCCTTCGACGGCACCGCGGTTCGTCTGGCCGCCTGGTTCCACTCCGCGGTGTTCGACCCGACGGAGTCCGAGAACAACGAGAAATCGGCGGCCTGGACCGAGCAGGTGCTCGATCCGTCCGCGCCCGTCGAGGAGGTCGCGCGACTGGTGCGGCTGATGGGCGGGCACCGGGTGGAGGAGGGCGATCTCAACGGCTCGGTCCTGTCGGACGCTGACCTGGCGGTGCTGGGCTCGGACCCGGACACCTACGACGCCTACTCGCAGGACGTGCGGCACGAGTTCGCGCACGTGCCGGGCGAGCGGTTCGTGTCCGGGCGGATCGCGGCGCTGGAGGGGCTGCTCGAGCGTGGGTCCGTGTACCTGACCCGGGCCGGCCGTGATGCGTGGGAGCGGCAGGCGCGGGCGAATCTCAACCGCGAGCTCGGATTGTTGCGGGCCGGCCTGGCCGAGGCCTGAGCCCCACCTGGCCCGCCCGGTCCGCCTGCCTCCCCAGCCCGCCCGGTCCGTCCGCCCGCCCGGTCCGTCCGCCCGCCCGGTCCGTCGGCCTGCCCAGCCCGCCCGGTCCGGTTGTGCACTCGTTCGGTCGCATTTTGGACGCATAAGTGCCAGGTGAGCGGCATGCGGAGTGCACAAGTTCCGGGGGCTGGGCTGGTCAGACGGGGGCTGGGCCGGTCAGACTCCGGGGGGTGCGGCGGCCTTCGTGTATTCGGCGATTCCGTTGGCGACCATGATCTCGGTGATGGCCTTCGAATCGGCCTCGCCGGGCAGGCCCCAACCCTGCCCGTAGCCGTAGATCTCGGCCAGTGACGTGGAGTCGCGTGTGCCGCGGGCCAGTTCCACGTCGGTCGGGCCGATCAGCGACGGATGCGGAACGCCGACCGCGCCCGCGACCTTGATCAACTCTCGGCGCAGGGCCCGGATGTAGTTGGCGCATCGCTCGGCATTGGTGGAGGGCTCGACTCCGCGGACCAGCCACGGGTTCTGGGTGGCGACACCGGTCGGGCAGCCACCGGTGTGGCACTTCTGGGCCTGGATGCAGCCGATCGACAGCATCGGTTCGCGGGCCACGCTGATCATGTCCACACCCAGTGCGAACGCCACCACCGCGTTCTCGGGGATGCCGAGCTTGCCGGAGCCGATGAACACCACGTCGTCGGTGAGTCCGGCGTCGGCGAAGATCGAGTACACGCGCGGGAACCCGAGGCGGAACGGCAGGGAGACGGCGTCGGAGAAGATGAGCGGCCCGGCGCCGGTGCCGCCCTCCCCACCGTCGATCGTGATGAAATCGACGCCGCGGTCCCGGGGGATCATGGCGGCGGCCAGATCCTGCCAGAACCCGGTCTCTCCGACCGCCGACTTGATACCCACCGGCAGCCCGGTGCGGTCGGCGATGATCTCCACCAGGTCCAGGAGCGAGTCGACTTCGTGGAACGCGGTGTGGCGGGACGGGCTGGCGCAGTCCTCGCCCATGGGGATCCCGCGCAGCCGGGAGACCTCCTCGGTGATCTTCCCCGCCGGAAGCAGTCCACCGAGGCCCGGCTTGGCGCCCTGGCTGAGTTTGATCTCGATCGCCCGGATGGGGTGCTTCTCGGTGAGAGCGACCAGCTTCTCGATGTCGAAGCGCCCCTGTGCGTCCCGGCAGCCGAAGTAGGCGGTCCCGATCTGGTAGATCAGGTCGGCACCGCTCTGGTGGTACGGGCTCAGGCCGCCCTCGCCCGTGTTGTGCAGGGCTCCGGCCAGGGCTGCACCGCGGCCCAGTGCCTCCACGGCAGGGGCGGACAGTGCCCCGTAGCTCATACCGGAGATCGTCACGAACGAGTCGGGTCGGAACGCGCGGGCTCGGCCCCGGGCCCCTCCGAGGATCTTGGCCGGCGGGGTGGGCAGGAACTCGCCGGAGTGGATGTGGGCGGACAGGGAGACCTCGCTGAAGGTCCGCTGCTTGACCACCGGGTAGCCCTCGTCGAACTCGACGTCGTTGTCCGTTCCGAAGCCGAACGTGGTGGCCCGGCCCTCGGCCGAGCCGTACACCCAGTCCCGCTGGTTGCGGGTGAACGGACGCTCTTCGTCGTTGGAGGCGACGATGTACTGCCGAAGTTCCGGGCCGATCGAGGTCAACGCCATGCGGGCGTGCCCCAGGATCGGGAAGGTCCGAAGGATCGGATAGCGCGTCTGCCGAAGGTCGACGGCCG
The DNA here is from genome assembly GCA_019119875.1 of Candidatus Dietzia intestinigallinarum. GTDB lineage: Bacteria > Actinomycetota > Actinomycetes > Mycobacteriales > Mycobacteriaceae > Dietzia > Dietzia intestinigallinarum. The sequence goes on along the minus strand of DWWG01000106.1, from coordinate 6,780 downwards.
CCACGGCGGCCAGTGCCGCCAGCGGGGCACCGAGGAGCCACTTGCGCAAGAGGAGCCTCCTAGAGGCGGGTTCGAGAACGACCAATCCCCATCATGGACCACGCCGGGCGGGCGTGTCCGCCGGGCGCGCGGGCAGGACGGGGCACGATGCCGGGGTAGTCCGGTGGATGCCGGGGGACGGCGAGGGTCCGTCGCCGGTGCGGCGGGGTCAGGGCAGGATGCGGGAGATGACGTCGGCGGCGACGCCTTCCAGAAGCGGACCGGCATCGGCCATGGAGCGTTCGAGGTCAGGCTCCACCTCGGTGAGCGCGGCGGCGGCCGCGAACCCGGCCTCGGCCACCCGCTCGGCCCCGAGATCCAGCCGCCCGCACACGGCCACGACTGGCACGCCGTGCGTGCGGCAGAGTGACGCCACTCCGAGCGGGGTCTTGCCGTGCATGGTCTGGTCGTCTAGGCGGCCCTCGCCGGTGACGACCAGGTCCGCGGCGGAGACCACGTCCTCCAACCCGGTCAGGGTGCCGAGTACCTCGAACCCGGGGTCGAGGGAGGCCCCGAGCAGTTCGCGGACGGTGAAGCCCACGCCGCCGGCGGCGCCGGAGCCGGGGGCGTCGGGGTCGACGTCCAGTCCCTGGGCCCGAAGGACCTCGGCCAGTCGGGCGAGACCGGCTTCGAGGATGTCGACCTCCCCGGGACTGGCGCCCTTCTGGGGTCCGTAGACGCGGGCGGCGCCCAGCGGGCCGAGCAGGGGATTGTCGACGTCGCAGGCCACGAGGACCCGGGCGGCCCGCACGGCCGGGTCGAGTCCGTCGAGGTCGACGCGGTCCAGGTGCAGGAGCGAGCCGCCGCCGTCTGGGAGTTCGTTGCCGCGGGAGTCGAGGAACCGCACGCCGAGGGCGGACAGCATGCCGGTGCCGCCGTCGGTCGAGGCGCTGCCGCCGATGCCCAGGTGGATGTTGCCGCGGCCGGAACGCAGGGCCTCCAGCATGACCTCGCCGACTCCCCGGCTGGACGCCTCGAGCGGTCGCGGGATGTCGTCGGGGAGCCGGAGCAGTCCGCACGCGTCGGCCATCTCGACGAACGCGGTGTCCGGGTCGATGGCGGCGAAGGAGGTCTCCACCTTCTCGCCGGTGGGTCCCGAGGCGGTGACCGGCACCGGGCGGGCTCCGCCGGCGACCATCACCTCTAGGCTGCCCCCGCCGCCGTCGGCGACGGGACGCTCCACCACGTCGGCGTCCGGGTGCGCCCGACGGGCACCCTCGGCGGCGTGATGGCAGCTTTCGATTGCGGTGAGTGAGCCCTTGAAGGCTCCGCAGGCCACGACGATGGTCACCCCTGCATCATCCCCCATGGGTGTCGGGGGACACACGACGGCCCGGGATCGCGTCCGACCGTGTGCGGTCGTCCGGATCCCGGGCCGGGTGGCGCCGTGTCGGCGCGGGGTGGGGTCAGCCGAGCGAGCCGGTGGTGTCGGTCTCGGTGGTGTCGTCGTCGGCGCCGGAGCTCAGGCCGGCGAGCGAGCCGGTGTCGAGCGAGCCGGTCTCGGCCTCGTCGGTGGTGTCGTCGTCGTCGGAGGAGCCGGTGGCGGAGCCGGTCTCGGTCTCGTCGGTGGCGTCCTCGTCACTGCTGCCCGGCAGTGAGCCGGTGTCGAGCGAGCCGGAGTCCTCGTCGGTGTCGTCCTCGGCGGAGCCCGAGCCGGAGTCACCGCCCGAGCCGGAGTCGCCGTCGATCAGCCCGCTGCCGGTGTTCGGGGAGACGCCGAGGCTGCCGAACTCCACGGAGCCGGGGTTGGGGGTCTCGGCGTCGAGGTTGAGGTTGAAGGCGAGGCTGCCCATGTCGAGCTCGACGTTGGTGCCGAGCGCGCCCTCGACGCTGCCGTCCTCACCGGCGAGGTCCGAGAGGCTGGCGGTGGGGCTCTCGGGCGCGGGGGCCTCCTGCGCGGCGGCGAGGCCGGGGAATGCGATGGCGGCACCGATGCCGAACGCTCCGACGGCGGCGATCTTCGCGGTGGTCCGGTTGGTGGTCTTGCGGTGGGTGTTCGTCATTGCTGACTAGGCTCCGATCTGCAGCGACCACGATGTGTCTCATCGCGGGCACCCGGGCCGCCCGGCCTGTCGTCGCGGGCCGTGCGGCGCGGTGCGTCGGCGACACTACAAGTGACTCCCGCACATGTCAGGGGGTCACATTTTCAGTGGTGCTTCAGGTGACAGTTCCGTCACGCGCGGATGTGGGTGGGGTTCCCGGACCGGCGGCGCGGGGTGTCGTGCCTGCCTAGGCTGGGTGTATGAACAGCGTCGGTCGGCCGGGTCGCGAGTCGTGGGGGCCGCCGCGTGTGGTGGAGACCCACGGCGCGCTCATCTTCCTCTGTGGTGACGAGGCTCACAAAGTCCGCAAACCTCTCGACCTCGGGTTCCTCGACAACCGCACCGTCCGGGCGCGCGCGGAGCAGAGCCGCAGGGAGGTCGAGCTCAACAGCCGCCTCGCCCCGGACGTGTACACCGGCGTGCTGGAGGTCAGGGGGCCCGACGACGAGGTGATCGAGCACGTCGTGCGGATGCGCCGGCTGCCCGACCGGGACAGTCTCGCCGCGATCGTCCGGTCGCGGGAACAGGGCCCGGGCGGGTCCCGCGATACGGACGTCGTGGGCGACGGACGCGGCCCGGGTGTCTCCGACGCCGACCGGGTGCGCGAGGCGGGCGGGCGGTCCGTGGCCGAGGGCGTGCGGGAGGTGGCCCGGCAGATCGCCCGGCTCCACGCGGACAGCCCCCGCACACCGGAGATCGACGCGGCCGGGGACCCGGACGTGATCGCCGGACTGTGGGCCGAATCGCTGGAGCACCTGCGTCGCCTGAGCGTGGGCGAGGACGCCCCGGAGATCGTCGACGACATGGAGATGCTGGCCACCGCCTACCTGCGGGGTCGTGGGCCGCTGCTGCGGTCCCGGATCGAGGCGGGCCGGATCGTGGACGGTCACGGTGATCTCCTGGCCGCCGACGTGTACCTGACCGAGGACGGGCCGCGGATCATCGACTGCCTCGAGTTCGACGACCGGCTCCGGTTCGGGGACGCGATGCTGGACATCGGGTTCCTGGCCATGGACCTCGACAGGTCGGGGGCGACCGACCTCGCCGTCGTCGTCCTGGCGGCCTACCGCGAGGCCTCCGGCGACGACGCCCCGCCGTCCCTCGTCCACCACTACATGGGCTATCGCGCGCTCGTGCGCGCCAAGGTCACCGCGATCCGCGCCGCACAGGCCGCCGACACCGTCCCGACCGGTGACGCCGGCCCCTCAGGCCCTGCGCACGCCGACCCTGCGCACGCCGAGGCCGTCGCCGTAGCCGCTGCGGAGGCCCGTCGCGCGCTGGAGCTGGCGGACCGTGCCGTCGACGCGCTGCTGTGGGGCCGTGTGCGACTGGTGTTGGTGGGCGGGGTGTCGGGATCGGGGAAGTCGACGCTCGCGCGGCCTCTGGCCCAGGAGCTCGGGGCGGAACTGCTGCGCTCGGATGAGGTGCGGCAGGAGCTGCGCGCGGGGCACGGCACCGCCGGCGGGTACTCGGCCGGGGCGGTGGACGCGGTCTACTCCGAGCTGCTCGCACGAGCTGCCGGGATGCTCGCACACGGGCGCAGCGTCGTACTGGACGCCACCTGGCTCGACCCGCGGCGGCGGGCCGAGGCGGAGACGGTCGCGGCCGACGCGCACGCCGAACTGGTGGAGATCTCCTGCACCGCCCACCGCGACGAGCTGGCGCGGCGGATCACCGAGCGGGCCCGCACCGGATCGGACCCGTCCGAGGCGACGGTCGAGGTCCTGGACGCCCAGCTCGCGGAACTGGCACCGTGGCCCGACGCGATCGAGGTCGACACCACCGCACTCGACGTGCGCGACGCCGACGCGGTGGTCACCTGGGCCGCGCGGGAGCTCGGGCCGCTGCCCTGGGCCCATCTCGACCCGGCGCACCACCTGCGGCGCGTCAGGTGATCTCGCGACGGTGCCACAGCCCCCAGAACAACAGCGTGCAGGTCCCGGCCACGGCCGCGGCCAGCGCGTTCGCCCCCAGGTAGGCGTTGTACTCCCAGACCTGGTCGGCGACCGTGAAGTCCACCCCGCGGGCCAGCCCGGCGGCCCACAGGAACGCGCCGACCGCCAACGCCACCGCGGAGAAGACGGCGATCACCACCACCAGCGCCACCCGCCCCGGCAGCGCCGGCCCGCCGTACCGGAGCACCTCGCCGCGGCGGGCCAACCACCACGAGGCCAGGCAGGCGCAGATCAGCGCGATCGCCACGGCTCCGGCCGTGTCGCTGAACCGGTGCCACTTGGCGGTGACGGTGTAGGCCCCGATGCTCATCGCCCACGGACAGAGGAAGAACATCAGCACGCCCCGGAAGCGGTACGGCACCACGAGGAAGAGCGCGAACAGCACCGTCACGGCGATCGTCGTGTGCCCGCTGGGGAAGCTATTGTGTGAATAGTCGCCCGCGACCTCGACCAGGTCGGGCCGGGGCAGGATGAACCGCTTGAGGGCCTGGGTGAGCACCTGACCCAGGACGATCACCCCCACCGCCGCCACCGCGAGATCGAGTCGTCGGCGCAGGAGGGCTATCACCGCCACCAGGATCATGGCGCCGATGAGCGAGACCAGCGTGATCGCGCCGAGGGTCTCGCCTGCCTCGACCGCGTCCTGAGCGGCGACCTGGTCCGCGCCCCGCAGCGCGGCGTTCTCCACGGCCTGGCCGGTGCGCGTCCACACGGCGAGCAGGTAGCTCGCGACCAAGACCACCACGCCGACCGCGATCCCGGCGACCCAGCGACCACCGCCCCGGAGGGCGGGCGGGGCGGTCCGGGGGAGTGTCTTCTGCGAGGTGGTCACCTGGCGATCCTCGTTCGGGGACTGCAGCACGGATCAGCGTCCCGGGGCCGGGTCCTGCGGCCGCGCGTGCGTGGTGGTGGGGGGCGCCGTCCGCGCCGCCGTGTGGCCCGGCGGGCGGGGGATGGTTCCCACGAACTGCATGGACCGGTACGGCCATCCGGCGGGCCCGGCCGCCGAGTCGTGAGTGTTCCACTGGCTCACGACGAAGTGCCACTGCTCCGGGGTCGATCCGGGGACGGGGCAACCGCCGTACAGCTGCGCCACGCGGGCGGGCCCGGCCGACGGGTCGGTGCCGTCGGACTCGTCTCCCCACGCGCTGCCCGGGAGCAGCGTGGTGTGGCCGGTCACCGAGCGGTCCAGCAGATCGGCGCCGATGTCCGGGAAGGTCAGGCAGTCGATCCGGTAGTGCTCGGCATCGAAGTAGGTCAGGGACCAGAAGTCCTCGCAGCGGCGCAGGTACATCTCGCCGATGCGGCCGGGCAGGACGATGGTCGTGGGGTTGCCCCAGCCCCATTCGCCCTTGTGGTGGCCGAACGTCTGCCAGTTGGTCGTGTCCGCCCCGGCGAGGTGCTCCTCGCGCACGCGCATGAGGATGACGCCCTTGTCGCGCTGGAAACCGGTCGACATGACGTAGACCCAGCCGTCGTGGCCTCGCTCCCAGGTCCAGAGCTGGCGGTGGCCGCCCTCGAGCAGTCGTGAGAACTCGGCGCCGGTCGGCTCCCAGGTGCGGCCGTCATCGGTGGAGCGGTGGATCTGCGTGCGGATGACGTTGCCGAGCCCCTCGTTGACCATGACGTGCAGGTACATGGTGTCGCCGATGGTCAGCACGTCGCTCGGCAGGACGGTCGAGCAGCCGCGGCCGTGCACGTAGTCGAGCAGCTGGGAGGCGTAGTCGCGGGGGCCCGGCCCGGCCGCCTCCGCCCACTGCAGTCCGTCCGCCGGGTCGGAGGTGTCGGAGAACAGGCCGACCGGCGAGCGCCAGTCCGGATTGCCGGGCCCGGGCCGGTCGTCGGTGGTGGGGGCGCACTGGGCGATGCCGGGATGGGGCCTTCCCACATGTGGGGCTCCCACGCCGGCTCCGGCGAACGTGTCCCCGAACACGGCGAGTAGGCGCCCGGACGGGGTGCGGGCAAGGATTCCCAGGTCGGTGCCCTCCATCCCGAACTCGGTGGTGATCCCTGGTCCGCTCAGGTCACGGACTTTCCGGGTCCCGGTCGAGGGCGCTGCGGGGGCCTGCGGCGTCTCGGTCATGCGTCTGACGCTACCGCGAGCGTGCGCTGTGGATTTCGACATAGTCGAAGAAGGAGAGTCGTTGCCGGATCATGAGAATTCCGGAGCCGCCCACACGTGTCGAGTCGGGAGGCGTATGGTCTTGCTCGTGACTCACCCCTTCGCGAGAGCCGGGAGAGAACTCGTCCCCGGCCACTGGCTCGGCTCCGCCGCCGTGCTGGCATTCGGGTGCGCCATCGCCCTGACCATCCTGGGATTCGGGCACGGCGCCCTGCTGGCCGGCGTCGTGTTCGTCGTGGCCGCCTTCGTCGCGCTGTGGAACTCGCCGCTGCGGTCCACAGGTCACGAGCCCCTCCACTCGGTGCGGACGGCCTCGAAGAACGCCGTCGTGGTGCTCTGGCGTCCGGGCTGCGCCTACTCCTCGGCACTGCGCCGCCGTGCCACTCGTGAGGGGCTCGAGGTTCACTGGGTGAATATCTGGCGGGACGAGGACGCCTACGAGTTGTGCCGCAGCATCAACCGCGGCTCCGAGGAGACGCCCACGGCGATGATCCTGGACCCCGAGCTCGGCGGCCCCGTCGTCATCCCCGCCTCGGTCCCCGGGATCCGCGAAGCCACCGCCAATCGTGGGCTGGCCGGCCGACAGCACTCCAGCCGGCCTCAGACCGACGGACCCCTCGCC